>CAZBEQ010000045.1:0-29400 GCA_964490975.1 uncultured Oscillospiraceae bacterium | reverse complement strand
TTCAGTCGCAACAATAATTCCCTGCACTTTGAGTGCAGGGAGTGGTTTAGTTACATAAACTAATTGTTATACATAACGGAGTAAATATGAAAAAATTTGACAAAAAATTATTATTGATACCGATGTTAGTTTTAACAACGATAATTGTCGTTGTATTGCTTGTCCGCTCAACAAAGGCCTTTGAAGTACTTCTGGATGATAAACCGATAGGAATAGTAGAAAGTCAGGCTGTTTTCAACACCATTGTAGAGGATATCAAAAAAGGAGCAGAGAACAAATACGACACAGAAATGATAGTTTCCAACAAAATAGACTATAAGGAAGTATACCTTCCGGATAATAAAAGGATCATTGATGTAGCATCCGAGACTTCTCTGTCTCAAGTAGAAGAAAGTGTATTGCTAAAGGGAAAAGTATATGCGATAAATGTTGATGGCAAAGATATAGCCTTACTAAAGGATAAAACATCTTGTGAAGAGGTGCTTGAAAAAGTGAAGGCTCCTTATGTGGAGGATGCAGGAGATGGAGTTATCACGAGCTTCGCTGAAAATGTAAACATAATAGAAAGAGTCGTGGTAAGCGAGAAGCTTAATGAACTGCAGGATCCGGAGGCTGTCTATGGCAGTGTCACAAAAGAGAATGAAACTATCCGCAAATATGTAGTACAGGAAGGCGATACGGTAAGCCAGATCGCCGAAAAGCTTGGAGTCAGCCAGAAGGATATAGAAAAAGCAAATCCCGACCTTAGTATCGACAGGATATCCATTGGTCAGGAATTGAGCCTTGCAGTCCCAAGGTATACTATTAATGTCAAGCAGAGCATCGTTAAGGAATATGAGGACATTGTGCCCTATGGAGTAGAATATGAGGAGTCTGCCAAGCTTTACAAGGGAAACATAGAAGTAAAGGTCGAGGGGGTAGAAGGCAAAAAGCAGGTTAAAGCTGAGTTGATAAGCATAAATGGTATTCCGGAGGAAACAAGGATCTTAAATGAAATCATCACCCTGGCTCCTAAAGCTGCAATTGTTTTGCAGGGTACAAAACCAAGGCCGCGGACGCTTGCATTCGGTTCATTTAAATGGCCTAGCAGGGGCAGAATAACATCGGGATTCGGTGAAAGATGGGGCGGCGAACAGCACTCAGGGATCGATATCGCTGCTCCGACAGGCACCCCTAATAAAGCGGCGGACGGTGGCGTGGTGAAGTTTACGGGATGGAGCGGCAATTACGGAAAGCTTATCATTATTGATCATGAAAATGGCTACACCACATATTATGGCCATAACAACACAATAAAGGTGAAGGTCGGGCAAAGGGTAGCCCGTGGCGAGGTAATAGGGACAGTTGGAGAGACGGGCAGAGCTACCGGTCCTCACCTGCATTTTGAAGTACGAAAAAATGGCATCCCGGTTAATCCGCTGAAATACATTGATTAGTAAGCCTGAGATAACTGAAAATTTCTACTCTGGAGCCCCGGTTTGCTGATGGCAAATAGGGGCTCTATTTGTTCTGCAAGAAAAAATGGATGTGCCAAAGCAGATTTTCAGTTAAAATATTAGTATGCCTTGTGCCGATTTAGGCTTGCTCAATCATATGCTTTCAGGCGCAGCAACGCTTTCAATTCTGTATTGGCAGCAACAGACTCAATGAGCCTTAAGAGGCTTATTTCATAAAGCTTTTGATATAAAGTTGAATGGGGTCCTGATGCAAGTACAGCTAAAATATCTCAGTAAACTGATAATATTGGAGTATTCAGACTGCAATATTATATTTTTATTATGTAGAAATAATTGGAATTATAAATATAGTATGGTATAATATAATTAAAAATGTATTAATAAGGAGTTTGTGCCATATAACTACGGAAAGAGGTGATTATCGAAGGCTGATGAATGATTTGGCTGTATAAAACAAAAGAGTACCAATTATAAATAAATATTTTTTTGTTGTAGAAAATAATAAGAATAGCAGCTGGATAAGGAGGTAAAAGTATGCCTAAGGAAACTAAATCTTTGACAGTCAAGGGGATGTCATGCAGTCATTGCGAGAACAGTATCAAAAAGGCGGTAGGGATACTTGCCGGTGTAGACAGCGTCAGTGTTAACCTGAGAAGCAAAAAGGTCAATGTTGAATATGATCCGAGCAAGGTTAGCCTGGCTGCTATCACTGAGGCTATAAAAGAACAGGGGTATGACGTTCAATAATATGTTTTATGTAATGAGGCCGTTGACAGGTGCCCTTACTCCAATTTGAAAGGCAGCTAAAATGGTTGGTTGAATAATGCTGCAGAACCCACCAATGGGTTCTGCTTTAGCACTTTTTGCTTTTCATGTAAACGCCTGAAAAAGCACCTTTTTTCTCCGTACCATATTTCTCAATAAAATCATTTGACAACATCAGCCGCCTGATTTCCTCAACAGTCATTCCGTCATATGCCCTCTGTGGTTCTTTTATGTACAAATGTCCATCACTTTTAAGGATTCTGTAGAACTCGCTAACGATTTCCTCCCGTAAGTTTTCCGGAACATCATGAAGAGCGTAATGTATGTAAATCGCATCAAATCTTTTTTCCGGAAAATTTAAATCGGGAAGCGGATCGTTATAGAAGCTGACATTGTTATATTTCCGCATCCGTTCTTGTGCTTTTGCAGTCCAATAACGGGAAGTGTCCACACAAGTCAAATGGCCGCCATTTTGCAGGGTTTTTGCAAGATGCTTGGAGCCAGCGCCGGAACCGCTGCCGAAATCAAGCAAATCTTCATTGCCCTTCAACCCCAGCGTCTTTATATAGCGTGTATATATGAATCCAAACAGTCGGTTGTTTCCAATTTCATCAGATATTTTAAATAGAATACTCGGATTGTCCCATTCTTCAGACATCAGTCAGCCTTCTTTCCAAAGTTTTTTTTGCTAAAATTGTACATGAACCTGTAGTAACTCTTTCTGGGCATAAGATTGAGCAAATGTATCAGCATCTTTGTATGCTTTCCGGGGATGCAGATAACTTTACCTTTTTCTAAATCATTGAGAGCGATCTCAACAACTTCATCGGCAGACATCCATTTGATCTGACCCCTGTTAATCTGGCGAGATCTGTCCATACCCATTTTTTCATGAAAGTCGGTATGCGTCAAACCGGGGCAGAGAGCCATTACCCTAACGCCAGTTCCCATAAGATCAAGGTGCAGGCCTTCCGTGAAGCTTTTCAGAAACGCCTTAGCTCCGGAGTATACCGCGTTTTTAGGGACTATCACATAAACACCCTCTGATGAGATGTTTATGATCGTGCCTTTTCTGCGTTCCACCATGCTCGGCAGGATAGCATGTATTAACTCCATGGGTGCAAGAACATTGACCTTAGCAAGCTGCTCCATAACAATTAGATCAGATGCATGATACAGGGTGTTTGCTCCGAAGCCAGCGTTATTGACTAAAATCTCAATTTCACGGCCTTTTATATTATTCGCGACTTCACGCACACCTTTCTCATCAGAAAGCTCCGCCAAAATGACATCCACATTGACTCCATATTTCTGTCTGATTTGTTCTGCGACAGCATCAATTTTTTCTTGTCGCCGTCCCGTTATAACAAGATCATACCCTTGCTTTGCAAACTTCCTGGCAAAAGCCTCTCCAATACCACTTGTAGCTCCTGTTATCACTGCAGTTTTACTCCGCATCATTTTCACCGCCCTTTTGAGTATTGTTAATATTTTTTGCCATAACACTTAGTAAGCGGATAAGCTCTTTGCGTTCACCAGAGGTTTCATAAGACCCTAAAATCTTTTCCCATAAAACCTTTTCACTTTCCCGATGTTCCTTTTGCGCGGTCCTACCGTCATCCGTCAGTTCAAGTCCAAATGAACGCCGGTCCCGTTGACTAATTACACGTCTAAGCAAGCCGCGCTTTTCCAGCCGGTCTATCGCGCTGGTCAGTGTGCTGCTCGGAATTCCCAGTATATTGACAATCTCCTTCAAAATAGTATCGGGCTTTTGCTCAATGATACTGAGTATACTTATTTCTACAGTTGACGCACCTTCAAGTTTATCCTTCCACAGTTCCTCACTGATTTTTTGCATCGAAACGATGAGCTCATGCCATACCTTTGCTAAACCACTTATTTCTTCATCGCTGATTTTATCTTTCATACAGTCACCTTTATTACGATATTCGTAAATTATTATACTAGTAATATACGACAATATAGAATGGATGTCAATAAAATTGTTTTTTTAAAGAAATGATAATATAATATCCATTATAACAAGGCCAAGATTTTCCATACTTTTTAACGTATTTTCAGCCCTCACGATGAGAGCAGCATTATAACGGAAAAAGGAAGTGGTACTATAAAAAAGGTATTTTTTATTATACTTAGCTTTGTAATCCTGCTCACAGGTTACGGAGTTGGTACAAAGCCTGAGGCAGGCAAGGATATGACTGCAGGCAACGGGGATATCGCTGTTTCCAACGAAAATCCTCTTGATATTAAGCAGTATGAAGGTGATTGGTATAGCGGGTTTTGTGATGAGCCGACAGGCAATCCTGATGTTTCGCTGTCGCTGGATACTGAAAACAGCAAGGTCAGTATTTATAATGTTTCTGAAAACCGTACAGCACAGGTTGATGAAACATATGAAATCAAGGGCTCAAAGGCAGAGTTTGAATTTAAAGATGATGGCTGGGGCAATTCAGGCCGTGGGACTATTGAATTCAACGACGATGAGTTGGTTGTCGAAATAGTTATCGATGATGATGCTGAGAATCTGACATGGGGCATTTTCGAGGGAGAATTGGTATTCGACAGGGATAATAATAATTCAAATGACAACGGTGATAACAGCAGTGAAGTCAACGAAGGTGATAACGGCGGCAGCTCAGAGCCGGATAGTGACAGCGGTCTTGTCATAAAGCTTGGCAATACAGGATTTGATCTTGAAAAGCCGTTAACCTTTGAGGATCTTGTCAGTTTAACGGCTGATGAGCTTGCTATATTGAGGAATGGCATATTTGCCAAGCATGGGTACATATTCAAAACCCAAAAGTACACCGACTTATTTTCAGAATTTGAATGGTATGATCCAATAGCTGAGGATGTTAACAGTAAGCTGACCGAAGAAGATAAATCCTGTATTGCTCTGATACAGAAGGTAGAGAGATTCTACGCAAAGAAAGTCAAGCTGAGTGATGAAGAAAAGAAGCTGATAGGATTCTGGAATTGCGGTGCAGGTGTTGCTGCAGGTTACAGCAATGTATACAGATTCTATGGCGATGGTACCTACAAATATTCAATCAGTCAGATGGTGGGCGATGAAAGAAATGTCACACATGCAGGAAAGTGGTTTGTAATGGATGGCAAACTATATCTCAGAATAGAGAGAGAAGGGGTACTGGTAGGCGGAGAACTTGTTGATGCTGAAACCCCGGGTATTGGTACTGAAAAGGAGATCATAGATGCCGATTACAAGGTACAAACGCTGGATACTATCAAGCCTGCTGTCCTTGATATGGATTTTGATTCAGACAAGTTGGAAGACGATTATAATTCGAACGGTGTTTTAATAGATGATTTGGATTTTTATAAGTTGAGTCCTGATCCGGACAAATTGTACGATGGTTATGATATCTAGATCGTAGAGGATATTATACCGGTTATGTCGAATAGTTTCTTTTATTTTTATTTATATGGGGGCTACAATGAATGATATTCTTCAAGCCGGGCTGTTGATTGCTATAGTTGTTATTGCATTCATGATGGCGACCGGCAAGCTGCAGTCCAGAATTTCAGCGGTAACGGTAATACTGTTCATACCAACTTTCATTGTTGGTTTCGTACTGTATTTTATCGGCTTTTTGCCTGAAAGCGGCAATCTGGCTGAATATGCAAATACCGTGATGAGAGCCATTTTCAGCACTGTCAGGATGTTTTTGCTGGAAGATGATTATACCGTAATATTGGAGTTGAGTAACAGTAATATCGTATCCGGTATTGGGTTCAGGATGGTGTTCTATTGTTGTCAGACAATGGCGATACTTATATTTGCCAGTACTGTAATGTCGGTGTTCGGGAAAAAGCTATCCACCAGTATACGCCTTTGGATCGGTTCCAGTAAGGATACATACGTTATATTTGGTGTGAACAGTAAATCGCTTGTATTTGCCAAAGATATCGCGGTAAAAAACAGGAGAATAGTTTTTATTGATGAAAGTATAGATCCGATTAATGTTGCCCAAATAAACGATATGGACTGCATGTACCTGGAAATGCCTGTTTTTTCTGATACAACCATCAATCAAAAGGCTCTCTTAAAGGTTGGACTAAAGGGTAAACGACTATTGTCAGGCTTTATGACCTTGTTGGTATTTACTGATGATGAAATTTCTAATTACAAACTCGCTGCCGGAATTTTAGAGCACTTGAGAAACGCGGGTTTTCCGGCCGAAAGACTGAAGGGCGTTTTTGTTAAGTCCAATTCGGATGTCATAACCGAAAGGATAGAAGGGGTCGCCCGCAAGCTCAAATATAATATCAATTTCTTCAGCGAGCCCGATTTGACTTCAAGGGAATTTATTTTGAAATGCCCAATTTACAAGCTGATCGAGTTTGATAAGCAAAAGGCTGTTGCAAAGAACAAGAAAACAATTACCGTTGTGCTTCTCGGCTTTGGAAGTATTGGACGGCAAATGCTAAGGAAGATATACAGCAGCTCGCAGTTTGTTGGCTGTACATTTCATGCAGTGGTCATTGACAAAAACATCAGTGCGCTTGAAGGCGAGTTCAGGGGCAACTATCCATCCTTGTTTGATGATGAGATTTCAAACGCAAATATAAGGTTTGTAGATACAGATGTCAGTAGCACATGTTTTTACTCTGTTCTGGATGAATATATCCAAAAATCATTGGATTCGGATGAAGGCTCTATTGATCTGGTGATTTCAGCTCTTGGCGATGACCTGGTCAATATTCAGACAGTATCAAACATTAAAAAATATATCGACAGAGCCGGATTGCCTCACAAACCTGTATACGCACTGAATATAACAGGTGAGAATAATGACCTGTACAGAAATGAAGAAATTGAAGGTGACGACATCATAGTATTTGGTTACCATAAAAATATTTACACCGGTGATATCATTCTGAATGAAAAAATGGACATGATGGCAAAATCCGTAGACAAGCATTATGGAGGTACTGATTGGAGTGGATTGTCGGTGCACCTCAAGAATTCGAACAGGGCTGCTGCAGAGTACATCGGGGTGTTTATGCATATTGTGGGCTATGAGTTGAAAAAGACCAAAGGAACGATACCTGAAACGGCAGTCGGTGAGAATGAGTACCATGCATTGCTTGAGGAAAACGATGAGTTGTTTGACAACCTGGCAAAGACCGAGCAGCTGCGCTGGAATGCATTTCATATATCTACAGGCTGGATCTCCAAGCCCATTGAGAAAGTCAAACGCTATGAGGACCGCAAGGATGAGAGAATAAAGGCACATGCCTGCCTGATACCTCATGACAGGCTGGAATGGCTGGAAAACGCGATGAAGGAGATCGCCGCTGCAAGCACCTCCGGAGAAGAGCTGGAGAAGCTGCTGATGAAGTGCAATTTCAGGGATATGGACCGGAACAATGTGAAAAATATTTTCGATGTCATTGACCAATACAATAAAGCGAACTCGGCAGGAGAGAAGCTGTACGTTGTGAGGAAGGAATAATATCAGATCCTGGTATAAAATAAATTTAATCATTTTGTAATAATTTCTTATGAAATCTGTAAGCTCGACATTCTATGATAGTTCTCATGTTTTGTTATAAAGGAGGCTCATAGAATGAAGCTGTTGATCAGGTTTATCCTTCGAAGTATGCTGGAGAACAAGATGCGGACCTTTCTTATCCTGTTTTCCATTTTTCTGTCTACCGCCCTGTTTTTTGTGTCAATTACATTACCGGAAAACATCAAATCTCGAGTTGTGGAACGAATGCGCCAATATTCGGGCGAAGCTGACATTCTTATTCAAAAGGGCGAAAACTCTACTTCGCCCTTTATAAAAGCCGATAAGGCGGCACAGCTTTCTGAAGACCTGGAATATGTGATCGGAGGTTTTCAGGGAGTAGGCATTTACAAGGCGCCAAATGGAAAGGAGGACATCATTAACCTTCTGGGCATGGAATATGAGCAAATGGAAATTCTCAATCCGCTGCAGTTCGGAATAAACGCGAAGACGTTTTCTTTCGGTATCAACAAAGTAATAATCGGAAGGGACAAAGCAGAAGAGCTTCATTTGCAGCAGGGCGACCAAATGGCATTGGAAATCGGAGAAAGTAAGCTTTTGCTCACAGTTGCCGCTTTGGCCGAACCTGATGGTTTTTTTCTGAACACAGGCAACTCCATATATGCTTTTGTATCAAAAGAAACCCTATCTGAATATAAAAGTGCCGATGACGGTACCATACTTTTTCTGAAAGTGAAAAGCGACGGGAAAATACCGGAGCTGATAGATTCGTTAAAAGTGCTTTATCCTGATAATGTCGTCAGTGAGCCCTTTACACAGGAGGAAATCCGGAATTACACGGGCGGGACCTCTGCGGCATTGCTGCTTGTCTCACTATTGTCCTTATTCATGAGCTTTTTTATCATTTATACCTCCTTCAAGGTCCTTACATTTGAACGTCTGCCTGTAATCGGCACTTACCGCAGCATTGGTGCTTCCAAAGGAGCCAGCCATTTTGCGCTGATACTGGAAAGTGTCCTTTATGGTGTTCTGGGCGGCATGGCGGGCAGTTTAGCTGGCGCTGGCATAAATAAGCTGGTACTGTATCTTACTGATCCTAACTGGAATAATCAGAATAAAGTAATCGGATCAAATGGGATAAATGCTTTTGCAGTATCATGGGGCTTGGGTATTGTTCTGAGTTTCGCCGGCGCACTTATCCCCATCCTGAAAACATCCCGGTACTGTATTAAGGATATTATCCTTGGCAATTTCAAGGGAAATTCGCAGAATCATCCGATCAAGGGCGCCATTGGACTTTTGACTTTGCTTCTTGCGGTTATATGTCCGATAATATCCAGCTACAAATACGGATTGCTGTTTAATGCACCTGCTTTGTTCTTCCTATTCGTCTCCATTGTCTTTTTAATGCCTTACGCTTCAAAGCTTTTCACATACTTATTCATGGGCATAATGAAATTATTCCACGCAAATATCGGGCTTCTTGCCGCAAAGAATATCCAGGGAAACAAGCTCGCGATAAACAATATCACCCTGCTTGCCATTTCCCTCGCAGGATTGATGACAATGAACCTGGCTGCTTACGGTACTGTCAACAGGATCACCAATAGTTATGCCGAGAGAAAATACGACCTAATGATTGAAGAAGAGAAGGCAGATTCGAAATTTGAACAGGATCTTATGAAGGTCAGTGGTGTAACCGGGGTATATAGCTTTTACGAGGCCCACGATGTGCAAATAGTCGGAAGCAGCTCCACAATCAGAGGCTTTCAGGGGGTCGATACCGATAAGATACTGGATTACCGTAAAATTGTAACGGACGAAGACGAATACGCTCTGATTCATTCCTTATCCGAGGGCAGAAACATTATTTTATCGGATGTCTTGGGAGAACGTTTCGGTGTCCAGAAGGGGGACAAGCTTCAGATAAGGATGAAAAATGGCATCCGTGAGTATACCGTAACAGGGTTCATCAATACGGTTCTCTATTCTGGAAACAATGCTCTGATCTCCAATAAAAACTTTGTAGAAGATATGGATGCGAAATACTTCTACCGTCTGTATATCAAAACAGGATCAGACGTAGAAGAGACTGCGGAAAGAATCAAGTTTGCCTTTGCAGAGAAAGAACCGACTATATACATAATAAAGGATATGGCCAAAAGCGAAATCGACAGCTGCAAGCAGATTTTCTCCGTTTTGAACGCTTTGATCGCTATTACGCTGATTCTTGGGATTTTAGGCATAATGAACAATCTAATAATCAGTTACCTGGAAAGAAGACGATCCCTTGCCATACTGCGTTCTTCCGGCATGGATCACCGCCAGGCCTCTCTTATGCTGTTTGCCGAAGCAGCCCTTACAGGGTTGACAGGAGGACTGCTGGGCGCTTTTTGTACTATCCCGGCAATGAAAATAGTTGTCGGGATTCTGTCAGCAGTAAACTCACCACTGATCATGGAAATCAACCCATTGCTTTTAACAGGTGCTCTATTTGCCGGCATACTGGCGACAACAGCTGCCGCACTGAGTCCTGTATTCAGATCAGCCCGCATGAATCTTGTTGAAACATTAAAATACGAATAGGAGTAGGAACATGAAAAAGATGATTGAAGTGAGAAATATGTCAAAATCCTTTGCTATAGGTGATACCAGAGTCGATGTCCTTAAAAAGATCAATCTTGATATTCACGAGGGAGAGTTTGTCTCCATTATGGGTCCTTCGGGATCCGGGAAGAGTACGCTGTTGTACCTGCTCGGTGGACTGGACCGACCGTCTGAAGGCAGCATATGCCTCGGCGGCAGTACACTGTCAGAAATGAGCGACAAAGAAATGAGCCGGCTCAGAAGGAAGAGCCTTGGATTTGTTTTTCAGTTTTACAATCTGGTTCCCAACCTGAACGTAGAGGATAATATTATCCTGCCGCTCTTGTTGGACGGCGCCAATATGAAGAGCTGCAGAGGCCGGCTTGAGGAATTGCTTGAAATCGTGGAGCTGAAAGACCGGAGGAAGCACATGCCCAGGGAACTCTCCGGAGGACAGCAGCAAAGGGTCGCAATTGCCCGGGCGTTGATAAACGAACCGGATATCATTCTGGCAGATGAACCAATCGGAAGTCTGGACAGTAAGACAGGAATGCAGATCATGCAGCTGCTCCAGGATATACAAGTCGAAAAAGGTAAAACGATATTACAGGTAACTCACTCAGCAGAAGCCTCACAATTCGGAAACCGGACCATTTATGTAAAAGATGGTTACATAATGTGATATAACGAGGCGTATCTCACGCCTCGTTGAAACACCGCTGGAGTGAGAAAATTTTTCTACAACCGAAAAATTTTCTTTGAATCCAGGTGTTATAATTAATTTGTTGACTACTTTACTGCGTATAGCAGTGTTGATTTTGTATACGAGGGTGTGTTTTACTTTGTCACAGGAAAAAATTCTCATTGTGGATGACGAAAGGGATCTGGTGTTCCTGATCCGTGATTATCTGGAAGAAGAGGGTTACCGGGTTTTTTATGCTTTTGACGGCCTTCAGGCAATACAGGCTTTCAAGGATCATCAGCCTGATTTGATGATCCTTGATATCATGCTGCCTGGGATGGACGGTATGGAAATCTGCAGACAAGCCAGAGCAATCTCTCCTGTTCCCATCCTGATGCTGAGCTCCAGAAAGGGAGAAGTCGATAAAATCCTGAGCCTGGGACTGGGTGCCGATGATTACATTACCAAGCCCTTCAGCCCCGGCGAGCTTGTTGCAAGGGTAAAAGCACAGCTTCGCAGATACATCCATCTGTCAAGGGAAGCAAGGGAAGATGTCAAACTGACCTATGGAGAGCTGACTCTAGATCTAAGATCCTGTACAGTGAGCCATTCAGGGAACCAGATCCTGCTTTCCGCCAAGGAATATGAGATATTGAAGCTATTCATGCTTCACCCCAACCAGGTATTTACCAGGGAACAGATATTTGATCAGATATGGGGATTCAATGAGTTCGGCGATGTCAACACCGTAACCGTACACATCAGAAGGATCAGGGAAAAGGTTGAAACAGACCCGTCCAACCCCAAATATATCAAGACGGCCTGGGGAATCGGGTACCGATTCGAGGGGGGAGCGAAATGAAAATAGGCATCCGCCTGAAACTGATCGTACTTGCGTTTTTGATCCTGATCGTTCCTGCGGTTGGAGGGTATCTGATCTATCTGGGTATTTACCAGTTCAACGAAGATGCGCGGGAATACTATTCTTCAGGGGTTACTTTGCAGGAAACCTTTGAACTGGTTGACAGTAATTTTAGCCAAATCAATGACTACAATGTATTTAACGCGGTGGTATCCAATCATCTCAAGGCAATTGAAGCCGATATGACCATAATAGACCTTGCGGGAAATGTACTCTACGATTCCACGGAGCCTGCCGCCGCATCGGAGCATAAAAGGATCGATGTAAAAGAGCTTTGCGACTTTGACATATTATATGATACAGAACACCCGGGACTGCATAAACACATTAATTCTGTTGTCATTGACAACAGGATTATAGCAAATACCATCATCGTCAAGAATATGAGCAAGATCGGCAATTCCATCAATTCAAGAATGATTTTCTATATTACCACAACGGTAATAGTACTACTTGTACTAATCATCCTTATCTCCATCCGCTATATTTCTACGGCTATACTCCAGCCTTTGAAGCTGCTTCGTATTTCTTCGGAGAATATCTCCTCCGGAAATCTGGATATCAAAGTTGATTATAAGGCCAAGGACGAGCTTGGAGAGGTATGTCTGGCTTTTGACAGGATGAGGATGGAATTGAAGCAATCACTGGAGCGGCAGCTTCAGATAGAAAACTCCAGGAAGCAAATGCTTGCAGACATCTCACATGACCTTAGGACACCACTGGCATCAATAAAAGGTTATGTTGAAGGGATCGAGGATCATTATCCGGATATGGACCCGGAAAGAATGAGAAGATATCTTATAGTTCTTCATAACAAAGCCGACAGTCTGGACAGCCTTATTGACGATCTGTTCCAGTTTTCGAAGCTCGAACTGGGCCGGCTGCCTATGAATCCGCAGAGATGTTCAGCAAAAATGGTTCTGGAAGAAATGTTTCAGCAATACAAAGCCGATTTTGAGTTGGACGAAAAGCAGCTGCAACTCCCGGAGACAGTGCCTGATGTGCCTGTAAACATAGACAGGAGCAGAATCCGGCAGGTCCTTGACAATATCATAGAAAATGCGAAGCGCTATACCGGCAGTAACGGTATAATACAGATAAAGACCACAGTGTGCGGAAAATGGCTGCAGATTGCCATAAGCGATAATGGCAGTGGTATTTCACAAAAAGATCTGCCTCATATATTCGAACAATTCTACAGATGTGAAAGGTCCAGATCAAGAGAATATGGAGGAACCGGACTCGGCTTGTCCATATGCCGGTATATTGTGCAGGAGCATGGAGGGAAGATATTTGCTGAAAGCAATCCGGGCGAAGGCAGCACGTTCTTCTTCACATTGCCCGTCATTGGACAGGCGGACTAGCTCCCGTCGAAAAATATTTTAACAAACTATTGTAAACGTTTAAAATTGCGGATATAATAAAAAATAATTAATTTAATATAGTGTAATGCGATGACGAAGAGAGTACATGCAGTGCCGATTCAAAGCGAGTGGAGGATGGTGAAAGCTCCGTATTTAGGTATGTATCGAAGAACGCTTCCGAGCATCCAACCCAAATTAGTACAGAAAGTAGGCTTGGACGGATTTCCACCGATAGAGGGAATAGGTATCGACAGATCTGATATTGAACCAGGTTTATATTCACAGATCAGGTCCGTACCGAACAGAGGTGAGCTTTCAGGCTAACTAGGGTGGTACCGCGGAATGTGAATAATGTCCCGTCCCTATACAATCAATTTGTATAGGGACGGGATTTTTTGTTATGGGGCGTCCAGTGGGCGCACCAGGAATGATTATTGTTTTGAATGATCAGATCAGGAAGGTCTCGAGGCTTCAGGATCTTGATATATGGCAAGGTGTTAACGAGGCGGGGGACATTTTGGCCTCGTTATAAAAAATAGGAGAAGGAGGAGGTATCGTATGAAAAGGTCGTATGTGGAAGAAGTGTTCAAAAATGATCTTAAACAAGTGTCGGTAAAGGGATGGGTGCACAGTATAAATTGCATCGGTAAAGTTGCCTTTGTACAGCTGAGGGACAAAACGGGAATAATACAGCTTGTGACCGACGGCTTTGCAGCCAGGGAACTAAGACTGGAGATGTGTATTGAAGCAGTTGGGGAAAAAATAATAAACGATAAGGCTCCTTCAGGTGCCGAGATACATGTTGAATCGATCAAGATCCTCGGAAAAGCCTACTATGACATGCTGCCGTTTGAGATAAATAAAGGCAGGATCAAGGCTTCGCTGGAAACACAGCTGGATTACAGGACTATCAGTATGAGGTCGCCCAAGACGAGAGCTATATTCAAGGTACAGCAGGAAATAGAGGAAGCATTTAAGAATTATCTCAGGGGAAATGGATTCTCTCAGATACATTCACCGAAAATCATCGCTTCCAGTACCGAAGGAGGCTCAGAAATGTTCACAGTGGACTTTTTCGGGAGGCGTGCCTTCTTAGCGCAGAGCCCCCAGTTTTATAAGCAAATGATGGTGGGGGGCGGCTTTGAAAGGGTATACGAGGTCGGGCATGCATACAGGGCGGAGCTTCACAATACATGGAGGCATTTGAGCGAATATGTGAGTATGGATGTTGAGATGGGCTTCATCAGCGGGGCAGACGATCTGATGGACCTTGAGGAGGGCTATATCAAATATCTGTTTGATCATCTCAGGGCTTCCTGCAAAAAGGAATTAGAGCTGTATGATATTGCTATGCCGGAGGATGTAGAAATACCAAGGATACCGCTAGGAGAGGCCCAGGACATACTGCTGAAGAAATATGGCAAGAGTTCTCCCTGTGGGAATATTGACGCAGAGGGTGAGAAACTGTTTTCAGATTATGTAAGGGAAACGTATAAATCGGATTTTGTATTTCTCACAAAATATCCGGTGACTAAAAGGCCTATGTATGCTATGCCTGATCCGGAGGATCCCGATTTGACACAGAGCTTTGATTTGATATATAAAGGACTTGAAATAACTACAGGTGGACAGAGGATCCATGACTATGAAATGCTTAGACAGAACATTATGAAATTCGGGCTGGAGCCTGAAAACTTCTCTTTCTACCTTGACAGCTTTAGATTTGGGATGCCTCCGCATGGTGGTTTTGCAATAGGCCTTGAGAGGCTTACCATGAAAATACTGGACCTTACCAATATCCGCGAAGCTACACTGTTCCCAAGAGACATTAAAAGGCTGGAGCCTTGATAGATCTCAGGCAGGACAGGGGGGGACGACCGGACAAGGGGCTTGTCCCATCTGCCCAACCAGAATCAAAAGGAGTGTGACGTATGAAAATATCCAGAGATGATGTTACCTATATAGCGAAGCTGGCAAAGCTTCGTTTCAGTGATGACGAACTTGCTAAACTGACAGGTGAGTTTGAGAGCATTTTAACTCATTTTCAGTCTATTGACAGAATGGATCTGGAAGGTGTGGATCTTGATAAGGTGCCAACCGGACAGAAATCAGTTGTGAGAGCAGATAAAAATATTGTTTTTGATGATAAGGATAAGCTGTTTAGAAATGCAAAGGGAATGAACGGGACTTATATACAGGTTCCTAAAATCATTGAATAGGGGGTGTACAGATGAGCGACTCCATGAGTGCATGGGAAATATGCATCGGTGTTAAGGAAAAACGATATTCAGCTGTTGAAACTACAGCCAACTATATCGAAAAAATAAGATCGAATGATAGAACTACAGACGCTTTTCTGACACTTTGTGAGGAAAGTGCTATTGCTCAAGCAAGGGCAATCGATGATAAAATCAGGGAGGGCAGGCCTGCAGGCAAGCTTGCCGGAGTTCCTGTGGCAGTCAAGGACAATATATGCACGGATGGCATCAGAACTACCTGCGCATCAAAAATGCTCGAGGACTTTATCCCTCCATATAATGCAACAGTTGTGGAAAGGTTGCTGGAAGAGGATGCTGTGATCATTGGCAAAACAAATATGGACGAATTTGCCATGGGTTCATCCACTGAGAATTCTGCTTTCAAAATTACAAAAAACCCACGGGACATCACGAGAGTACCCGGCGGTTCGTCAGGAGGCTCAGCAGCGGCTGTAGCTGCCGGCCTTGTGCCTGTCTCACTGGGCTCCGATACAGGCGGCTCGATAAGGCAGCCTGCAGCTTTTTGCGGGATAGTTGGCTTGAAACCGACATACGGACTTGTTTCGCGATATGGACTTATAGCCTTTGGTTCATCGCTTGATCAGATAGGTCCTCTGTCAAATACTGTCCGGGATTGTGCCCTGATGCTGGAAGTGATCCAGGGGAATGACACAAAGGATAGCACATCCTATAAGGGAGCATACCAAAAGGACTATGTCTCAGGGCTGGAGAAAGACATAAAAGGCATTAGGATAGGCGTTCCAAAAGAATTTCTTATTGAGGGACTCGATGAAAAAATAGAGGCATCTATCAGGGAGAGCATCAGGCATTTTGAAAGCCTTGGCGCAATTGTTGAAGAAATCTCGCTCCCGGCAGCCGATGACGGATTATCTGCCTATTATATAATCTCTTCTGCGGAGGCCAGCTCCAATCTCGCGCGGTATGACGGCATTCGTTATGGCTACAGGACAAAGGACTATACCAATATTGAAGAACTGATGGAGAAATCAAGAAGCGAGGCTTTTGGTACCGAAGTAAAGAGAAGGATAATGCTGGGCACCTATGCATTGTCCTCCGGTTACTATGATGCGTACTACAATAGGGCCCAGAAGTACAGGAAGGTGTTGAAAGGACAGTTTGAAGAGGTCTTTGGCAAATATGACCTGATCCTCGGTCCGACTTCTCCGGTGCTCCCTTTTAAGATAGGAGAGAGAAGCAGCGATCCGCTTCAGATGTATCTTGCTGACGTATATACGATCATCGTCAATCTTGCTGGACTTCCGGCGATATCCATACCCTGCGGCTATAGCCGTGAAGGCTTGCCTGTAGGGCTACAGCTTATTGGCCCCCATTATGGAGAACAAAAAATCCTGCAGGTAGCATACGCGCTTGAGCAGGAACTGAAGCTGCAGCTATGATGATCTGCACTTTATAGAAGGAGGTAGAAGCAATGAATTTTGAAACTGTAATAGGACTTGAAATACATGCTGAGTTAAACACAAAATCCAAAATATTCTGCGGTTGTTCAACACAATTCGCCTCAAAGCCCAATGAAAACACATGCCCCGTTTGCCTGGGTCTGCCAGGCACCCTTCCCGTCCTTAATGAGGAAGTGGTGAGGCTGGCTGTTAAGGCAGGTACGGCATTGAACTGCAGGATCAACAATGTGAACAAGCTGGACAGGAAGAACTTCTTTTATCCCGACATGCCCAAGGCCTACCAGATATCGCAGTATGACCTTCCCATGTGCTCCGGAGGATATGTTGGATTTGACTGTGAAGGCAGGCATGTCGACGTTCGAATAAACAGGATCCATATAGAAGAGGATGCCGGAAAACTCATACACCTTGAGGATGAACCATATTCACTTATTGATTACAACAGGGCAGGAGTACCCTTGATAGAGATAGTTTCTGAACCGGATATGCGTTCACCGCAGGAAGCAGTGACATTCTTAAGGACATTGAAATCGGTGCTGGAATATGGCGAAATATCTGACTGCCGTATGGAACAGGGTTCTCTCAGATGTGACGCCAATATTTCCATAAGACCGGCGGGACAGCAGGAATATAACACAAAGGTCGAGCTTAAAAATATCAACTCCTTCAGAGAACTACAGAAAGCCCTCGAGAAGGAGGAAAAACGGCAAACTGAGCTATACAGGTTTGGCGAGGGATATAAGATCATACAGGAAACAAGGAGATGGGACAGTGGGAAAGGCAGAACGGTGTCGATGAGATCAAAGGAAGAGGCTCATGACTACAGGTATTTCCCTGAGCCTGACCTGATGCCTGTAATCATTGAAGAAGGCTTTACGGATGAAATAAAGAGGTCGTTGCCTGAAATGCCCTTGGAAAAATCGTTAAGGTTTATTAATGAGTATGGGCTCGGGGAGGGTGAAGCAGAAATTCTCGTTGGAGATAAGAAGCTTTCTGAGTTCTTTGAAAGCACTATCAAGGAAGGTGCAGCTCCTAAAGCCGCCGCTAACTGGGTGCTTGGGGAAATGCTGAGGATGCTTAATGAAACGGGGATGTCATCGGGTGATATAACTATGAAGCCTGCTAATCTGTACAGCCTGATCACACTTGTCGAAGAAGGAAGGATAAGCAATACCGCAGGCAAAGAGGTTTTTAAGGAGATGTTCTCAAGCGGCAGAACACCCGGGGAAATAGTTGAGAAAAGAGGACTGGGGCAGATCAGCTCGGAAGAAGACCTTACTGAACTGGTTATACAGGTACTTAAAGGCAATCCCAAATCAGTTGAGGATTACAGGAACGGAAAGACTCAGGCTGCGGGCTTCCTGGTAGGACAGGTGATGAAAGCCTCACAGGGAAAGGCTAATCCCAAGATAGTCCGCGAGCTCTTGGACACAGAACTGCCTAAAATGTAGAGTATGTGGACAGGCGGGTGTTTTGCAGCCCGCCTGTCTCAAATTCTTACTCATCAGGAATCGTTAATTCAGGCTCTCAGCTCGTACTAAGATGAAAATTGGATAAATGCTCTTATACAAATCAATCCTTTTGCTCACGTTCTAACATCATAATTTTATAATTGCCAGAACTGTTGATTTATTGTGAATGATTAACTCACCGTTTTCTCTGCTGGCAATCTCACCAATTGACAGAGCACCTTCAACGCCGTAATTCAAGTTTGCCTGTATATTGTCAAGCTCATCGGTAAAATACTTTCCAAGGAACACTGCTCTTGATATGCAGTTGAACAGCAGCGGCAGGTACTTTGCAGGGGCTTTTTCGCGGCAGGTTTCAGTGATTTTCAGTGAGGACTTCAGAAGTGTATCCACGTCGCCCTTGAGTATATATACTTCGGAGCCTTCCGGAATGCCGGCTACACATATGATTTCGTCTTCATCATTCACTGCCACAGGATCTCTGACGACCAGGGAATTTTCATCTTCAAGTATTCCAAAAGGATGATCCTTTGCATATATGAAAAAGTCTTCCTTAAAAAGTGTCAGGCTCACTTCCTCTTCTATCACATGTCTGTAGACATCGAAAGCCCTGTAGCTGTCCAGCTCCGATACAACATTGTCATAAGATCTTTTGACATAGAAGGGCCCCGACATTTTATTCCAGCCATGCTCCACAGCCAGCTTAGATTCGTTACTTACTATACAAATGTACAGAGCATCCTTATAAATCTGCCGGTTATTGAATATACAAGGCCTATGGTGCAAGTCGTAAAAGCCTGCTCCGCCGCCGACGTATGTCACTGTGTCACCAAGCTTGTCATAGACTGTATCAGCAAGGTCTTTCATACTTCCGGACAATCCGTCAACAAAAATGATGGCTGTCGCACCGCGCAGCTTTTCGCTGTCCTGCGAGAAACGCATCATAAAAGGCAGAACAAGTGATGAATAAAGAGGCTGGAGCTTTTCTACGACATATCCCTCTTTTTTGTTTTTATTACCGACTATTATTTCAGGGAATATACCGCCAAAAAAGCTTATATTATTCTTATTCAGGCAATCTATCATTTCGGGGACAAAACTTGCAGATTTTTCTCCAACCATTATCATCAGCTGATCTGAAGTTGTAAAGGAGGAGTTAGCCACGTATTTTTTTAAGTCTTCAAGTGCTGTGAAATACATAAAAACCCTCCTAAAAACTACAATATTCTGTCCTTGCTATATTTTACCACGCTTGCCCGTAACACTTCAATACAAAACAAACATCTCAGGATTTCAACTTGTGAATGTTTACAAAAAGTATGTTGTTTCTTTCACTGTTTTCGAATTAAATCTATATACTGTAATGTACATAAAAGCATTACTTCCTGCGGGAACTATGAGTACACGGAGGAGGATATTTTGGGAACGGTAGTGGAAGTACATAATCTCGGAATGAAATATCACTCGCTCAACGGTGAGGTTACAGCGCTTGAGGATATTAATCTGGCCGTGGAGGAAGGTGAATTTGTCAGCATTGTCGGACCAAGCGGCTGTGGCAAGTCTACTCTTCTTTCAATTCTTGCAGGTCTTTTGCAGCCTTCGGAGGGCTCCGTCATCATTGGTGGCAGAAACGTGGACGGATCTGCAAATCAGGTTGGCTATATGCTCCAGAAGGACTATCTCTTTGAATGGAGGACTATCTTTGAGAATGTAATTCTTGGACTGGAAATCACAAGAGCGTTGAACAGCAGTACGAAGGAACGCGTTTTAGGCCTGCTGGAAACATATGGCTTGTTGGAATTCAAGGACAAATATCCTAATCAGCTTTCAGGAGGAATGCGACAGAGAGCTGCCCTTATAAGGACACTTGCGGTAAATCCCCGGATACTGCTTCTGGACGAGGCGTTTTCTGCACTGGATTACCAGACAAGGCTTGCCGTAGCTGAAGACATCTTTGCCATTATCAAAAGGGAGAAGAAAACTGCTATTCTTGTTACACATGATATCGCAGAGAGCATCAGCATGGCTGACCGTGTTGTTGTTTTAACCAGGAGGCCCGGTACAATAAAGAAAATATATGACATCACTCTGACCTGTAACATGAAGACGCCAATAAACTGCAGGGAGGCTCCGGAATTCAGGTACTACTTCAATAAGATATGGAAGGACCTTGAGATACATGTATAAATTGACTTGTCACAGGTAGTACCGATGCTGCCAAAAGGAGATGAACCACTTGCTAAATGATATGAGTACCTCAAAGGAACATAAGGAATACTTGAAGAAGGTAAAGATACGAAAAATATCCATACTCACAGCTCGACTTTTCCTTCTTGTTGCATTTTTTGCGCTGTGGGAGCTTTTAGCTGTACTGAAGCTGGTGGATCCCTTTATCACGAGCCAGCCTTCAAGAGTAATCGATACGCTTGTCAGTCTGTACAACGAGGGCAACTTGTTTTATCACACCGGAGTGACCTGCTTTGAGACTGTTGTTGGGTTTTTGCTTGGTACGGTCGCAGGGACCCTTATAGCTGTAGTGCTTTGGTGGTCCGAATTTCTGTCAAAGGTGCTTGAACCTTACCTGGTCATTTTGAACAGTCTGCCAAAGATAGCGCTTGGACCCATTTTCATTGTATGGATAGGTGCGGGACCCACATCGATAATAGCGATTGCGCTAACGATATCACTTGTCGTTACTATCCTTGAGGTGCTCAATGGGTTTATTTCTGTTGACCAGGACAAGATCAAGCTGGTCAGGACCTTTGGAGCTACTCGCCCACAAGTACTTATGAAGGTTGTACTGCCTTCGTCATATCCGGTGATCATAAGCGCACTGAAGGTAAATGTCGGCCTTTCATGGGTCGGTGTTATTGTAGGTGAGTTTCTTGTTTCAAGAGCCGGGCTTGGTTATCTGATCGTATATGGAGGCCAGGTATTCCAACTCGATCTGGTCATGACAAGCATACTGATACTGTCTGTAGCTGCCGGACTTATGTACCAGGGGGTCGTGTATCTGGAAAGAATACTGATAAAGAGCGGAAAACATACAGCTTGATTAATATGTATGCGATAATTACATCTGATAAAGCCAATATGAGTTACAGCGGGACGGGTTGGAATCGGAGAATTGAGAGGAGGCAGACCTGTGAAAATTTTTAGAACAATTATGACTGCCGTACTTGTGTTATGCCTTATAATGGTTTTCGAAGCATGCGGCGATAAGAAACTGATCGATGTAAAGCTCAGTGAGGTCACACATTCCATTTTCTATGCTCCTCAATACGCGGCGCTGAATCTTGGCTTTTTTGAGCAGGAGGGACTGTCCGTGGAGCTTATCAATGGACAGGGCGCAGACAAAGTTATGACAGCTGTTCTGTCGGGCCAGGCGGACATTGGCTTCTCAGGACCGGAGGCTGCAATATATGTATATAATGAGGGCAAGGAAGATCATGCTGTTGTATTTGCCCAGCTTACTAAGAGGGATGGATCATTTCTGGTAGCCAGGGAGCCCGATCCGGACTTTACATGGACCGATGTAAAGGGCAAGTACATAATAGGAGGCAGAAAAGGCGGAGTTCCTGAGATGACACTTGAATATGTGCTCAAGAAGAACGGTGTGTATCCCGGAAGGGATGTCGAGGTGGATACGAGCGTGCAGTTTGCGTTAATGGCTGGCGCTTTTACCGGAGGGATCGGGGATTATGTTACACTGTTTGAGCCGGTCGCATCCACCCTCGAGAGAGAGGGCAAGGGCTATATTGTAGCGTCTGTCGGAAAGGATAGCGGTGAGATACCGTATACCGCTTATTACGCAAAGAAGAGCTATATAAAGAAAAATCCCAGTGTAATACAGAAGTTCACCAATGCCATATACCGAGGACAGATCTGGGTAGATACCCATACTCCGGAAGAAGTGGCGCAAGCTATTAAGGATTCATTCCCGGATTCAGACATGGATCTTCTGACTACAGTTGCAAAACGGTATAAGGATCAGGATACCTGGTGTAAATCTCCGGTAATGAAAAAGGAATCGCTTGGACTGCTGCAGGAAGTCATGAAGACTGCGGGCGAGCTGGAGAAGGAAGCTGCCTATGAAGATATCGTTGACAACAGCTATGCTGAGAAAGCCATGGGAAAAATCAAGAATTAAAATATGTATGCCTGCCGGGACTGTCTCCGGATCAGTGAAGGTTGATCCAGACAGTCTTTTTTTTCTTACTTCAGCAGTGTTATAATATATCCTGGGAGGAAGGATATGGCAGAGAATGAATTCCTGGACAGGATCAATCAGGCAATAAACTATATTTATCAGAATTTGGACCGGAATCTGACAGCTGAAGAGATTGCTGATTATTGTTGCTTTTCACGCTTCTACTTTGGCAGGATGTTTAAGGCAATTATCGGAGAAAACCTATACTCTTTCATTAAAAGAAAGAAACTCGAAAAGGCGGCCTTTTTGCTGAGAACCAGAGACAATATGTCCATAACTGACATTGCTCTTAAGATAGGAGTCAGCCCATCCAATTTTGCAAGTGCATTCAAGGATTTTTTCGGAATAAGTGCGACACAGTACCGAAGAGAAAGGATCGTTGATGTGAAGGGAACAAGTACTTCTATCAATGAACACATCCAAAATCTGAAAATGAGAAAGGACTATTTTGAGATCGCCAATTCAAAAATCACAGTACGCAGGATAGAAAGGCTGAACCTGCTATATGACAGGTTTTTTGGAAATTACTATGACCTTGCAGGCTTTTGGGGAAACTTTTGTAAAATGGCGGAAGATAAAAATCTGATTACAGGCAAAACGTTGTTCGTTGGCATTTCTTATGATGATCCTCTCGTTACTGATGAAAATAAATGTATATATGATGTCTGCATCAGTGTGGATAATATGTCGGGACCTAATGTACATAAGGCTGAGGATGGCCAATATGCATGCTACCGGTTCGAGGACAGCCTTGTAAACCTGGGGAAGGCTTATAACGAGGTTTTCACATGCTGGATGCCCTACTGCAGATACGGTATAAGCGACAGAATGCCGTTTGAAATATATCATAATGCACCCGATGAGACCGGTATGACCTGTCTGGACATATGCATCCCTATCGATAATTGAAATAATATGTAACAGCACAGATTCAGAAGTTTTTTTCGGCTTCTTATCCTAGAATCATTTCATGATACTTTGAGAGGAGGATCCGAAATGATCCAGGATAAAAGCAAAAAGGGCTTGTCAAAAGCGTTCTTCAATTACTCTATTCCATGTATAATCGGCATGTTTCTCACATCCTCGATTACTGTAGTCGATGGTATTTTTATCGGCAACAAATTAGGAGGCCATGGCTTGGCAGCTGTTAATCTGACTCTGCCGGTACTGTATCTGCTGCTTGGCATATCCATTATGACAGGTGTAGGCGGTGTTACTATCGCAACGCACAGCTTTGGCGCAAAGGATCTGGCTCAGGCGAGACAGCGTTTCACTCTTACGCTGGTACTGAATGCAGCCCTTATGATTATTGCGGTGTTACTGCTCAGATTGTTCATTGATGACATTATTGTACTGCTAAAGGCCGAAGCCGATATGTATTCCTATGTAAAAGACTATCTTGGTACTATCTCCCTCTTCTATTTATTCATGATGATGAACATAGTGTTTTCAATGTTTATCAGAGGTGAAGGAAAGCCTGGGTTATCAATGTTTTTTGGCCTGGCGGGCAATATTATTAACATAGTCCTTGACTACCTGTTCATTATTAAGCTTGACTACGGCATGAAAGGTGCTGCATATGCTTCAGGGATCGCCGTTGTAGTACCATTTCTGATCGGGTCTATTTACTTTCTTTCCGGCAAATCTGTCTATAAACCTGTAAGATTGAACTTAAACAAGCTTGATGTGAAAAGTATAATTTTTAACGGGTTTTCAGAATTTATCGGCCAAGTCTCGATAAGTATAACAACATATCTCTTCAATTATGTAATATTATCGAGGATAGGTATAGATGGTGTTGCTGCCTTCACTATAGCGGGATATGTTGCCTTCTTACAGAATATGATACTAACCGGTATAGCACAGGGAGTAAACACTCTTGTAAGCTACAGTTACGGCGCGCGTGATACAGATACGATCAAAGGTATTTTGTCGATAGCGTTGAAAGCGTCTTTTGTTATCGGTATAGCGACCTTCCTTGTATTGCTGTTTGCGGGTGAGGGAATAGCCAGCATATTTACTGGCGGCAACAGCGGAATAGTTGAGATAGCAAAGGGAGGCATGAGGATATATGCGGTCTTGTTTCTGTTCAATGGCTATAATTTTGTTGCATCATCATATTTCACATCTCTTGGAGATGCCAAAACTTCCGCTGTCATATCGCTTTTAAGGAGTCTTGCTATCATCAGCATATTCATCCTTGTTCTCCCGATGATCATCGGAGACGCCGGGATCTGGCTGGCATCACCGCTTACCGAGGCAGTTACCTTTGCATTATCGGTTTTCTATATAACGAGGCGGCAAAAATGTCCCCCACTTCTATAAGTGGCGGGTACCTATTCGGTTTGCAGATATTTTCTTTCGATTAATCGAAAGAAAACGATGTGAGCATATCTCCCGCCTCGTTGAAACACTGCTATAGCATAAGAATTTCCTTTGGAAATTTTATGTTTGGGTAAGAAAATTTTTCTACAAACGAAAAACTTTCTTTGAACCGAAGTGTTATAAGCCGGTCGGGATCACGGCTCAGATTTGCAGAAACCCAGGCGTGAATAAAGAAATTTTTCAATAACCGAATAATTTTCCTGCCTCAGCAGTGTTATAATGGAACAAGTAGCAGATATTATGTTCCAAAGTGAGGTTGGGTATGATGAAGGCGATTGAGGCGGTAAGAAGGCTTAAGACCGGAGATATGAGTGTGCTGAGGGATGAGAGGTGGCTCATGTATCTGGCGCTGACACCTGAGAGGAATATTAACCTGGAAAGGCTTGAGTCCATGGAGGAAATCAAGCGGAATTATGTGCTGGACTATGTGGAGAAAACTATGCTGTATCAAGATGGCATAGAACAACTTAATGCCAGGGAGCGGCATATCCTCGAGGAAACACTGAAGTGGTCCGAAACGGCCAAGTCAGGGCTGCCGCATCAGCGCAGGCAATGGCTTTCCAAGGGTTATAATCTGTCTGTGCACAATGTAGGCTCGGCGCAGATATACCGCGATTACTGCAGCAATAGCAATGAAACTCCTGAAAATATGGATATCATTTATTGCCTGATATATACCCATGGACTGGTGGGACAGTATATAAGAGGCGAAGTGCCGCTTGATGCAAACGAACCATTACATCAGCTTGCCGGCAGGGTAAGCTCATTTGCAGCGGATCCAGGTAATGCAGACGAGGATATCGATTTCAAAAAGGTGCTGACAGCACTCAATTATTGTATTATAAATGCTGTTGAGGAAAGCATATGGACAGATATCGGCAAACAGGCCGAGGATGTTATCTGCCAGATCATTGAGGGCAGGTTTGGTGAACAGTTTGACTTGAAGGAAAGGCTCAGGAGGCTTAGGGCTGTATCGATAAAAAACGGAGAAGCCTTTGATGCCGAATATGAGAAGATATTTTCCGATCCGCTCATTACCGGGCTGTTTGACCGATTGCTGGGCAAAACTGAGCTTTGGTACGTGGAAGCGGCGCTGTATGATTTCTCATTTGAGGAATTCATCAAGGTGTTTTTGCTTTCCGATCTGGCGCTAAATCATATGAATGCTGGCCATATCAGCTTTGAGCATATGATGAGAGAGCTTTATTACGAGCATGGCGGCAAAAAAAGAATCAATATCTATAAGAAACGCATCATTGAGAAATACCTTGAGGATAATCCTATAAGTGCCATAATATCCGGGAATATAAAGGATAATCCCCACGTCCTCCACGAAGTTGCCAATAACGTTCTTAAGTCTGACGGCACGGACGATAAGGCCTGCATCAGAGCCTCGGCCGATTCCACGGCATTCTTCACATTCAGGTTTTCACCGGCAGGCTGCAAGCTTATCGAGTTCTGTACCGAGGCCGAGAAGTCCGATGTACTGTACGAAAATGCGGTAATTCTGCTTTTTGACCTGTTTGGGCTGAGAAGGGACAAGTATGACCGTTTTTATGAAGAGGAACGCTACCTTTCAACTATGAACCAGTCTATAGACTATAAGAAAATCATTCTTGACTATATTACAGGCGACAGGATACTTGATATCGGACCCGGCGGAGGCGCTATGATGGATATGATAGAGGAGCGGTTCCCTGAAAAACAGGTGCGGGGTGTCGATATTGCGCAGAATGTCCTGGATGCATTGAGTAGGAAAAAGCAGCTTGAGGGCAGAAAGTGGGATGTTGTAAATGGTGATGCCTTGCACCTGGACGAGTATATACCCAAGGGAAGCGCAGACACTATCATTTACTGCTCGATTCTGCATGAACTGTATTCGTATATCGAGTATGAAGGCAGGAAATTCAACCACGATACGCTGGCATGTGCTCTGAAGAGCGCATTCGAAGTTTTGCCCAAGGGCGGGAGGATCATTATAAGGGATGGGATAATGACTGAACCTGTTGAACAGAAGAGGATCATCCAGTTCTTATCAGAGGACGGCATGGCTTTTCTTGAACGCTATGCGCGGGATTTCAGAGGAAGGGAGATCCAATATGCCATAACCGGGCATAATGAGGTAACTATGCCTGTAAATGACGCTATGGAATTCCTGTATACGTATACGTGGGGCGAAAAGTCCTATGTACACGAGGTGAATGAACAATTCGGCTATTTTACTCCATCAGGCTTCAAGGATTTTATTTGCAGAATATACGGTAATCAAGCTAAAATAACCGAGTTCAGGCATTTTCTGCAGGATGGCTATAGTATTGCGCTCTCTCCCAAGATCTGCATCTTTGATGAAAAACGTAATGTTACCAGGCTCCCTGACAGTACCTGTATAATAGTGATAGAAAAAGTCTGAGAAAATTGTGTCAGACAAAACAGAGGCTTGCCGCGTTAAACATATAGGGAAATAAAAAATTATGATCCGGTATTACGTGGCGGGACGGACATAATATTTATAACGAGGCGAAGGATGTCCCGCCTCGTTGAAGCACTACTGAGGTAAGAAAATTTTTCTACAAACGAAAAATTTTCTTTGAACTGAAGTATTATAAATAGTGCAGGTATCTGAAAGGATGGTCATGATGAATTACAATTCATATATTTACGGAAGATGGGTCAAATGGGGGGCAATTGTACTTGTTACCCTGATATTGGTGATAGGCTCCATCAGCACATACAATGGCCTTATTACAGCTGATCAGGAAGTGCAGAAGGAGTGGAGCTTGGTCGAAAGCCAGATGCAAAGGAGAGCAGATGTGATCTCAAACCAGGTGGAGGTTGTAAAGGGCTATGTGAAGCACGAGGAGAAGGTGTTTGAAGATATAGCTGCCGCAAGGTCGGTATTATTCGATAACTACTCGGATATTAACAGTAAAATAGCTGCAGATGAGCAAATGAAAGAGTCAGGGAAAAGCATGCTGGCATTGGTTGAAGGCTATCCTGAGCTAAAGGCAAGCAAGCTTTTTGAAAATCTCCAAACGGACATCGAGGGTTCCGAAAACAGGGTCGCTGTAGCAAGACGCAACTTTATTGAAAAGGTACAGGTCTACAATACAAAGCTGGCAAGGTTCCCCGGAAATCTGTTTGCCAAGGCGCTTGGGTTTGAAAAAATAGAGTATTATAAAGCCTCGCCAGGTGCACAGGAGTCGCCGAAGGTAGATTTCGGGAGCTGATTATTACGGGTGTTCGGCTTGATATAATATTGGATTTTTTTAATGGATGCTAAAAGAAAGAGCAGGGCAATAATGAAAAGAAAAGTTTTCGTACTCATAACAATTATTATATTGGCTGTTTGTCTGCCATCTTTTGTATATTCCAAGGTAAATTTTCCGTCTCCGACAGATGAATTCTTTGTTAATGATTTTGCCGGAGTATTAAAAAGTGATACCCGTGAAAATATACAGCGCATAGGTAAAAGCCTGGAGGATATGACCACTGCGCAGGTAGTACTCGTTACTGTCGATTCATTGGATGGTCAGGATATTGACAGCTATGCAAATGAGTTATTTGAGCAATGGGGGATAGGACAAAAGGATAAGGACAATGGAGTACTTATACTTAACGCTGTATCTGATAGGATGCTTAGGATCGAGGTTGGGTACGGGCTTGAGGGCGCACTGACAGATATTGAAACTGCTGACATCAGAACGCAATATATGAACCCGTATCTAAAAAATAACGATTATGACAATGGTTTGTTTAACGGTTATGCTGCAGTTGTCAATTTTGTTGCTGAAGAATATGGCGTGACTATTGATGAAGTAAAACAGAACCTGCCGCATTACCGCAGTTATTCCGAAAATGAGAGAGGATCTGATTTACGTACTTTTTTGTTAATAATCGCGTTTAGCGTATTTATAGTTATTGACGGTATATTCTTAAAATTCAGGATTACCAGGGTCCTGTTGAGGATGGCATTCTACTCCAGGTTCTTCGGTGGAGGCCGTGGCGGCCGCGGAGGCTGGGGCGGTGGTGGATTCGGCGGCGGAGGCTTTGGCGGAGGCAGCTCCGGAGGGGGTAGCTCCGGTGGCGGGGGCAGCAGCGGCGGCGGAGGCAGCAGCGGCGGTTATTGAACCATCGGCTATCGGACACGGAAATTACAGTTGATGGATTGACTACCGGTAATGGCTATTAAGTGTTACAAGAGCGTTTTGCGGATTAACAGCGGATACCCGATCGATATCAGGTATCCGTTTAATATCTGAATTTTTTTTTGCAAGTTACTTTGTTGTTGTCGCTGTCAATAACTTTAGAAAATGTCACCCCTAAAGTACTTTAATTATCGCCACAAAA
>CAZBEQ010000044.1:0-31645 GCA_964490975.1 uncultured Oscillospiraceae bacterium | reverse complement strand
CTCTTATTTGCGAAACATTTGTTTATGTTTCTGGAATCGTTTCGCAATTACCTAAAATAATAAATCACTCTAATATTATAAGTCCGCTAACTTCTTCCAGTCAAGGCCTTAATTATGAGAAAAAACAATTATAGTAATTCTTTCCGATCCAGAAGCTCTCCCAAAATGTTAAAATCCTTGATCCTGTTATTCAGTTCGGGGCGGCTATCACTTCTGTCCAGATAGACAGCTTTCATTCCAAGTGATTGAGGCGCTGTATAATCATTAATATAATCGTCTCCTACAAACAGCACATTCTCAGGGCTTGTACCGGAAAGCTCCAGTGCTTTTCTATATATATCGGGATGAGGCTTTCTCCTTCCTTCCGATACTGAGGTGACTACAAAGCTGAAATACTGAGTGATATCAAGTGTTTTTAAAAGCTCTTCAATGCCACCCATGATCATAAAATTTGATACCACGCCCATTTTGTATGTGCTGCTTAGATTGCCAAGGGCACATCTCACCTCATCCCTCACATAGCATCCTGCTTTATAATTACTCCAATAATTATTGTAAAGCTTGTCAGCAGAAGTCTCCATAATGCTTACAGGAAGGTCCGGCAAGCTTGATCGTATCAGATAAAACAGCCTGTCTCTCATTTCATATTCAGTATGCTCCGGTAGTTTTTCGAACAATTCCTTCTTGGATAAGTAGTAATATCTGAAGAATTCATCAAAATCCTCCCACAGGCTTTCAACGCCGGAGCCGTTATATGCCCATCGCGCATAATCCTTTTGTGTTGGAAGCTTGTACAGGTCAATCAATGTTTCCATACAATCGAAAAAAATATATCGAATATCCATAACCATCTGAATTTCCTTCCATATAGACCTTGTTGATACATCATACGTGGATTATAATTTATTACATCAGTTTGTGCAATGCTATTACTGATATTAGGTATCCCTTTATCAAAATATAGAAAACATCCAAATATAACACACTTAAGAGGAGATCAATAATGGGTACTGTCAAGGATTTTAAGAATATTACAAACTGGGACGAGCTATTTGACATGACAAATGAATATCTTACATTTCTGATTGAACAGCACGATATAACACATGAAATGGTCATAAAAACGACACATGATATAATCAGGAACGCAGGCTACAATTACTCCTATGATGATGTTGAAAAGGAGTATTATAGCGGATTTTGACGTTACCTCCCCCATATGTTCAAACCAAAATATCCGGTATTGTTTTTTTTGGCTTTATGGAGTATAATCTTTTTTGCGTAGATGCCAACTTGGCTCAGTTGGTAGAGCAGCGGTATCGTAAACCGCAAGTCGCCGGTTCGAATCCGGCAGTTGGCTCCACTGAAAACCACTTGATTGATTTCAAGTGGTTTTTTTGTATCTTTACAGTCGTGACCTTTCTTGACAAAACATATTAATTTATTGCTTTTTTTGTAAATTCTATATAAAATATACCTGCGCATTATATTTATCAAAAGGAGGACATATGAACTACAAGAATGACGAGTATAAAAGTAGTACAGAACCCGATTGGAGTAGTGGTACATCGTCGACTAATGAATATGGAGGAGAGTCATCTTATGATGGATCTGTATGCAAAAACTGCGGCAGATCTCCCGTCGTTGAAGGATACGCCATTCCCCTATGCCGCAGCTGCAGGGAGAGGTTCATCAAGTATCCGATTCCTCCAATAATAAAGGTTTTTTCTGTTATACTCTTAGCCATTTTGGTATTCTCTCTTATATCCTTCCCCAAATCATTGAAGGCTGGAATAGCATATGAACGGGCACTTCGCGCTGAACGCGATAATAAGTACATCACTGCCGCCGCTGAGTATCAGAAGGTCGTGGATATATTTCCCAATTCATTCATCGCATGTGGCAAGCTATTTGTTTCTCATGTAAAAAACTATAATTTTGAAGAAGCAGAAAATGTATTTTCGATGATCGAAGGTGAGGAAAGCAGTGACTCGGAAGAAACCGGGATCATCGATCAAGCCAATACAGCATTAGGCTTCATGGAGGATTACTACAGCTATGAAGAGGCTCTGATAAATATAGCTGAACAAAGTCAAAATGAATCCTTGGAATCCACTGCAGATAAACTTGAAACATATATTGTTCAAAGCCCTGATGATCATTGGGCACATTATCTATATGGCAATGTTTTGTTTGATTTAAAAAAATATGAGCTTTCAAAAGCGGAATACTTAAAAGCAGTTGAACTTAAACCGGAATTCCACGAATTTAGACTTGGTGTTGCAGCAGCATACAGACAGACCGGAGAATTCGACAAAGCAATAGAGGAATGTAATAAGGTCTTAGTAGAAAATGCTGAATTTCCGGATGCAATTGTATCATTGAGCAAAATAGATCTAAAATGCTACCGGTATGAAGATGCACTTGATAAGGCAATGACTGCTTTTGAATATGATAGCACTAATACAAATGTCATTGCGACATTGGCTATCGCTTATCATTATAACGATATGACCAGTGAGAGAGATGAATTGCTTAATACACTAAAAGATTATGATGCTGATTATTATGAATTTGTGAAAGATGTGATCGACGGAAAAACCGATCTATATAATTGAGGGAGGATGCACAATGATTATACCTGGTTTTGTAATATCTGCAGTAACATTCCCTGGAGTCGTTGTACACGAACTGGCTCATCAGTTATTTTGCCGTATAGCAAAAGTTCCGGTGTTCGATGTTTGCTACTTCAGATTTGGTAATCCGGCAGGTTATGTAGAACATGAGGTCCCAAAAAGTCCATATCAGAATATACTTATCGGAATAGGACCATTCATATTAAATACTATCATAGGTGGTCTGATTGCAATGCCAGCATCTGTACAAATATTGAAATTCAAGGATTACTCGAATATCTTATACCTGTTTCTCACCTGGTTGGGCGTTTCAATAGTAATGCACTCCTTCCCCAGCATAGGAGATGCAAAATCCATTTGGAATCACCTATGGAGCGGGAATACCAACTTTTTAGTCAAATTGATAGGTACTCCGATTGTTGGTATCATATTTTTACTTTCACTCGGTTCAATTGTATGGCTTGATCTTCTTTTCGGGATTGGCGTAGCAATGTTTATACCAAACCTGTTGATCGAGATATTCGCATAAAAAAAGGTCTCCTGTCATTTTATTTTAAATAATACGACGGGAGACTTTTTATCATTTCGTTAAAATTAAATATTCAGAAGTCTTTGTGAACTTCTTTTGACTTCAAATTTGACACGCTCTTCATCTATTGTTTTTAGTTCCCTGTTTTCCATTAAAATATTACCGTCAACAATTACCGTATCAACATCCGAAGCCTGCGCAGAGTAAACGACAGCTGAATAAGGGTCGTTCAAAGGGCACAGATGTGGTTTATCTACATCGAGAAGAATCATATCAGCTTTCATTCCTGATTTTATTACACCTGTATCATCGCCAAAGCCAACGGCCCTTGAACCGTTTGCGGTAGCCATCATGAAAGCCTGTCTAGCCGTAATCAGCTCGGGATTCATGCCCTCCCCTTTATGGATCAGTGCTGCCAGGTGCATTTCCTCAAACATATTCAGGTTGTTGTTGCTTGCTGCGCCATCGGTACCAAGAGCTACATTGACTCCTGCATCCAGTATATCCTGAATCGGTGAAATACCGCTTCCGAGCTTAAGATTGCTAGTTGGATTGTGTGCGGCATTAACGCCATATTTCTTCAGCAACGATATGTCTTCATCTGAAACATGTACAAGGTGCGCTCCTATTACAGGAACGTCAAATATCCCCGTATCAACACAAATTTCTACAGGTGATTTATTATATTGAGCAAAGCTGTCATTTCTCTCCTTCACTGTCTCAAGCAGGTGGATATGAATACCGGTGCCAAGCTCCTTCGCAAGCTCCGAAGCACGTTTGAGTGAAGGTATGTCAAAAAGGTATGTTGAATGTACTTCGACATAAACCCTGACTCTGCCTTCCTCTCTTCCATTCCATTCTCTAAAGTATCTTCTGCAATCATCAAAGACATCATCAGCCTTCAGCTCTCCTTCAGAATGAAATTCCAGAGGGCTCTTTGAAAGGTTGATCTTCATCCCTGTATCAAATATACCCTTTGCAGCAGAGTCCATATGTAAATACATGTCTGCTATTGCAGTCGTACCCGATTTGATCATCTCTGCCGCGCCAAGTCTGGTGCCCCAATATACATCCTCGTCAATCAGTTTGTCTTCTATCGGAAATATTCTTTCAAACAGCCATTTATGCAAAGGCAGATCGTCTGCAGCGTTTCGCATGATAGTCATAGCGCTATGGGTGTGAGCATTGACCAGACCCGGCATAGCAACTTTATTTCTTCCGCTGATTTTTCTGTCAGCTATAAAATCAACAGGTCGATTTGAAGCCGGTACGATAAACTCGATTCTATTATCTTTGATGCCAATATCAGCATTTTTAATGTATTCTGCTTCACGATCAGCTGTCAGAATATCTATACCTTCAATCAATATGTTCATTTGATCTCTCCCAATATTTTAAGTCCTGAGCTGGTGCCTATCCGATCAGCACCGGCATCAAGCATTTCCATTGCTTCACGGTATGACCTTACTCCTCCGGAGGCTTTTACTCCTATACCATCTCCAACTATACCCTTCATGAGTCTTATATCCTCAGCAGTCGCGCCTGCCGTCCCAAAGCCTGTGGACGTTTTTACAAATTGAGCGCCTGCCTTTACAGCCAGCTTGCAAGCCTGTATCTTTTGCTCCTGATCAAGATAGCACGTTTCTATAATAACTTTAACAAGTGCGCTTCCCGATGCGTCAACGACCTTTTTTATTTCCTTCTCCACATAATCGAAATCGCCATCTTTCATAGCGCCGATATTAATGACCATATCGATTTCATAAGCGCCTTCCTTAACTGCTATTCCGGCGGCATATGCCTTTATATCGCTGCTTTCGGCTCCCAAAGGGAACCCAATGACCGTACACACCTTGACCTCCGAGCCCTTTAACTCAGCAGCAACAAGAGAAACATGACATGGGTTTACACAAACGGATGCAAAGCCATTCTCCTTTGCCTGCCTGCAATAATCGATTACCTGCTGTTTTGTTGCATCAGCCTTCAAAATAGTATGATCGATTTTAGCAGCAAGCAATTTAGTATCAATTGTATTCATATATCTCTCCCATCAATAACTGTCTAAGTGTGGTGCCTGGCACCATATTATGTTCCACTCTGCCATGAGGATAAATATGTCTTTTGCTCCTCAGTCAGTACATCGATAGAGACGCCCATCGATTCAAGCTTGAGGCGTGCTATTTCGTGATCGATTTCGTCCGGCAGCAGATATACCTTCTTATCCATGTTTGCAGCATTTTTGACAATATACTCTGCGCCCAGTGCCTGATTTGCAAAGCTCATGTCCATAACAACAGCAGGGTGGCCTTCAGCAGCAGCCAGGTTCAGAAGCCTGCCTTCAGCCAGTAGGAATACCTTACGGCCATCCTTAAGAGTGTACTCCTCTACAAAGTCACGCACTGTCCTCTTAGAGGCAGAAAGCTTCTCGATAGCATCAATATTGATTTCATCATTAAAATGGCCGGAATTAGCGATGATAACGCCGTCCTTTGCAAGCTTTATATGCTTTTCATCAACTACGTTCAGATCACCTGTTACTGTTATGATAATATCTGCAAAGCTCATGGCATCCTCAAGCTTCATAACCCTGAAGCCTTCCATTACCGCCTCTATTGCCTTAATGTGATCCACTTCCGTTACTGTAACATTCGCGCCCATTCCTTTGGCTCTCATAGCCAGACCTTTTCCGCACCAGCCATAGCCGCAGACAACAAAATTTTTGCCTGACAAGAGAACATTGGTCGCTCTTAAAAAGCCATCCAGCGTGCTTTGACCAGTTCCATACCTGTTATCAAAGAGGTGTTTCGTTTCAGATTCATTTACAGCTATTATAGGTACTTGCAGCGCTCCATCCCTCTCCATGCTCTTGAGTCTGATAACGCCTGTGGTAGTCTCTTCGGTGCCACCTATGACATTTTTAAGATAAGTGTCACTGTAATCCTTATGTAAAAGTCCCACAAGGTCGCATCCGTCATCCTGGGTCATATCAGGTCCGTGTTCTATTGCTGCCAGAAGATGCTTGTAATAAGTGTCCCTGTCCTCTCCTTTTTTTGCATATACAGATACACCATAGTCCATGACAAGTGATGCTGCAACATCATCCTGTGTAGACAGAGGATTCGATGCGCAAAGCACGATATCAGCGCCGCCTTCCTTCAATGTACGGATAAGATTTGCAGTCTCGGTTGTAACATGCAGACAGCAGCTCATCTTTTTCCCTGCCAGCGGCTTTTCTTTTGCAAATCTCTCTCTGATCATTTTCAATACAGGCATCTGGTTATCAGCCCATTCGATCCTCAGCTTGCCTTTAGGTGCCAGTGATTTGTCCTTGATATCACATTTTACCATTCTTAATTCCCTCCAAAACTGCATAAAATGCATTATATTTGATACTATTTTTTGTTTGATTCCAAAATTCCCGCATACCGGTAAAGTCCATTTTATAATCAAAAACAATAGAACCTGCAACGATTATTTTTCCCATATACAAGCCTTCATAATACTATTTTGAAGCAATCATCACAAATACTCCTCCATCAGACTTCCTGCCTGATATCTTTTTATTGAAGGTTTCAAAAAGCTCAACCTTAAAGCCACACTTTCCGAACCAGCCGACGATCTCCTTTTGTGAAAATCCTTGCCACACATCATGCATCGCTTCTTTAAACTCTTTATTGTCATGTTCATTCAAGTCTGCTAGAAATACCTTGCCGCCCGGCTTGAGTATCCTGTTCATTTCCTTTATTGCTGTTATTGGTTCTTCGATATGATGAAGGAACATATTTGCACAAACTACATCTGCGCTGTTATCTGAAAGCGGTACATCACACCCATCGCTCAGTATGGTCCGGATATTGCTGATCCCCTGCTTCTCAGCCTTGTGAGAAAGTTCATTGAGCATCGCTTCCGATATATCAATCGCAATGACTGAGAGCACATTAGCTGCAATTGCTCTGGAAAGATAACCATCCCCTGCGCCAAGATCTACCAACACCATATCATCTTTTAAAAGGCTAGAATTTAAGAGCCTGTTGATTACGTCCTCATCATAATAACCGCCGCGTATGCTACTCCAATCATGCGCCACCTTGTCAAAAAACTCTTTAGCTTCGCTTTCGCTGGAGGTATATTGCTGTGAATCTCCTGAAGAGAGCCATTGAACTAAAGCCTGTCTGCTAAATCTCCATTCTCTCCCGATCTTCCTTGCCGGAACCTTTTCTTCTTTGAGGAGCTTTATGAAGGTTTTGATGCTGACACTAAAAAAATCAGCCGCTTCCTCCATATTAAGGATCTCTTTATCCACCGAATCATTCCCTTCCAAAAATTCCAAAATAAAAGAGGGCAAGTCAAATAATTGTCCTCTAATATTATATCCCCGTATATTTAAATAATCAACCATCATTTACTACTATTTTACCTATAATTACAATCTGCGTTATCTATTTTCATTTACTGTGATTAAGCTAAGCTCTCCATGCTTCAATGATCCCAGTTACAAGACCAGCAAAATCTCTCTCCACATTTCTTGCAGTGTCCATGACTTCTTCGTGGTTCAGTTTTTGTCCTAAAACTCCCGCCGCCATATTGGTAATACATGATATCCCAAGGACTTTCATACCGCAGTGTCTGGCTGTTACCACCTCAGGGACCGTCGACATGCCTACTGCGTCAGCGCCAAACATTCGCAAAGCACGTATTTCTGCCGGTGTCTCAAACATTGGACCCTGTGCGAAGGCATAGATACCTTCTTTAATAATAACGCTTCTCTTTCTTGCAACCTTCTTAGCCGTTTCTATGATATCTGCGTCATACGCGTTGCACATATCAGGGAAGCGGGTCCCGAATTCCGCCATATTGAGCCCGCGAAGCGGGGACGGAGCGAAAAGGCTTATATGGTCAGTTATCAGCATCAGGTCTCCAGGCGCAAAAGAAGTATTTATACCTCCGGCAGCATTTGTAACAATCAGATTTGATATTCCCATAAGTTTAAAAACCCTTATATGGAAAATGACTTGTGAAATTTCCCAGCCCTCATAGTAATGAAAACGGCCTTTCATTGCAAGGATGCGTTTCCCGCCTAACACACCGTAAACAAGCTTACCTGCATGTCCTTGTACCGTAGTATGAGGAAAACCAGGAATATCAGTATAATCGATCTCAATTGCCTGCTCTATTGAATCAACAAGCGGTCCAAGTCCCGACCCCAGAATAACTGCGATTTGAGGCTGTTCTTTAATCCTTTCACTAATATAATCAGCAGCGATCCTGTACTTTTCCATATCTGTCTGCATACCTGACACTCCTTTTTTTGTATTGACATTTTCTGTTTGGACTTTATTCTAAAAAACCTCTGAGCTCCAGCTGCCCTGTTCTATTTGGATCTGAGTTACTACTCCATTCTCAGCAACAGCAGTAAACAGTTCATAACCATTTATATTGTAGCCCCAGATGCCGTTCTCCTGCTTATTAGGCTCTCCGTAAAGCTCAGCGATCCTATCTTCACTGTCACCTGTTCTAAGCCCTCTGGGGGTCTGGTAATTTGGGCTTGTCACATTGACAGTATATACAGTATCATTTACAACATATACCTGAGTCTCATCAGGGAAAAACAATGTCTTGGTACTCATTCCCTCATACTGCTCCTCAATTACATCAGAGGGCTCCTGTTCCATTGCTTCAAGCAGCTCTTCATACGACATGGAAACATTAATTTTACCAAGTTTCAGATCACTCGTGGTAATCGAGCTATCACCTTCATTATCCTTACCCATGCTCTCTCTTGAGGTTCTAGCACTCATTGCAATATAATTGACAATTTCCTCGTTTCTAACCATCCATTCAGGAGCTTCGGAAGAATCAACGTGCATCACAATATAGCTGTCTCCGTCAACACGGACAAAGTATACCTCATTAGGAGAAATCTCAACTTTTTTTCCGATCCAGCTGTCTCTGTAAATGAATTCCGATATAGTTCCACTTTCACCTGCAAGCTCATTGTAATAGTCCTCTTCTGCTCCGTCTATTAAAACACCGAATATTTTGATCTGTACTTTGTCATTATCACATAATATGCTATATTCCGATCCGTCCTCTGATTCATCTACGGCATTCCAACTTACTGGTATGTCAAACCAAAAGTCGTACATAAAATTGTTACCGGTCTTGTAATCTTCATTATAGGTGGGATAAAAAAGCACTTCACCTTCGAGATCTTTTGCAGCGCTGCCATTGGATGGACCCGAAAGTTGTTCCGCAAAAGCTGCCCCTTCGGCATCATCTGTCGTACTTCCCTGTGTACAGCCTGTAAATAGAATAGACGCAACAAAAATAAGCATTATTACTTTTTTCATTTGCTTAACCTCATTTGTATAGTATTGATCCTTTATAGTTTACCATATTGAAGATGCTCATTATAGTATTACAGACAAAAAAAGAATGATCTAATCTCAGATCATTCTTTATGGTGGGGAATATTGGGTTCGAACCAATGACTTCTACCGTGTGAAGATAGCACTCTCCCGCTGAGTTAATCCCCCAAATGATTTTTATTGCTTGTATTATATCACTTCGTTTCAAAGAAAAGGTATGAAACATATGAACCTTGTTTTAATTATAGAACTATGTTTCCGTCGAGTCAACCTCTTAAAACATATTTTAACTGCCTGCTGCAACACTACACAGCTGAGAAGAATTTATATTCACGCATTTACAAGCACGATCTTCTGCTGCTCGTCACACATTATCGCTCTGTTTTTGCCATCTGCCATAGTATTGAGTATCACCTTCCCTTCCCATAGGTCGGTCAGGTGCTTCAGTGTTTCATTTGCATACTGGAAATCCAGTTCCCTCCCATCATAAATGTGCTCGAGTATCAAAGTGTTCTCCTTCTGGTTCCAATCAGTGACAACGACAACAGGTATGCCACCAAGTCCAGAGGATTCTGCGATGGTATCCCTGATCTTCATCCATCCCTCATCATCAGCTACCTCGGAAATCACATATTCATTACCTTCCTTCTCGTATTCATACAGCTTCATCTCAGCACACAGTTCCTTGGTTAGATAGCGCCTTATAAAGGATTCGTCCCTCTCTATCTCTCTCGCCTCGAAAATCTTTCCTGTATCATTCTTGTATTTTTCCTGCAGATCGCTGTATATTTTAAATCCCAGGAAATATGGGTTGATCCTTCCCTCATATGGCCTAATGACCTGATTATGTCTCCTTAGGAATTCGAAATATAGTTTTTGCGGCAATTCAAGCCTGCTTACTATGTTGTAATGCCAAAAGCTAGCCCAGCCCTCGTTCATGATTTTTGTTTCTATCTGCGGTATAAAATACAGTGTTTCCTCCCTGACAATATCTATAATATCTCTCTCCCATTCCTCGAAACGACCATATGTACCGATAAATAGCAGAAGATCCTCGTCCGGTTCAAGAGGTACGTGCCTCAGATCCGGTTGCTGCTCATCATATGAAGGTTTTGACTCCAGGAGCGGAAAATCACTCGTTTTTCTTTTGTTTTTTCTTTGAAGTCTTTTCCTTATTTCTCCGGCATCAAGCTTTTTTGAACCCACTGTCCTTGAACATTGATATCTTAGAGCATGTGCGGCATTTAGCACTCTCTCCACTTTAGCATAACCGATACTAGGGTCACTGATATATTTCCTGATCCTTTCGGCATGATTTTTGAACATCTCTACAGTATAAGCAGCTCTGTTAATTGTCCGAAACAGTCGGTTGCACTTGAAGAAATCATTATGACCATAGACATGAGCCATAGTCAATATTTGCAGCAGTAAAGAGTTGTCCTTCATCAGATATGCTATACATGGATCTGAATTTATGACCATTTCATATGGTAAGCCTGATAAATTGTATTTATTGAGAGTCCTGATCCGTTCATATGCCTTTCCGAAGCTCCAGTGCGGATAATGTGACGGCATTCCGCTATAAGCCTCATAAGCGGTCATACCCTCATAGCTGACCAGTTCAAATTCCTGTTCATAGCAATTCAGGCCTGTTTGATGTACTATATCTTCTATCCTTCTATTCCATAATTCCAGCTCTTTTATACTATAATCTGACATATTTCAACCCCTATACTGAGATATAACACTTTGCTTTCTTACTTCTGTTCCTTTTCTCCATCCTTTTCAAGTAATCTCTTCAATCCAGTAATGATATCATCCTTTCTTGACATCGTTACAATCACAAAATTAATAGCTTGAATATTCCTTAAAAACTCTGATTTTACCGTGCTTCCAGCAAAATAATAGCCCGGCACGATTTCACCATAACCAAATAGATTACATTTTTCGCAAAGTTTTTTAGCCAATTCAACAGCTTTTTTGTTATCTTCTGTCCAATTATCTCCGTCGCTGCAATGGAAGGCATAAATATTCCAGTTAGTCGGATCATAATGATGTTCAATTATTTCAAGAGCCTTCTCATAACCGCTGCTAATATATGTCCCTCCCGACTCTCCCTTGTGGAAGAACTCCAACTCGCTGACTTCCTTTGCTGTAGTTGTATGCGCTATAAATACGACCTCAACGCTTGAATACTTTAGTTTTAGGAACTGATATAGCAAAAAGTAAAAACTGCGTGCCATATATTTTTTTGTCTGATCCATTGAACCCGAGACGTCCATTATGCATATTACAACAGCATTAAAATCTTTCTTTTTGATTTCCTTAAGCCTTCTATATCTAAGATCATCCTCAGTAAACGGAAACCTTTCTTCGTCATTATCAGACACCACATCTTCATGCTTATAATTTTGGGCTTCTGTTAAACTTCTCATATATGACTGTTTTCTTTTTATTTTTTCAATAGCCGTTTTCCTTTTTGCCAGTCTCGGCTGTATACCCTTCTTCTGGTACCCAAGCTTTCTGTAGCCATTTACTGATTCAATGTCAGATAATCTCTTTCTGTCTATATCAGGGAGATTCAGGTCATCAAAGAGATAATTCACCAGCTCTTCAATAGTGATCTCTGTTTCATATATATCCTCACCCTCCTGGTCACCTGCTCTGCCATGGCCGTAATCCTTGCCCTCGACATCCTCGCCCACTACATCTCCACGCTTTTCATCGCCATCGCCGGTAGAGGCTCCTTTCTTGTTTGTTCCATATATAAAGCTGTATTCTTTTATCCCTTTGACAGGTATCTTGATCTTTTTTTTCCCGCTTTGACCAATAATGCTCTCTTCGGAAATAATGTTGCCTATGTTTTTCTTTATCGACTCTTCCACAAGTTCCTTATGCCTTCGTCTATCTTCAGCTGAACGTTCTCTTCCACCGGGGTCATATTCCTTGAAAATTGCCATATGACTTTCCTCTCAAAGCAAATTAATCTTTCCACAGATTATTCGCACCATATTTCAGCACAACATTACAACAATGGTCACAATAACCATTACGCTTCATCTCCTCGACCATTGAGTTATATTTTCTGTCCTGTTCTTCATCACGTACTTTTGCTCTTGTTATAATTCTGCTAAGTTCTTTTACAGAAGCTGTAAGTTTTTTTTCAATCGCCTCTTTCAATGGTTCATAGCTGCTATAGTTCAACTTTCCACCGTTTCTGATCACAAAAAACATATATGCAGTCACATCAGCCCGGAAGCCTTTAGCAGATGCATCGGTAATCCCAATCTGCTCTTCTATGGACCTCATAAATCTCTCATCAGGTTCCAGCTCTTCACCTGTATTTAGATCCTTCAGCCTGGTTTTATTGATAAATGCCTCCGCATGATCAAGATAATTGTTAAAAAGGCTTTCAGCCTGTTCCCTATACCCATATATAAAGGCTTTTGTGACTTCTTTCTCTAATAATTTGTTATATTCCTTCTTTATTAGATCCTGAACGAACCGGACATACTTGCTCTTCTCCTCATCACTTATTGACAGCTCTTTAACCGACTTTATTATTGTCTCCATAACAGATATTGGGTTGATACAGTCATGCTCGGATTCAGATAACGCCATATCCAAAGCCTTCATAATAAATCTTGTCGAAATACCTATCATTCCTTCGCGAGTTGCTTCTTCTCTCAGCTCCATTATATCCAGTCTGCGTGTCATACCTTTTTCAACTATCTCTTCTCCGTTATAAATCTTCAGTTTTGTCATTAGATCCACCTTTGACGATGGAACAAGACGAGTCAAAATTGCAAACATTGAAGCAATCTCAATTGTGTGCGGTGCAATATGGGCCTTGAATCTGCTCTTCTTTAATATTTTCTCATATATTTTCATTTCTTCATTAAGTTCAAGACAATAAGGTATTTCAATTTTGACGATCCTATCCAGGATAGCTTCATTAGTATGGTCTGATTTGAACTTATTCCACTCTGCTTCATTCGAATGGGCCAGTATCACCCCGTCAAAATAGATCATAGGGCCCTTTCCCGGAGATGGAACCGATTTTTCCTGAGTCGCTGTGATCATAGTATGCAGGTATTCTGTTTCGTTTTTAAATACCTCAATAAACTCAACAAGTCCCCTGTTTCCCACATTGAAAGCGCCATTAAGAGACAGGGCCCTTGGATCGTCCTCCGGATATATGTCTATCTTGGAAATATCAACGCTTCCAATCAGAACACTTGTATCCTGATTATTCGGATCTACCGGAGGCACAACGCCGATACCCTTCCTGGATCTGATGGAAAATCCTGTTTTTATGACTGGAAAAAGCTCATACTGCCCATTGTATTCGTTTTTGAGCCTGTATCGGCAAACAGGGCATAGATCCCCCTCTATCCTGACATTAAGTATCTCCTCAAATTCCTTCCTCAAATGCTTTGGCACCAGGTGAAGAGGATCTTCCCTCATTGGACAGCCCTTTAGAGCATAAATCTCAGGGCTTGCCTCCAATGCTCTTTTTAATTCCTCCATCAATGAGGATTTTCCCGATCCGACGGGCCCCACCAGATAAAGGACTTGCCTTGATTCCTCGCCTGCCATTGCTGCCGAATGGAAATACCTGACTATGTTCATTATTGTTTTGTCTATACCGTAAAAGTTTTCAAAGAATTTATATTTCCTTATAACATCATTTCCGTATATTCTTCTGAGTCTGGGATGTTCATCAGTTTTGACAACTTCGACACCTGCCTTTGATATAAGGTTATATAACCTCTGATGTGAAAGTATGGCAAGCTCGGGATTCTTCTCAACCATTTCCGCATACTCAAGGAATGTTCCCTCAAAATAACTCCTTACTCTTTCCTGTCTGTCTTTCTCAATAACCACTGAAATATCTCTCTCGCCCATCATGTCTGCCTCCTTGTCCTGTGAAGCATACCGGTATGGAACCTACATACGGTCATCAACAGTATTCATCTGGCAATCACCACATTTAATTATATTAACGCTTATTTATTAAAATACCTTTGGGTCAGGCTTGAATAATTCTCTTTGGGGGTCAGGCTTGAATAATTCTCTTACTTCCAACAATATGAAAGCTTAATAATACAAGACTGCCATATCGCAGTTTCAATTGGATTTACTGAATTTTATGTCTTGTGCTAGAAACTAATAAGTGAATTATTCAAGCCTGACCCCCGTATTTTTTAATAGTAAGAGAGATACCATTTGATCGTGCATACTCCTTCATACTGCGCAAAACCGCTTCATTAGCACCATCCAGCTCATTTTCCGGTATTATCAGCAGCAACTCTTTTTCATGTAAATCTTCTCCTCTTATCGTGATATTCTGACTGCCCCATGGCTTATCCTGGCCAAGGTAATCCGCCAGTTCTTTCACATAGCCTTTAAGCGTTTTCTCAGTATACAAAGAGTTCTGATAACTATTTGCAGTCAAATCCATACTTTTGATCATAACAGCCTTGCCGTTATCATATTTTGCAATCACAGGAAAGCTGGTTGGCAGATTTGCTCCAAATATCCTTCTGAGCTTCAATCCCCTTTGGAAATTGTTCAACGACCATATATCCCCGCCTTCTTCAACGCTGCTTCCTTCCAATACACTTGTTTTCTCATCTCCGCCCATCCACGTCCTGACCTTCACACGCTGGACAAATTGCATATCTTCATGAAATTGTACAGGCAAAGGCATTCTGATACTGTAACGGATAACGATATCAATGTTTTCGTCCCTATCGGAAAGAAATGATGATTCAGAGAAATCCAGACCATCGAACCCGTTCACCACACCTAATTTGCGGAGCCTGTTATCAATATCCTGATTGTTGTCGGATACGAGATATTTTTTTATATAAAGCTTAACTATTGGTATATATAGCTGAGTTTTTATATCATTGATCGTCCCCCCTGCAATATAGCAAGCTATAGTTTTTAGCTCATTTGCGGGATCAGAGATTATGTTTTGAGTATTATCAAATATTTCAGATAAATTCTGACTTGTATCATTTATGGCTTTTGTGGCTTCATTAAGGTTATTGATTCCCTTCAGACTGCTATAAGCGTCGATCATGCTTCCTATCTGTTCTTCGAACTCGTCTGACCTGTCGTTGATACTGTTCCTTACCGTATCATGCAGATCCCTCACTCCGCTTATATGATATATGTAGCTTGAAGAAGCTATCTCTGTTGCAGTTTCAGTAATCGCATGCTGGATCAGTTCGTAAGTATAGACAGTTTTGATCAAAAAGATTACCGAAAAAAATGCACAAAGCATAACAGGCAAAAGCAATGCCGCTTCAACAGTCAACGCGCCCTTGACAGCTTTTATTGGATTTGTTATGCGAGCTTTTTTAGTCCGACATGATCGAAAAATATACACAAATAAATCAATATCCTTCATATAGCAACACCTTATAAACATACCTTCCATCACCGGTTTTCAATTCCTTTTTGACAAAAGGCTGTGTAATAAATAAATACTTCATGGAGACTTCCGCTTCTATGCGAACATACGTACAGCAATCCGACATCCTGAAGCTGTCATAGCTACCCCTCGTTTTTCCAATATTCAACTGTATAAGGTCTTCTACCCTGTTTAGCTTCGTATCCTCTCTGATAGTCAACAGAAACAGCCTCAGGTAGTCATGGTAATTGAAATATAGCCTTTTATCGGTATTTGGCTGCCCTTCCGAAGAAATACCTATATCGAGCCTCCAGTCGCCTTTCATCTTGTAAATAGGTACTGATTTGCCATCCATTAAATCATTAACATCAATTACCGCTTCACCCATACCCCATCCGCACATAATTAGGTTTGTAATGATCGGGATACCGGCGCCGCCTGTCCATATACCGGCTGCGGCAGTTGCTATACCGGTTGCCTTTGTTTTTTTCGCCGGATCAGTATATACGTGCAGTGTGTTTAAGCCAAATCTGAACAGCAGCACCTCACCCTTTGTCAGAACTTTATTCAGCTTCTGTGATGATCTGCCGTGAAGTATATATTCAACTTCGCTTTCATAAAAAGTATCAATTTTCTTTTTTTCATCACCATGCAGGTTTATATCCTTTACAGACTTTTCTCCATCTGCAAGCTCAGGAACAGAGTTCTTGAAAGTGCCCATAATATACTCATTGATATAAATACTATCCCTTAGATCAACCGCCTGTCCGGCAATCATTTTGCCTATATTTGAAATCAACCCAAGTGCATTTTCCTGGAACATGCCCTCCTCATCATAAAGATCTGCTTCATCCCCCACATGTTCAAGGTCACCATCATATACAGCTTCTTCATTTTTACTGGCGGCTTCATCTTCAACTGCTTCCTGTTTATCCATATAATCGGAATCAAGCTCTGCAAGGTCTGCCGTCGGGACCTTTGTAACCGACGGAAGGCTTTCTTTTGCTATTCCCTCCACTTCGTAATCTATATCCTGAAGTAATCTCTTTGATATTATTTCCTTGACTGCCTCAGCCTTTCCTTTTCTTGGATCTTCCTTCTTATCGCCCTTTGCCGGCTTTGTATATTCATAATCGATGCCTGTATAGCCGCTAACCGCCTCCAGCATTTCTGGTGGGAGTCCGCCAGACGGCAATCCGCCCTGCTCTATCTTTAAATTATCCATTGTGGAGGTGACGCTTTCGAGTATCGAGCTGTTACCGCCGATATCCCGGAGCATTTTTTCAGCATTTTCTCCCTCAAGGATAAGCTCTTTCAAATTGTCTAGCTCAGTTTGCAGCTCATCTTGGAATCCATTTGAAATTGAACCCTCTTCACCAGAAAAATTGTCTTTTAGGTATTGTTCCAGTTCATTGATAGCTTCCTGCGCCTTTTTCCCCTTTTCTGCTATTTTAGTGATCTCACTTATAGCATCGTTATTTGCCTTTTTATAGTCATTAGTCATGGAATTGCGCAGCTTATACCACAGACCACCTAGCTGATCCTTAATAGTCGATTTGCTTTCGCTAAGTGTTTCCCTTTCATCCTTAAGACTGTCCAGCTGTTTTTTGATTTCATTTATACTGTCTGAATCATTACTGTCATCTGAATTTTCACTTTCTGAATTCTCACTTTCCGCAGCTTTTCCGTCATCGTCGTCATACGCTGCCAGTTCCGATTCCAGAGCACTTATGCTGCTATCCATTGAGACGATGCTTTCTTCAAGTGACGACAGCGTTTCGGTCATACTGTTGAAATCATTGAATGCCGCTTCCCAGCTTCCATTTGAATTGAAGCCATTAATGAATTTTTCAGCTTCACCACCGGTACCATCGACATTTTTTTTGAGCTTTTGCTGTGACTTATCCATTTTGCCAAGTAATTTGTCGATACCTACCTTCTGTTTATAAGCGTCAGACATCTTTCCGACATCCTTTATTGCAGAAAGCTTCTCAATAAAGCCTTCTACGATCGCACCCGGAGCTCTGTACTTCATATACTCCAGTATCTGTTTTTTAGTTACACTGTTTTCACTGAGATTGTATATTGGTGTCACATTAACGTTTTCTATCCTAAACCCATAAAGATCTGTGCTTCCATTATAATATTCCTCATCGGTCGGTATGGATAGGCAACAGGCCAGATATTCCTCGAAATGATCCTCCAGCTCAGCTTTATCAGTTTGGGATAAAGCAAATATGCCATAATCATCCTTAAGCTTGCTGCTGTAATCAGCCAGCAATGATCCTGCCGAAGAGCCTGCAGCCTTTTTGACCATTGTTCTCCCGGAATTAATTCTTGCAATATCTACCAGAAGGCCCGCAAGTATCAGGATCGAAATCATGATAATGGCGGAAAATACAGTGATCTGACCAGAGATACCCTTTCTCAATCCAGCGCCCCCATATACATAAGCTAAGAAATATTGATTGTATATTTTCTTGATTACTCCAAAAAATTTTTGAGCTTGTCCTTTATGCCATTCATAGTCTCCCTTGTCTTGCTGCCAATTTCCTCGAGCTCAGGAAATTCATTTTCAAGTTTTTTCTCGATATCGATAACCAAGTCAGCTGTCCGAATGAATTCAGCAGGATCATTTATTGTTGAAACAGCTTTTACTGATATTTCTGCAGTTTCCTTCCCACCAAACAGCTTTACCAGCCTTCCGAAAGGTATTTTATATTTCTTTGATATCGTGACCTCAAGTTTTCTGTATACGGCATAATCCACTACTTCAACATCTGTCGCAGTTTCAACTGCCGGAATTATTTCATTGCGTGAAGAAGCAGACAATGCATATGCCTTGATCTTTTCCAGCTTCACATCCCTTTCACTGTCAATAATACATCTATATAGCTTAAAACCTTCAGAATCAGGATCTTCCGGTCTGGATATTACAAGCATATCAGCTCCCGCATCCCATGAAGCAGCGCCAGCTCCTGCTGCTGCTTCAGCGGCGGACTGAACAAGAGCCCTCTGGTATAGAAACAAGCCCATGTAGATTACTGCGCATATGCTCAATATGACCAGCGGAACAATAATTGATGCTTCTACAGTAATGCTGCCTCTGTTCTGCCTTCCTTCGACAATATCCATAATAAAATACCTCATGATTAATTACAGCCAAACTTTCTTATTTATTGCATATATTTACATCCTAGTACATGATATACCATTATATGGTAAATGAAAAGCAAAAGGAAATATTCTGTAGAAAGACTTTGTAGAAAAGCCCGAATCAGGCTCAAATTAGAGGGCTGAATTGGTAACGGCTTGTAACTTTGTCACGATAAAAGTAGTTAAAGATAAAAACATTGGCCTCTTTTACAAGGCAGAAGGACCTGAAGGATATTTCCCCTTCAACATCACTGTTTAACAAATTTAGACGTATGAGTTCAAAATGAACATCTTTCAATATCTGTTTGGGTGTCATACCGTAAGCTTCCGGTATGATATGGTTTACGAGAGATGTATTGCGCAAAAAATCCGTATATTTATCCTTCAATAATGGGTCTCCTCGTCTCTCCATAAAGTCAGGCAATGTCCCCGAATTATCAGATGCGAGAAAATCAAGCCGGAGCAGTTCGCCGAAGAATAATACATCTTCATCGGTGCGATCAGAATTTTCGAAAGCTGGCATCATTTTCATATAAAAACTGTTGAATATCCTGTATTGATCTCTTAATGAAGAGGGAATGTCCAGATAACCATTGTCACAATGATATTCATAAAAGCTCTCATAAAATGCAAATGGCGATCCGAAATACTTTTCAATAAAAAACTCCAGCGAAAAAACGAATCTGCCGCTGTTATAGTACCTTTCTACCAATTCCGCAATACCCTTGAGCCTAATAAGATCATCATAGCTAATATAGTTTCCTGCAAGTATTTCATAAGGTGCCCGTTCGAGGAAAATATAACCGTGGTCATTTGACTGCGCTCTTAGCTTTGTACCTTTTAGCAGCTTCAGGAATCCAAGCTGCAGTTGATGAGGCCTGATAGAATAAACTGCATCGAAGGATTTGCCAAAGGAACAGTAATCCTCAAACGGAAGGCCTGCAATCAGGTCTGCATGAGTATGTACTTTTCCGGACATTCTGATTTTGATGATATTGGAAAAAATCTTATCCAGATCGGTTTTTCTGCAAACTGCCGCCAGCGCTTCCCTGTTGATTGACTGGACGCCTGCCTCCATCTGGAACAGGCCTTTGGGCGCGCTGTTCAATAAATTTATCGTTTCATCATCAAACAGATCAGCCCCCACCTCAAAATGAAAATTGCATATGGCTCTATTATCATCCGCCATACTTCTGTTAAGTTCAAGAATATGCCTTATTATTTTCTTGGACCTTTCTAAGTTTGCGTTAAACGTCCTATCCACAAATTTGATCTGACCTATACCTGACCTGACTAGCTTGTCCAGATCATCGTAAACCCTTTGCAGAGAAAAATACCTTACCCCCGCACTTACTGAAGATAAACAGTAGCTGCATGAAAAAGGACAACCTCGTGAAGACTCAAAATAAACTATCTTATGCTTGAGTGATGCGATCATTTCATCCGTATAAGGAGATGGCAAGCTATCCAGATCGTGTATGATTGCCTGCTCATTTTCGACTATTCTGTTTTCTGACCTGTAAACAAGTCCTTCAATTTCCGACTCAGCCTTTTCATATGAGATATCATCTGTACATCGGCGTTGCTTTTCATTGCACAGTAATGATATTAGTTTTGGAAACGCTATATCCCCTTCTCCTTTTATTATATAGTCAATAAAAGGCCTGTTCAGAAGTATTTCGTGTGCATCAAAGGATACCTCAGGGCCTCCTAATATTATTTCCATGGAAGGGAGCAGTTTTTTCAGGCTGGTGGCCAGCTCAAGCACCTGTGATATATTCCATATATAGCATGAAAAAGCTGTAATGTCAGGCTTCATCAAATATATTGAACGTAAAACCGAATCCTGATTTTCATTTATCGTATACTCCGAAATCAGCACCTCACCGCAATCCTGCGGGTAATTGCGGCATGCTTGCTTAAGGTACCATGGTGCAAGTGCTGAATGGATATATTTTGAATTGAGCGCTATAATCAAAGTCCTCATAATTACCTCTCCATTGAAGCAATTATAACGAAACTTCTAATTATATTCAAGGCTATCTTCATGTATCATTCCGCCCCAGGCCTCAAATATCTGCTTGAGGTGGTCCGCGTATGTTGTCTTTCTTACATCATCTGCTACTACCAGCTGACTTTGGGCAAGCACCCTTCCGTTGAGCGCATATTCTACATAACCTGTACTGGCACCGGCATAAACAGGAGCATTAAGTACATCCGGTACATATTCTCTTTTATTTATCGATTCCGCCTCCGACTTACTTAATGGCGCTACAATATCACTTTCTACTCTAAGCGTCACATCACCTTTAATACCTCTGTGAACCGGAACCCTTGCATAAGTATCTCCCCGCTTCAGAAGACAGTACATGCTAAAGTTTTCAAATCCGTAATCAAGCAGGCACATTGAAGCACTCGCTCTTGCATTTCTTGTAGGTGAACCAAGAACCACCGTAATCAAGCGCATACCATTCTTCCTTGCAGTTGAGACAAGGCATCTTCCAGCCTTCCCCGTATATCCCGTCTTGACTCCGTCTGCTCCCGGATACGAGCCAAGCAGATCATTTGTATTGTAAAGACTGTGACCCGGAATGTATGAGCTGGTCGTAGCTACTATTTCACGAAAAACAGGATACTTGAGTGCTTCGATAGTAATCAGGGCAATATCATAAGCCGTTGAGTACTGGTCTTCCCTGTCAAGCCCATGAGGTGTAACAAAATGAGAATTTACAGCGCCAAGCGAAGTAGCTCTTGCATTCATCATATCTGCAAAGTTCTCAACTGATCCTCCGATGTGCTCTGCTACAGCAATAGCCGCATCATTCGCAGAGATCATCATCATTGCATATATAAGCTCTCTTAATAAATACTGCTCCCCTTCTCTTAGACCAGCCTTTGATCCGCCAATACCGGCTGCCCTTTTGCTCACTGTCACCTTGTCCTCTAAGTTTCCATTTTCCAATGCCACCAAAGCAGTCATTACTTTTGTTGTACTGGCAATGGAGCGTTTTTCCAGTCCATTTTTATTGTAAAGCATTCTGCCTGTAGATTCTTCTAAAACTATTGCCGCAAGAGCATTTATCACTGGCGGTTTATTGACATCTGAAACTGCTACTTCATTAAATACAGCCATTTTAGGCTGCGGCTCCAATGCATCATCACAAACGACAATCTGTGGCATTGATATGAAAATCAACAGTGAAGAAATTGCAGTATATATTACTTTTTTCGTAAAATTCAGTTTCATCATCTCCATGATCGAAATTTGTTATTGTCCACTAAGTATAATATAAACACGTTTTTAAGAAATATGTTTCAAAAATGCTGTACATTTTCCGATATAATAATTAAGATCTTGTAATTACGGGTAATATTAAAATATAAATTAAACACAAAAAGGAGGTGCGCATATGGACGGTAATGTACTTTACAGCGACGAATACCTCCGTATGTTTCTGGATGACGGCAGTTTAATGATCGAAACATATAAAAAAGGAGCCCACGCGTATCAAATTACGCCTGTATTTGAGAAGCATCCTGAAATATCGCTGACCAACGTAAGCGCACTCCAAAATGCAATGATGTCGGCACCGGCAAGGCCTGTTAAAATTGGTGAGCTTAAGAAAAGAATCCAGATTGAAATATATCCTGATGGACTCACTGCTTCGGTTACATTCAATATTTCAGTGGAAGAATTGAAATCTATTGCCAAGGAAAAACTTATAGCCGAACTTATCTCTTCATTAAAAAATAGCGGTATAGTAATTGGACTCGACTTAGACTTCATGAGTGAAGAACTTATACCTGGCCGTCCTTACACCGTTGCCCGTGGCATACCTGCAATAGATGGGCAGGATGCGATCATAACGATGTATGAGCTGGCAGAAGCCAGGCCTGAAGTCGGGCAAGGCGGCAAAGTAGACTTTTATGATATGAAGCTTATAAACAGAGTCAAACCCGGCGACTGGCTGGGCGAACGCATAGAAGCAACAAACGGCACACCCGGAAAAACAGTTCGTGGAGTTGAAATCATACCTCAACCCGGAAAAACAGCTCCTCTCAGTTATGATAAAAACTCAGTAGCTGAGATAACATCAATGAATAAAACCACACTTGTCTCTAAACTTTTCGGAGCGGTCAACTATACAAACGGCAAAATAAATGTATCCAACCATCTTGAAATAGATGGTGATGCAGGTGTTGCAACAGGAAACATCAAGTTTGATGGTTACGTTACAATAAAAGGAACCATCAGTGACGGATTTTCGGTGGAAGCATCAAATGATATTGAAATAAATGGTCGATATGGTCTGGGTAATATAAAAGGCCTGGTCAGCACAAGGGGAAGTATTTATATCAAGGGTGGGGTTTCTTCAAGAGATATGATTGAAATCAGAGCAGCAAAGAATGTATTTGTTAAGTTTGCAGACAATGTCAGGATCATTTGCGAAGAAACAGCACATATAGGATATTACAGTATAAATAGTGAAATTATCGCTAAAGATGTTATTTTTGACTCATCAAACGGGCAGGTCATTGGCGGCAAAATCAAGTCTGAGATACATATATCAGTACCTTTTTGTGGCTCTGATATGGAAAGGAAAACAACCCTTGAGGTGACCGGCTTCAACAGACAAGCTCTGATAAGAAGGATAGACGAACTATTTCATGATATCAGTATCAGAAAAATTGAGCTGCAGAAGCTGAAAACCCAAACCCCGGTCTCTTCAACGTCAAGTTCATCAACTGCAAATTTGTCTGACAAGCTTATTATTTTGAAAACCGAAATTAAAGATATGGAAGATGAAAGAAAACAACTTGTCATATACCTTAAAACAAAGGGCGATGGTGAAATATCTGTTACAAGGCGGCTTTATCCCAATTGTACTATAATACTCGGAGGAATGTTCGCAGAAATCCCACCTGCCGCAATTGCACAAACCTTCTATTTGAAAGATGGAGAAATAAAATTAATTTAATAAGCCATATCTTTCATGTTATAATTGCCTCCTTTTTTGACAAACTAGTCAATGAGGAGGTGATATAATGGCAAATAATAATAGCAATAGTAACAGAAGCAAGACTTCCTTCGATCAGATGAAATATGAAATCGCCAATCAGGTTGGCGTAAATCTGAAACAGGGATACAACGGAGACATTGCATCAAGGGATGCAGGAAAGATCGGCGGCAATATAGTCAAGAAGGTATTTGAATCATATACCGGCAACAATTATGATGTTAATAAGAAGTAATTTTTAACTTAAAAAATGTAATCAGCAAAAAAGAGAAGCCCACTTAATTGTGTGGCTTCTCTTTTTGAAGCTCCATCGATTTAGAATCACATAATATTTACAGATGACTGAATCTTGCTGACTTCCTGTTTAGCGGTATTCACATCCTGTGGGTTTGCCTGCTGAACGGAATACCACCCCTTTTGAGTCATCAGGTCATAAATATTTTTCTGATGCTGGAATGTCCTGTTTAAAATACCTGAAGCATCATTCCTTAAAGTCTGGTTCGAACTCTCCAGCACCAGGTTAGTCATTGATGATGCACATAGCTTATGTTCATTTAAAAGCGTCTGCAAAATTTCCTTGTCGCCGATCTTACTCATTTCTATCCCTCCTATTGAACTGCTGTAGTGTTAATGTGCTTTATCAGTACCTGCAGGTCCTGCTGGTGCTCCTTTGCCATACTCTGGCACAGTCCTTTGACCTGCGCGTCGGTAGCAATTTCGGCACACCCTTGTATAAACCTGATCGAGTTTTCAGCTATTTTGATGTTGTCCTGGACAAGCATCAATTCTTTTGATGTTAAAGACATATTAAACCTCCTTGATTTTTATTCCACATTATATTGCACATTTCGAAGCATAATATACTACTTACTTGAAAACAAAATAAAATGTATTATAATTAGTTTGATACATACAGGTTATTCTACAAAAACTAACAGGGATACAGTATATAATAACGAAGAAACAGAGGATATTAAAGTGAAATCAAAAAAAGAGAGTGTGAAATCTATATCGTTAGTAAACATCAGGCCTACTTCACTTATAGTGCTAAGCTTCTTTGTACTGGTGATGGCAGGCGCTTTTCTGCTAATGGTGCCATCAGCGACAAAAGGTGGTAATTCGACAAGATTTATTGATGCATTATTCACTTCCACATCTGCATCATGTGTCACTGGCCTTATTGTAGCTGATACATACCAGCATTGGACCACATTCGGTCAGATAACTATAATGATGCTTATCCAAATAGGCGGCCTGGGAATAATCACTTTTGCTACCTTTTTTTATTCCCTGCTGGGGAAGAAATTCAGACTGAAAAGCATGGTACTCATGCAGGAATCAATAAATACATTTTCATTTCATGGGATCATTTCTCTTGTTAAACAAGTCATATTGTTCACACTATGTACTGAAGGCCTGGGGGCACTTTTTCTGGCGACAAGATTTGTACCGGAATATGGACTTAAAGGCTTATATCTGGGCTTGTTTCACTCTGTCACAGCATATTGCAATGCTGGCTTTGATCTTATGAGCATATCCGGAAAAGGAGAATTAATCAGCCTGACCTATTATAACAACGATCCTATAGTTCTATATACTATAGCCGCTCTGATTGTAATTGGAGGCTTGGGCTTTATCGTATGGAAAGATCTATCCGAGTACAAGAAAAATAAATGTCTAATGCTGCATTCAAAACTTGTTATTTTTATAACAGCTTTATTAATAATCATAGGCTCAATTCTATTTTTCATATTTGAATCCAATAACCCTGATACAATGGGTGGATTGGATCTTCAAGGAAAAATAAACGCTTCCATATTCCAGTCTATTACGCCAAGAACTGCAGGATTCAACTCCGTAAGTACAGACAGTATGCATGATATTTCCAAGATGCTTACTATTCTGCTGATGTTTATCGGAGCAGCACCTGGTTCTACAGGAGGCGGTATAAAGGTCACTACATTCGGAATCATACTATTCACAATGATCTCGCAGCTTAAGGGTTCTGATGATGTGACCGTATTCAAGCGTAAAGTATCATTTTCAACAGTAAGCAGGGCCTTAACAATATTCGGCGTCAGTCTTGCCCTTGTATTGGTTGTTACAACGATCATAATGTATATCGAAGGACTGCCGCTCATAAATACACTTTACGAGGTAGTTTCAGCATTTGGTACAGTTGGGCTCACAACAGGCATTACTCCAAAACTCCATGACATAAGCAAACTACTGTTGATCTTTATGATGTTCATAGGCCGGGTTGGACCTGTTAGCTTTGCTATGGCGCTTACAATCAAGTCTCACAAGACCAGTACTGATATAGTGTACCCTGAAGGCAAGGTTCTCGTTGGATAATATTCAATAGAAAGCAAAGAAGCTTGGAATTCCTTTAGCATAAAGAGTTCCAAGCTTTTAACTTCTAAGTGGCTTAACTTGACTAAAGCGTAAAACTTTTTCAGTTAATTATATAAAATATTTTTTTAATTTCTCCTGATCCTTATCTGACGAAGCTATAAGAACAATATCACCTTTTTGTATTACTGTAAAACCATTTGGTATTATGATCTCCTCGTCACGTATAACAGATATAAGAATATTGTCTACAGGCAGTTTAACATCCTTCAGGCTTTTGCCGCATATCCCTGCGCATTCTGAAACCTGTATCTCGCTTATAATAATCCTTCCGCTTTTTAAAGAGGTCAACGTCCTTATACCCTGGTAATCGATCTCACGTTCTATAAAATCTGCTATTATCGAGGTGCTGCTGACTGCCAGATCGACACCCAATTTTTCAAATATGCATATATTTTTGGGATTGTTTACTCTGGATATGGTTCTTTTTACTTTAAAGTAGTTCTTTGCAAGCTGGCAGGCGATCAGATTGTCCTCGTCCCGCCCTGTAGTAGCAACCAATATATCCGCTTTAGAGGCATTTACCTCATTTAGCTTGTCTATTGTTGTTCCATCACCATTACAGACTGAAACGTTCAGTTGATTAGCAACTCTTTCACAAAGTCCCGGGTGCGTCTCTATGACAACAACATTATGTTTGTATGACAGTAGTATTTTTGCCAGATGGAAGCCTACCTTTCCTCCACCGACTACAATAATATACATAAATCAATTCCTCCAGACTTAGAAATATTCAACATTTAAATAATTTAATTAGTGAGGTAAGCAATTATCAGAAAATCATCCATGTTCAATCTTATACTCATATCCGGAAATTGAAATACGCCGTTTCGTATCAATCCGAAGATATAACTGTCTTTTTTCAGCTTAACCATGCTTAACCTCTTACCCTCATATTCCTTTTTCACTGGTTCCCTGACAAACGAAAAAGCTTCATTCGCGATACTGCAGTGTGAAGAATCATCGCATTCTCCAATTATTTTTGATCTAAGAAGGTCAACAGTCAGGTTTGTAGGGCATATCGTATTAAGACCGAAATGGTGGAATACCTGCTCCCTTTCCGGATTGAATATCCTAGCAATAACCCTTGGAACACTAAATACTTCCTTTGCTACCTGACAAGCCATAATATTTGTATTATCATCGGGAGTAACTGCTGCAAGAGCATCCGCACTTTCTATCCCAGCCTGTTTAAGAACATCCTGGTCAATAGGAACTCCCGTTACAGTAATCCCATTAAAGTCCGGTCCCAAAGACTTAAACTCATTTTTATCGTTTGATACAACTACAACATCATGTCCGTCTTCTGCCAGAACCTGTGCAAATTTCGAACCAACCTTTCCGCAGCCAATAATGATTATATTCATATATAACCCTCCATCAAATACATGGATTATATTATATCACTTATTCATAATAATCAAAGATTTTTTTAGAACTTATGCTGAATAACCGCCATAAGCGTCGGAAAGAATATGGATGATTACCAGGAGGTTTGAGAATGCTAGTAGTCTTTGTACGTGCTTTAGTTCTTTATATCATCGTCGTTATCGTAATGAGAATAATGGGAAAGAGACAAATTGGTCAGCTTCAGCCATTTGAGCTGGCAATAGCAATCATGATATCAGAGCTTGCCGCAGTTCCGATGCAGGACACAGGAATTCCTCTGATCAACGGTATCATACCAATACTGACGCTTCTTATCGCGCAATTGCTCATGTCATTTCTCTCGATCAAAAGTATACGAGCTCGTGCATTTATATGTGGATTGCCAACCATACTTATAGAAAAGGGACATATCTGTGAATCAGCACTGCGAAAAGAGCTTTACACCTTGAATGATTTGTTGGAACAACTCCGTATCAACAATTTTTCAAATATATCCTCTGTTGAGTATGCGATTCTTGAGACCAATGGACAACTGAGCATAATCCCAAAATCTCAAAAACGTCCCTTGACACCTGAAGATATGCAATTAAAGACAGATTACGAAGGTCTATCTATCGATATAATAATAGACGGTCATATACTGTCCAATAATCTAGAAAAAGCAGGAAAAAGTTATCAATGGCTGATTGATAACTTACACAGCCAACAGTACCATAACGTTAGGGAAATATTTTATGCTTATGTTTCCCCCGGAGGAAAGCTTTATTTACAGCCCCGTGAGAAAGGAGCTAAAAAAGGCAAATGAAAAATGGAATAACAATAAAAATAATTAGCCTAATAGTCATCCTAACATCATTAATGATAGTATCATGTGTTTTTGCACAAAAACTGCTGCATAATGATTCAGTCAGGCTGGGACAGGCAATAGATGGAGTTATGGAAAACGTAAAAGCACAAAGCTGGGGACAGGCTGAAAACAAACTAAACCAGTTAAACAACAGCTGGGAGGAAGTCAAGCATATTTGGTCAGCATTGATAGATCACCAGGAAATCGACAATATAGATGTGACACTGTCCAGATTGCAAAAGCTGGTTGAAACAAGGGATGTCTCTTCATCAGTGTCCGAGGCTGCAGCTCTAAAAAAGTTTATTGACCATATACCGGAAAAAGAAAGCCTCAACATGGATAATATTTTTTAAATCATCACTTTAAGTTACTTCAGGCGCCTATTTCTGTCTCCTTGAATTTCTCTGTCTAACTGCCTCGAAAATCATTACCCCGGCAGCAACAGATGCATTTAGGGATTCCGCCCTTCCAGCCATAGGTATCTTAACAAGTACATCTGCATAACGACGCGTCTCTTCACTGATTCCCTCAGCTTCACTGCCTATTATCAGTACTGTATCACCTGACAAGTCAGCGTCATATATACTTACAGCTCCTTCGAGATGAGAGGCGCATAACAAAAAGCCTTTTTCGCGGCAGAAGGACATAGCTTCATGAATGCTTCCACAGTGCCATAAAGGCAGATGATAAACGGAACCCATTGTTGAACGCAGCACTTTGGGATTGAACAATTCCACACAGCCGTCAGGTATGATAACACCTGCACAATCTGCCGCATCAGCGGTCCTTATGATCGTGCCCATATTGCCGGGGTCTTTTATGTTGTCAAGTATAACAAGCAGTCCTCCCGAAACTCGTGCATCCTTCAGGTACATTCTCTCAAGACCTATTACAGCAAGTATCCCTTGAGGATTCCTTGTATCGGAAATGGATTCCAGCAAGCTGTCGGGCACCTGGTAAACCCTCAATCCTTTTTCTTCACATGGTTCTGTCAGATTGCGCGCCACTGCCGACACTGCAAATGAATCCGAGACTATGACATATTTTAATACCACGGTCCCCTTTAAATACTCACTTACAGCCTCGCCAACAAATCGGGTGCCCTCAATAAAATAAAGGCCCTGCTCATCTCTGGCACCTTTATTCTTCAACGACCTGACTTCTTTAATTATAGGATTCTGGCTGCCTGTCAACCTTATCATATAAAGCTCCTTGCAAAATAATAGAGGGCTGTTACGCCCTCTTGGTTTTAAGCATTCTTTACACTGTTGACCAGCTGTGTAAAAGCCTGTTCATCATTGACTGCCATATCGGCCAGCACTTTACGGTTCAGGTTTACTCCTGACTTTTTAAGGCCGCTCATGAACCTGCTGTAGCTCATTCCGTTCATTCTTGCTGCAGCGTTGATCCTGGATATCCAAAGCTGTCTGAAATCTCTTTTCTTGGCCTTTCTGTCCCTGTAAGCGTATGAAAGGGATTTCATAACTGCCTGATTAGCTATTCTAAAAAGCTTGCTTTTTCCTCCGAAATAACCTTTTGCCAGCTTAAGTATCTTCTTATGCCTTGCACGTGTCCTTACTGCACCTTTGACTCTAGACATATCTTTCTTCCTCCTTCTTACTTATACGGTATAAGCATTTTTATAGTTGATTCATTGGCAGAAGAAGCATAAGCTCCGAGCCTGTGGTGTTTCTTTGCCTTTCTTGCCTTGGAAACAAGCCTGTGGCTTCTGAATGCATGATTCATCTTGACCTTGCCTGTCCCGGTTATTCTAAACCTTTTTTTGGATGCGCTGTGCGTCTTGACCTTTGGCATATTTACTCCTCCTATTTTCTGTTTCGTTTCCACAACCCATATCGGATCAATTGATGTTTTTATGAAATGCCATTACTGTTTTGGATTGAGTATCATTATCATACTCCTGCCTTCCAGCTTTGGCTTTTTCTCCATCGTTCCCACTTCTGCAACAGCTTCTGCGAACTTTTTGAGTACCTCTTCACCCAGAGATGTGTAATTCATTTCCCTTCCTCTGAACCGTACGCTTACCTTAACCTTGTCTCCATCCTTAAGAAACTTGTAGGCATTTTTTGATTTGAAGGTAAAATCATGTTCTTCGATGTTTGGCTTGATCCAAACCTCTTTCATGCTAATAACCTTTTGATTCTTTCTGGCTTCCTTTTCCTTCTTTGCAAGCTCAAACATGTACTTTCCGTAGTCCATGATCTTACATACAGGCGGTACGGCTTGAGGTGCAATTTTCACAAGATCCATGTTCTTTGTAGTGGCCAGCTTTTGGGCGTCCTTGACAGGCAATATCCCGAGCATAGATCCGTCAGAATCGATCAGGCGTACTTCTTTTTCTCTGATTTCCTCATTAAGCATCAATTCATTTTTACTACTGATAATCAAACACCTCCGAGTTAATAATTATGATCCTCAAGTATTCGCAAAAAAATTACAAAATAAAAAGTGAACCGTAAAGAAGAACTTCGATCCACTAATATAGCCAGGTTACAATATGTATACCTTCACTATTGACCCTGCCGGAAACCTCCGTAAGGTGAGAAGCGGATAACTTCTTCTTTATTTTACTAAACAATAATAACAGATACATTCCCACCTGTCAAGCATCTGCAAAAAATCATTGGGGACGGGGGTTTTTGATGTTACTGTTCACACCCCCATCCACCCAAAGCATAACTAGGATCGTAAGGAAATTTACCATAAAAAAGTCCTGAAAACCTTGAATTTTCGGGATTTTTTATGAATTTTTATTGACACTGTAATCGTTATGTGATACAATATACGCATAGTGCGAGCTGTGAAACAGCGAGCAAATGCTCAATGTTTCCACTTGGAGGAAGAA
>CAZBEQ010000043.1:0-32224 GCA_964490975.1 uncultured Oscillospiraceae bacterium | reverse complement strand
CGGAACTTCAGGGTCAGAATAAAGATCAGGATAGCAAAATAGCAGGTCTTCAGAAACAAAATACAGGTCAGCAAACTCAAATAGATGACCTGAGCGAAAGGTATCATAATATCAAAAAGGAAAGCGATTCCTGCTTACTGAAGGTTGATGGTCTCGTACTCTATTACAAGCAGCTTGAACAGAACGATATTGATGAGTATCATAAAATTGAAGAATTAAAACAAAAGTTGCAGGAAAGTCTTGAGCAAAATGAGAAACAAAATAAAGAAATAACGATACTAAAAATGAGAGCAGACGAACAAAGTAAATTGCTTGATAGGATTCCGCGTTTTCTGCTTAGAAAAGAAAAACAATAAATTGGGGGAGTATTCATGAACGAAAAAGCTATAAAAATACTGGATATATCATATTACATGACTTGTCCGCCAGTATCTGGCGGTGCTCTTCGCATTATATCTCCATATATGGAAATGACAATGGAGGATAATATATCTGTAGATTTTCTATTTTCTACTTGGGAAAAGGAATATGTAAATAAATGTAGAGACTTTTTAATGAATATTCCCGTAGTGAATTCTGTAACTGGTGTTATAACACGCCATTATCTTAATACAGAGGAAGGTTCACCGCAAGGATTTTCCAAAGAAGTATGGGTGACAATTAGCCGGGAACTACAGGATAAAGCTATAGAAATGGTGAAGAATACTCAATATGATGTGATACAGATTGAGCATTCACAGCTTGCATGGATAGTTCCGAGTCTTAGATTGGCGAGTCCTCAGTCGAAATTTGTTCTAGATTTGCATAACGCAGAGTACTTGATATATCAAAGGTGGAGTAAGTATGCAAGACCTGAGGAAAAACATATAATAGAAACACGCTATAAAACAATGTATGATTGGGAATGCAAGGTTTGGGGTTGGTTTGATGCTGTATTTACCGTATCTTCAATAGAAGCGCAGATGGTGAAGGAAATAGGTCATATCAGGCATGTTTTCACTGTTCCTACAGGTGGAGGGATTGATGTAAATAAGTATACGCCGGAAGATGATGCAAGAAATCAGCCATATGATCTTTTGTATCTGGGGACAATGGAATGGTATCCAAATGCACAAGGCCTTCTGTGGTTCATCGAGAAGGTATTCCCGATTATATTGAAGGAAATGCCGCAGGTTAAGCTGAATATTGTAGGTTTCGGCAATCCTATGGGTGATTTGGTAAAAGCAGCAAAAGCACATCCAAGCATTAAATTCTGGGGAGAGCAGAAGGATGATAAAAAATTCTTTCATGGAAGCAAAGTGTTTATTGTACCTCTTTGGATTGGTGCTGGGGCAAGGGTTAAAATTCCTACAGCATGGGCATCAAAGATTCCAATAGTTTCTACAAATTTGGGAGCGGAAGGCCTTGATGCAAGACATATGGATAACATAATACTTGCCGATGAACCCTATGAATTTGCAGCTGGAGTTATCAAGCTTTTGCAGGATGAAAGTTTACTGTACAGGATTATTGAGAATGCACATAGAACAGTAAAGGAAGAGTATACTGTTCAGAAATGCGTAGAACTATTGAAGAAAGGCTATCAGGAAATTTTGTCAGTGGAATTAAGTGATAATGAAACAAATTTTCTGAATAAATTAACTAAAAGAATAGACTTGAATAAAAAGACTATTCTTGAAATTGGTTGTGGTGCAGGGAGTTTGACTCGAAAGATAGCTCAGAATTACCCTTCATCAAATATAACTGGTGTTGATCCATTCTTACGTGAGTGGTGGGGGATGACTAATGATTTAAAAGGTAGTAACTGGAACATTTTGAATGGGGATGGTGAGTCACTGCAATTCCCAGATAACAGTTTTGATTTAGTTATATCGCTAGCGAGTTTCGAACATATAGCAAATCCTGAAAAATGCCTGACTGAAATTAGAAGAGTATTGCGGCCTAATGGTGAATTTTTTACGGATTTTGCTCCAATATGGTCATGTATTATGGGACACCATTGGAATCACTGGGATGCAGAAAAGACTCTCAAAATTCCACCATGGGGTCATCTTTACATGAATTATGATGAGATGTTTAACTACTTAAAAGATTCAGAAGGTAATGAGAATGCTAAACAGGTATGTGAAGAAATCTATAAAGCTCCTAAGATAAACAGAAAGGATATAAAGTATTTGAAAAGCGCTTTTTTGAAAAGCGGCTTGCAGATAAAAGAGTTGGCCGAAAGTAAGCTATGGAATAGGTTAACATGGGTAGATGGTACTTCAATAAATGAACTTACAGATGATATTTATATGAAATTAAAAAGCCGTTATACAAAGCAAGAGTTATATGTTGGAGGATTGATGGTCCATTTGAAAAAAAAATGAATCGGGGTAGAAATATGGAATGTATTATTCTTGCGGGTGGCTTTGGTACTCGACTTTCGCATATCGTATCAAATGTGCCAAAACCAATGGCACCAATTGGAGATAGGCCTTTTTTATCATACATTTTTGATGATTTGATTCATAAAGGCGTAACTCGGTTTATTATGGCTGTTGGGTACAAAAGTGAATGTATAACCGGCTTTTATGGAAATAGATACAAGCAAGCCGATCTGCTTTATTCTTATGAAGACAAACCGCTCGGCACTGGCGGCGCAATAAAACAAGCACTCAGGTTATGTCGGGATAAGGATGTCTTTGTAATCAATGGGGATACATTTTTTGATGTTAACTTGAGCCAAATGCTTTTTAAGGCTCAGGATTCTATATGTGATATGATGATAGCCGTAAAAAGGTTAAAAAACTTTGATCGTTATGGTACTTTATCAATACAAGATGGGTTTATAAAAGATTTTAAAGAAAAAAAGCCGATGATGGAAGGTTTTATTAATGGAGGCATTTATCTTTTAAAGAGTAAAATTTTTGAATTTTTACCCGATGGAAGTTTTTCATTCGAGAAGGATTTTATGGAAAAACAGATAGACATTCTAAATATTGGTGCACTTGAAAGTGAAGGGTACTTTATAGATATTGGTGTTCCTGAAGACTATTATAGAGCATGTGAGGAATTTATAAAATGAAAAGGCCTGCTTTATTTCTGGATCGTGATGGTACGATAAATATCGAAAAAAACTATCTTTACCAGGTCGAGGACTTTGAATTTATAGAGGGAGTCCCGGAACTCATTAAAAAGTATAATGAAAATGGATTTCTGGTGATAGTTATTACCAATCAGGCAGGAATTGCCAGGGGTTATTATAAGGAAGAGCACGTGCATATATTGCATCGCCATATAAATAAGGAACTTTCAAAAATTGGTGCGCATATTGATGCTTTTTATTTTTGCCCGCACCATCCTGACGTGACTGGACCGTGTCACTGTAGAAAACCGGAAACAGGTATGATAGAACAGGCATGTAGGGATTTTGACATTGACCTTGCCAGATCGGTTATGGTAGGAGATAAGCCATGGGATATCGAATGTGGCGAGAGATTGGGTATAAGAAGCAAATATATTAAGGATTTATTGCAATAAAAAATACTATAGTCTATAATAATATGAGCAATTAAAGACTTTGGATCACTTGAAGGAGCAAATTACAATGGAGAAAAAAATACTCGGAAAACTAGATAGAAAAAAAACACTTCAATCTTTAGGAGTTAGCTTACTGGTGGCATTCACTTTTTGCATTTTTGGCCCATTGGAATTATATTACAGTAATGCGAGCGAGTTGTGGTTCTTACCGATTGATATGGTTATATCGACAATACCGGTTTTTATTTTATTGTTTTGCTGTAGCATGATTATATTACTTCTATTTAAGGGAAAAGGGTATCGGAATGCTATTGCTCTTATGTTAGGGGGTGGTATTGCCCTATATGTTCAAGGTAATTTAATGAATGTCAATTATGGTAGTCTGAATGGTACAGAAATTGATTGGAGCAAATATAAAGTCTGGGCATTTATAAATACAGCTATCTGGATTATCCTGATTTTAGGCCCTGTATTCTTTGCTAATTTTAAAAAATTAAAAGAAACTGTGTTCGACAGAATTGTAACAGCAGTGCCACTTTTCTTGGTAGCATTGCAGGTAGTAACACTAACGACGCTAATTCTGATGAATACAAATACTTCTAAAAATGAATTTTATTTGTCAAATCAAGATAAATTCGAACTCTCAAAGAATAAGAATGTTATTGTATTTGTTTTGGATACTTTCGATGGCGGTCTATTTAGCGAAATTATTGAAAAACATCCTGACTACAAAGATAAGTTTTCTGATTTCACTTATTTTGAAAATACATTAAGCGCTTATCCAAGAACGAAGGGTGCACTACCATTTATACTGACAGGTAAGTATAATGAAAACACTATGCCGTTCAGCGATTATATAAAAGATAGCTACCAAAAAACTGATTTTTACCGTGACCTGGCTGCTAATGGGTTTGATACAAGGATTTATACACAACTTAATTTTGTGGACGGACAGCAAAATAAAGTGATAAATAATATTATTCAGGAGCAGCCACAGGTTTCTTCTCATGTAAAATTATCAGAGTTAATGTATCGTTTAACAGCATACCGCTATATGCCTCATTTACTTAAACAAAATTTTTGGATGTATAGCGGGGACTTTGAGCAGTTGAAGACCTTTGCATCAAATGAAGAAAAAAATTATAATATTTTAAGTACAGATGGACAGTACAGTCAGGATTATAACTTTTACCGTGAAATGCTGGATAAGGGTATTGGGGATGGAAATAACATGAACACATTCAGATTATATCATTTGAATGGTGTTCATGTTCCGTTCAATATAAATGAAAAAATAGAATATGCAGCTAATGGTACTGCTACCGAAGAAGGGCAGGCTTTAGCTGTCCTTAATATTGTAAGTGATTATATTGATCAACTCAAGAAGCTCGGTATCTATGACAACACAACATTTATTGTGCTAGGAGATCACGGGTACAGGGATATGAGTCAGAATCCAATGTTAATGGTTAAAAAGGCTGGACAGCATGAATCATTTACTACTTCTAACGCACCAGTTTCACAAGAAGATTTACAGGCAACTATAATGCAACAAGTCACAGGGGATTACAAAAAATATGGTAGGAGTGTTTTTGATATATCAGAGAGTGAAAGCCGTGAAAGAAGATATTTACTATATCAATGGATTGATGACTCGAATCAGAATTATTTGCTCCCATTAACAGAGTATTCATTCTCAGGAAATGCCAATGATATTTCCTCTGCAAGAAAGACAGGCCAGATCTATACAAAAGACGGTATTTTACAGGTGAAAGTTCCAACGTATACTTTTGGTAAGGTGCTTAGTTTCGGTAATGACAATGAGGCGCAGCAATATTTTGAGTATGGGATAAGTAATGCAGATGATGGTGCAGCTTGGGCTTGGTCATTAGGATCTAGATCAAAGATTGTAATACCATTAGAGAAAAAACCGGAAAGTGATGTTAAAGTTCGCTTTGATATAGCCGGTGTTTTAAATGATAACCAATCGGTAAAAATATATATTAATGGTTCCTACATGGGAGAACAAAATGTTACAACATCATTGGACATTTTGGTACCAAATCATTTTGTACAGGATAAACAATTAGAGATAGTATTGGAATATTCAGATGCACAGACTGCAAATAGAATTAATTCCGAAAACCAAGATTTTAGGACTATTGCTATAATGTATAAATCAATGGTCATTAATACATTTGAGTTGCAGACATTTTCGGATAAAACCTTAGTAATTGGATTTAACAAAGGAGGTAATAGTGAATCCTTTATTGAATCAGGTTGGTGGGAACAGGAAGATCAGCATCGTTGGGTAGGAAAAGAAGCATCTATTATTTATAAAATGGATACACCTCAGAACATCAAAATGTCTATGGATTATTTTACATTCCCAGAGTCGGGGGAGACCGAAGTCTATTATAATGGGACTAAAATTGGTAATGTGTCGATTGATGGTGGAAGTACGACGATGTTTTTACCAGCTAAATATTTTAACGATAACGGTATTCAGAGAATTACTTTTAAAGCACCTGGAGCAGTTTCTCCAAAAAGCATCAAAAAAAATGAGGACTCAAGAGTATTGTCTATTGGGGTCAAAACGTTAAAACTCGAGAAGGTGGATAAATCTTCAATACCTGCTTTATCAGACCAACCCTTGACAATTGGGTTTGAAAAAGATGGAAATAATACTTCCTTTATTGAAAATGGATGGTGGGAACAGGAAGAAACGCACCGCTGGGCTGCAAAAGAGGCTTCAATCATCTTTAGAATGGATGCTCCACAGGATATAGAAATGTCCATAGAATATTTTTCACTGCCTGAATCGGGTGAAACCGAAGTTTACTATAACGGAACAAAAATTGATTCACTTAAAATTGACGAGAAACAGAAAACGATAATACTTCCTGCAAAATATTGCATTAAAGATGATATCCAGAGGATTAGTTTTAAAACACCTAGTGCGATTTCTCCTAAGAGTATCGGCAAAAATGAAGACACACGTATTTTGAGCTTTGGTGTTACCAAAATTAAATTAGAGAAGAGTCTTGGTGGAGGACAATAATTAGGATGGATATAAGCCTATTTGCAATCCGTTAACCCATTTGTGACATTTGGATGGCGGCAGCTTAATGATGTGGAGACAACCTTAACCCTATTCAATTTGCTGTGAGAATATGAATTTACAGCAAATTGAATAGAAAATAAATGTGTTATTTATTTTTACATTATATCTTCTAAATCTACATCTTTTGTGCTATACTTTTTGAAGTACAAGGGGGTCATGTGTTGGGAACACAACTGTTTGAGGTTAAAAACTCGGATACACTAGAACACGCTAATAATAAGAATATAGAAAATAATATAAAGAATAGCACAAGGAATACAAAGATAAGCAGGGAAAAATCCACAGAGTATAGACAAAGCCCAGGTTTAAAAACTGAATCAATGAGCAATGATTTTCAGAATCAAAAGCGTGAATTATATATGGCAATTCCATTAATTCTGATAGTTGCTGTTGTGCCATTGATTATATTTGTCAAGGAAATACTGAATTATCAGGGAAACATTTACTGGAACGGAAATAGTGCTCACTATGATTTGTTTTCCTATTATAAAATGGTATTTCTTTTGCTGCTCACATTTACAGGCATAGTTGCTTATACGTTTATACACCGTGACAAGCCTTTTAACAGGCCAAGAATTATCTATTATATACCTTTAGGGGTTTTTAACATTTTAGTCCTTCTTTCAGCAGCGTTTTCAGAGTATAAACAAATATCTTTTTTTGGCTTCCTTGAAAGATTTGAAGGAGCTTTTGTTTTGTTGGCATATTCACTTATCATGTTTTTGGCAATGAATATTTTCAAAAGCGAAAAAATAATTAAAACACTATTTGTATGCCTCCTTTCATCTGCTGCCGTTATTTCAGTTATAGGTACATTACAATATTTCGGCATAAACATTTTCAATATGGAAGGCTTTCAAAGATTGGTAACGCCGGCTTCATTGGATGGAGGGACAATAATATCCAAATTTGATGCTGGAACAGTATACTCCACACTTTATAACCCCAATTACGTTGGAAGCTATATGGCGATGGTGTTGCCAGTTATTTTGGTATTGATCGTATACTCAAAAAAAATTGTTCATGAACTTTTGCTTGGCGTATTGCTAGGTATTAGTATGATAAGCCTGGTAGGCAGTAATTCACGTGCAGGGTTTATAGGCATAGCAGCAGCAGTTATAGTTTTATTGGTAATGTACAGGAAAAAGATTTGGAAGCATAAACGGACAGCAGTGTTTATTCTAGTACTTATGATTTGCAGCTTGACCCTGGTCAACATTATTTCGGACGGAGCAATATCGAACCGTGTTGTCCGTCTGATGACGCTTTATAACAAGGTAGACAATGACGAAGCTTTAGCTGCTTTGAATAAGACACTTACGGGGCTCAACGATGTAAGGATGGATAAAGAAAAGGCCGAGTTAGTGACAGATAATGGTACTGTCAGGATGGTAGCAAAAGCAGGCTCAATGTTGGAATTAACAGACGAGGATGGCAATGAATTAGATATCGTGCCAAAAAACGATATGTTATATATCACTGATGAACGGTTTTCCAATATTGGTTACAAGATAACAGAGGAAGGATACGTACAACTTTTCTATAACGATTATAAGCTTATGGATATATTTTTAACCAATCAAGGCTTGATAAGTCCTTCCAACTTGTGGCTGACATACCGAAACGGCCGGGCGATTGAATCCATTGGATTTAAAGGATATGAATCCATAGGGTCAAACAGAGGCTATATATGGTCAAGGACGCTGCCTCTGTTAAAAAATACGGTGATTATTGGAAATGGGCCTGATACCTTTGCTCTATACTTTCCGCAGTATGACTTTTTGAACAAGCTAAAGCTATATGAGACAGGATCGATGTTTGTCGATAAAGCACATAGCATGTATTTACAGACAGCTTTAAACACCGGAGTACTTTCACTGATTGCCATGCTTGCAATATTTGGGATATATATAGCTTTGAGCATCAAGACATACTGGAAAGAAGATTTTGCAAGCTTTCTGCCCATTGCTGGCGTCGCCTGCTTTGCTGCAGTCTGCGGATATATAGTAGCAGAGCTTTTTAATGACAGTGTAGTTTCAATTGCTCCTGTATTCTGGGTATTGCTTGGGGTGGGAATAGGAATTAATGTAATGCTGGGGAAGAGGACATATTCTGTACAAAGCTTGTAGAAAAAATAGGTAATAATATATTTTATAGGGAGATATATATCGTGAGGGTATTGATAACTGGATCGAAAGGGCAGCTTGGTCTAGAAGTAGCATCTCAATTAAAATTAAGGAAAAATGTAGAATTATTTCTTACTGATATAAGTGAGCTTGATATTTCAGACATTGATGTCGTAATTGAAGCGGTTAAAAGAGTGAAACCGGACACTATTATTAATTGTGCAGCTTATACGGCTGTAGACGACTGTGAGAAAAATTCAGATATAGCGTATAAATATAACACGATTGGACCACGAAATCTTGCAATAGCATCCATGGAGACGCATTCTAAACTGGTGCATGTATCAACGGATTATGTTTTTGATGGTAAAGGTATCATGGATGAGCACGGAAACATAAGACCATATAACGAATTTGATCACCCTGCACCGCAAACGGTTTACGGGAAAACCAAGTATGAAGGAGAGCTATTTGTTAGGAGAATTGCACCACGCAATTTTATTTTAAGAACGGCTTGGTTGTATGGAGATGGGAATAATTTCATAAGAACGATGCTGAATCTATCAAAAACCAGCGATGTAATACGAGTAGTAAATGATCAACATGGTTCACCAACTAGCACAAGTGAACTTGCCAGAGCTATTACATTATTAATAGATACAGATAACTACGGACTTTTTCATTCCACATGTGAGGGGCAATGTACTTGGTATGAATTCGCACGCGAAATATTTCAATTAAAAGGTATAAATACAAGAGTAGAACCCATTACTACTGAAGAGTTCCCAAGACCAGCTAAAAGGCCAGAATTCTCTGTACTAGACAACTATATGTTTAGGTTGACCACAAAGCACATTTTTAGTGAATGGCAGGATGAACTTAAACTATACCTTAGCAAGATATGAGAGGTTACTTAGTATGAAAGGTATTATTCTATCAGGAGGATCGGGTACGAGATTATATCCGATTACAAAATCAATATCAAAGCAGCTATTGCCGGTGTATGATAAGCCAATGATATATTATCCGTTATCTGTCCTAATGCTTGCTGGAATAAAGGAAATACTCCTAATATCAACCCCCCGTGATATAGGACTCTATAAGGAATTACTACAGGATGGATCGCAGCTTGGCATAAAGATAGATTATGCGATACAGGAGACTCCCAGAGGCTTGGCAGACGCCTTTATCGTTGGAGAAGACTTTATAGGGGATGATAGGGTTTGTCTAATCCTTGGCGATAATATATTTTACGGGCATGGATTTTCGGGCATTCTCAAGAAGGCTGCAGATAGAGATAAAGGAGCGACAATATTTGGCTACTATGTACAAAAACCGCATGCATATGGTGTAGTCGAGTTTGATGACAATGGAACAGCAATATCAATAGTGGAAAAACCTATAAAACCCAAATCACATTATGCTGTTCCAGGTCTTTACTTCTATGATAATAATGTAATTGAAATAGCTAAAAGCTTAAAACCTTCAGAACGCGGGGAGATAGAGATAACTGCTGTTAACAATGAATACTTGAAAAGAGGACTGCTCAAAGTTGATTTGTTTGGACGGGGCATGGCATGGCTTGATACAGGGACCTATGATTCACTGCTTGCTGCAAGTAATTTTGTTGAAGCTATTCAAAAGAGGCAGGGCTTGTATATAGCATGTATTGAAGAAATAGCGTTCAAAATGGGCTATATAACCAAGGAGCAACTACTGTATCAGGCAAAATCTATGGAGAAAACTGATTATGGCAAGTACCTGACAGACATAGCTTTGGGAATAGGAGGCTGAAATGGGAAAGTTTATCTTTACAGAAACACCATTAAAAGATGCATTTATTATAGAACCCACTGTATTTGGTGACAACCGTGGTTACTTTATGGAGACATATAATGAAAGAGATTTCGAAGAAGCCGGTTTCAAGTGGAAATTTGTTCAGGACAATCAGTCATTATCAGAAAAAGGTGTATTGAGGGGCTTACACTTTCAATATAATTATCCGCAGGGAAAACTTTTAAGAGTAATTAAAGGTGAAGTATTTGATGTTGTTGTTGACCTGAGAAAAATGTCAGATACATTCGGAAAATGGTACGGCATATTGCTGTCTGAGTCTAATAAAAAGATGCTTTTTGCACCTGCTGGCTTTGCCCACGGATTCCTTGTGCTAACTAATACTGCTGAATTCGTATACAAGTGCACTAACTTTTATCACCCTGAGGATGAGGGCGGTATAATATGGAATGATTCTGACATCGGTATCAATTGGCCTTTGGAAGGTATTACTGAAGTTAAACTATCTGAAAAAGATAAAAGTCACAGAAAATTATTAGATGTAGTAGATATATTAAGATTTTAATTAATTTGAGGGGGATTCCCAATGACTGATTTGCTAGTGACCGGTGGTGCAGGGTTTATCGGCAGCAATTTTATCAGATATATGCTAGATAAATATGAGGAATATAGGATAATTAATCTGGACAAATTGACATATGCAGGTAATCTTGATAACCTATGTGGCGTATGTGAAGATAGACATATATTCATTAAAGGGGATATATGTGACAGAGAACTGGTAACAAAACTTTTCAAAGAGTACCAGTTCAAATATGTTGTTAATTTCGCCGCGGAGACGCATGTGGACAGAAGTATAGAAGATCCCGAAGCCTTTTTGAGAACTAACATTATGGGTACCCAGATATTACTAGATGCATGCAGAGAAAACTGGATTCTATCTGACGGGTCAGAAACCAACAAATTTCTTCAGATTTCAACCGATGAGGTTTATGGATCATTAGGTCCTGAAGGCTTTTTTACTGAAAGTACACCTCTTTCACCAAACAGCCCCTATTCCGCCAGTAAAGCAGCTGCAGATATGATGGTCAAGGCATACAAAGAAACCTTTGGCCTTAATATCAATATAACAAGGTGCTCAAACAACTATGGCCCGTATCAGTTCCCTGAAAAATTAATTCCTCTTATGGTCATAAATGCTCTTGAAGATAAGGAGCTTCCAGTCTATGGAGATGGCTTGAATATAAGAGATTGGCTTTATGTTGGAGACCATTGCAGAGCTATAGATATGGTACTGCATAAGGGTAAATCAGGCGAAGTATATAATATAGGCGGACATAATGAAAAAACAAATATCGAGATAGTCAGGTTAATACTAAGCAAACTTGAAAAACAACCTGAAAGGTTGATAAGATTTGTAAAAGACAGGGCTGGTCATGATAGAAGGTATGCTATTGATGCATCAAAAATTAAGGTTGATATGGGATGGGAGCCCGCTATTGATTTTAGAGATGGAATTAATGATACTATCCAGTGGTATATAGAAAACGAAGAGTGGATTAGCAATGTGAGAACTGGCGCATATATGGAATATTACAGAAGGATGTATGAAAGTAGGTTATGCAAAGAGGGTAGCGCTGATTAAGGGCTTCAGAAGACTTAATAATATCTATAGCAGCAGCAATACTATTTTTTGTATTGTGTTAACAATTTACTTTATAAACTATTTGGAGAATCTAAATGGACACAATAATGTCGATATTAGCTAAAATGCTAAGTTATATAATGGATATCTGTTATGCTTTATTGAATAACTATACGTATGCAATAATTTTATTTACATTACTTACCAAGGTAATACTACTTCCTGTATCTATCTGGACGCATAAAAATAGTATCAAAATGGTACGCTTAATGCCTGATTTGAATCAAATTAAGACTAAGTATTTCGGTGATGGTGACCGTATAGCTGAGGAGCAGCAGGCATTATACAAACGTGAGAAGTATCAGCCTTTGGTTAGTATAATTCCTATGCTAATACAAATAATTTTATTGATTGCACTAGTGCGTGTAATTAATATAAGTCTTGGTGGTACAGACCTTATAATTATACCTGTTGAAGTGAAAGGTATTTCACTGCTTATGCCTTTGGCAGCCGGTTTATCGGCATATATACTGTCTATAATACAGGACAGGATAAATCCGCTGCAGAGAGAGCAAAGCAGGATAAGTCAAATATTCACAATGAGTCTTTCCGTTGGTATTTCTTTGTTTCTTGGAGCGTTTGTTCCTATTGGAGTGGGACTTTACTGGATATGCAGTAATCTCTTCACAATATTTCAGCAGTTATTCCTGATTTATGTAATACCTCCAAGAAAGTATGTAAACTATGAGGTACTGGAAAATACTAAGAAATTATTGAATGAGCTAAATAGTATTGGAAGTGGGGATAAGAAAAAACTTAGCCGAAAAGATCCAAACAGAAAGCGTGAGAGGGCTGATTATAAACGCTTTTTCTCGGTCGCCAACAAGCATCTGGTTTTTTACTCAGAGAAAAGTGGGTTTTATAAGTATTTTGAAAATGTTATTGACGAACTTCTAAAGAGGTCTAATGTTATTATACATTACATTACGAGCGATCCGAATGATCAGATATTTATGATTAGTAGTACTCAGCCAAGAATTAAGCCATACTACATCGGGGAAAAACGGCTTATAACATTATTCATGAAAATGGATGCTGATATGGTAATTATGACAATGCCTGAGTTAAATAATTTTCATTATAAAAGATCTTATATAAAAAAGGATATTGAATACGTGTACATATTCCACTATCCATTAAGTACTCATATGGTGCTACGTAAGGGTGCGCTGGATAGCTATGATACAATTTTCTGCGTCGGCGAATTTCAGCACGAAGAAATACGTCAAACTGAAAGACTATATAATCTGCCTGAGAAAAAGTTAATTACTGTAGGTTATGGTCAGCTGGAAAAACTTTATGATAGTTATAATATGATGTCTAAAACCGACCGTACAAAGAAAAAGATATTAATTGCACCTTCATGGCAGCCTGACAATATTCTGGATAGCTGTATCGATGAATTGTTAAAAGCTATACTTGGACAGGGATATGAGGTCGTTGTGCGTCCTCATCCTGAGTATGTAAAACGATATGGTTACAGAATGGACGCTATAGTTGATAGATATAAACAGTATGATGGTGGAGACCTAACTTTTGAGCTTGACTTTACAAGTAATAACTCCATTTTTGACTCTGATTTAGTTATAACTGACTGGTCAGGCACGGCTTATGAGTTTTCATTTATTACAAAAAAGCCCTCTGTTTTCATCAATACTCCCCAGAAAATAAACAATCCTGAGTATAGCAGGCTGAGTGTGGAACCACTGGAGATTTCTCTCAGAAAGAGAATCGGTGTTGAAATTGTACCGGATAATCTACCGATAATTGCAAGTGAGATTAAGAAGCTGTTTGATTCTTCAGATTTGTACCGCAATGAAATCACAGCAATAGTAAACCAATATATTGCTAATTTTGGCAGCAGCGGTGAGATTGGAAGTAAATATATTATTAGCAGATTAAAGGAGATTGGGGTGAAGAAATCAAATGAAAATTGAGTATTTTGTGAATATGCTCAGAGAATATCTGGATGTTGATTTCTATACGGGCGTACCTGATTCACAGCTTAAAGCATTATGCGATTTTCTATATGATAGTTACGGGTTGGGTGATAAACATATAGTAGCAGCAAATGAAGGTGCTGCTGTTGGCTTGGCGGCCGGACACTTCATTGCAACGGGTAAGCCCGCCATGGTATATCTTCAAAACAGCGGTATAGGTAATACAATTAACCCTGTGGCATCATTACTTGATGAGAAGGTTTATGGAATTCCTTGCATTTTTGTAATAGGCTGGCGTGGAGAACCTGGAGTAAAAGATGAACCACAGCATGTTTTTCAAGGTGAGGTAACATTAGAATTATTGGATATAATGAAAATTAAGAACATCATTATATCAAAAGAAACAAAGAATGATGATTTTTTAGATTATGTGCAGCATTGCCGTGATATTTTGGAATCAGGAAGAAGCATAGCATTTGTGGTCCGCAAGGGCGCGCTTGAAGCAGGTATTAAGCCCTGTTATGGAAACAGTAACGAAATGAAGCGCGAAGAGGCACTGAAAACAATTATTGCAACAGCAGATAATACAAGCATCTTTGTTTCTACCACCGGAAAAACCTCAAGAGAGTTGTTTGAGATTAGAGAAGCTCTGAATCAAGGACATGATAAAGATTTTTTGACAGTGGGGTCTATGGGACATGCATCTATGATAGCTATGGGAATAGCAAAGAATGTACCCGATAAAACTGTTTGGTGCATAGATGGTGATGGAGCTGCGGTAATGCATCTTGGTAGTATGGCAGTACTTGCAAAAACAAGGTGTAAAAACATAGTCCATATAGTATTTAATAATGGAGCTCACGAAAGTGTGGGAGGTATGCCGGTGGCTTATGGCGAGACAGATTTCTGTTCACTTGCAGCAGCTATGGGTTATGATGTATATCTGCGAGCAAACGATCAAAAAAGTCTGAATGAAGCCTTAAAAAATGTAATGAGCCAGGAAGGTACCCGGTTCTTGGAAATTCTCGTATCGCTTGGTTCACGAGACGACCTGGGCAGGCCGACAACTACCCCAAAGAATAACAAAGCAGCCCTTATGAAGTACTTAAAAGAGGAGATATAGCTAATGAAAGCATTGCTTTTAAACTCTGGTATTGGAAAAAGGATGGGCAAACTAACTGAGAATAAACCCAAATGCATGTGTGAAATCGGTAATGGATATTCAATAATAAGCTGGCAGTTGGAATTATTACAAAAATACGGGGTAGATGAATATGTTATCACTACTGGACCACACTCTGATTTATTGAGTGAATATGTTAAAAAACTGACAACAGGATTAAAGGTTAAGTTTATTTATAACCCCATATATTCAGAATCAAATTATATTTACTCCATGTATCTGGCTAGACATCTGCTGGATGATGATATACTGCTATTACATGGGGATCTGGTAATAGAACCTTCTGTAATCGAGGAATTGCTGTCTTCAAAACGAAGTACAGTTACTGTTGACAGTTTATTAAGCCTTCCAGAAAAAGATTTTAAAGCAAAGATATCAGAGGGTAAGGTAAAAGCTATAGGTACGGCATTCTTTGGCGATGATTGCGTGGCATGCCAGCCGGCATATAAATTCAATAGAAGTGATTTTGCCATATGGATGAATGAAATAGTGAATTTCTGCTTAGAGGGTAATATCAATGTATATGCGGAAAATGCACTGAATGCTATAAGCTATAAGCTAAACCTTTTTCCATTAGAGCTTGGGAAAAGATTATGCAGTGAAATTGATAACAATGATGATTTGTTGATCGTTTCTGAAAGGTTTCTTAGTTTATTTTAGAAAGGGAGTTTAGTATGAAAAAAGTATATATGTGTTTCAGCACCGATATAATTCATAATGGGCATATGAATATAATTCAGAAGGCATCAGAACTGGGAGAGTTGATTGTAGGGGTGTTAACAGATGAGGTTATAGCTACATACAAACGATACCCACTAATTCCACTAGATGAAAGAGTACAAATGTATAAAAATATAAAGGGTGTTTCAGATGTTATAATCCAGGACAAACTGGAATATGACGACATTTTGTATAAGGTAAAGCCTGATATAGTAGTCCATGGAGACGATTGGGTAACTGGTTACCAAGCAAGGATACGGGAGAGAGTAATTGAAGTATTGACAGAATGGAATGGAGAATTGATTGAATTTCCATATTCACATACACCTACTGACGAAACCTTGAACACCCTGTATCAAAAGATGTCTATGCCTGAGAACCGTCGTTCCAGATTAAAAAAGCTGCTACAGTATAAGCCCTGTTTATCAGTAATGGAAGCGCATAATGGGCTTACCGGATTAATTGTGGAGCAGACTAAGGTTGAGACTAGCCATGGTATAAAGCAGTTTGATGCTATGTGGGTTTCCAGCCTTTGTGACTCCACAGTAAAGGGTAAACCAGATATAGAATTAGTAGATATGACTTCAAGGATTAACACACTTGATGAAATCATGGAAGTAACAACCAAGCCTATCATATTGGATGGTGATACAGGCGGACTCACGGAGCACTTTATATTTAGTATAAAAACTCTGGAAAGAATCGGTGTATCTGCAGTTATTATTGAAGATAAAACCGGCCTGAAAAAGAACTCTCTTTTTGGAACAGAGGCTCAGCAAGTTCAGGAGACTGTTGAAAATTTTTGTGAAAAGATTCGCGCTGGCAAGAATGTACTAAAAACAAAAGATTTTATGATTATAGCGAGATGTGAAAGTCTCATCCTAAATAAGGGAATGGAAGATGCTCTTATGCGCTGCCGCGCTTATGTAAAGGCAGGAGTAGATGGTATCATGATCCATTCCTGCAAAAAGGAGCCTGATGAAATCCTTGAATTTTGCAGAAGGTTCCGTGAGACTGATCAATCTACGCCTATAGTGACAGTACCTACTACTTATAACACTATTTCTGAAGAAGAATTGTCGGCTGTCGGGGTTAATATTATCATCCATGCTAACCATCTTTTGAGAAGTGCGTTTCCAGCTATGAAGAAAGTGGCTGAAACTATACTGAAGAATTCCCGGTCTTTGGAGGCCGACGAGTACTGTATGCCGATAAAGAAAATAATAACTCTGATTCCTAACGAATGAATAAGGAGTAAGTTTATGCATCAATATATTCCTTTTTCACCAGTAGAAATAAACTTTTTCTCATATAAAGAAGCAATAGAATATATGGAGGGTTTATTATCTGAAACTGATAGTACTGCATTATTTATTAGTGAAAATATGTTAGCAAGACTGGGATTGAATCAATGGTTATCTGAGATTAGAGATTCATATAACCTTATACATGTAGATACAATTCCTGCAAACCCTTCTGTTATTGATGTTTATGAGAAACTTTTGTCATTGAGCGGAAAAAATATAGCCCGTATTATTGCAATAGGCGGGGGTAGCTGTATTGATTTAGCAAAGGCTATTAGTGCATTATATTATTTAATTTCGGCTAAAACACTATCTAAGCAAGTGGTATATGATGCTATTAAAAACAAAGAGTATCTAAACGGACATAAGTATATTGATATAATTGCTCTGCCTACAACTTCAGGAACGGGTTCTGAGGTTACTAAGTGGGCAACTATCTGGGATATGGAGCGAAAAGAAAAACTGTCTGTCGATTGCTCACAGATTTATCCGAAGGCAGCATTGATTGTCCCGGAGTTCACAATATTTATGTCGGAAAGGTTGACATTATCAACCGGATTAGATGCACTTTCCCATGCGATGGAAGCATTTTGGTCTAGAAGCAGGACTCCGTTAGCACAGATGCTTGCTCTATCCGCAATAAAGCAAGTAGAGAAATACTTGCCAAAGGTGCTTGAAAATAGAAGCAATCTTGCTATGAGGCAGGGGATGTGCATTGCTTCGTTATTAGCAGGCTTATCATTTTCAATTACCAGAACAACGGCATGTCATTCTATATCATATCCATTAACGATGTTCTTTGGTATAGAACATGGTTTCGCAGCAGCTATTACTTTATCTTGTGTAGCAGAGCGAAATACAGTTGCAGTACCGGAAATTAGCGAGATTTATTCTATTTTTGGTGGGAAGGACGGCTTTATGTATTGGCTGAATAAAATAACACAGCCGGTTCAAAGCTTGCGACTTTCTGCGTTTGGTCTTGATGAAAGTGATATTGATTTAATTATTGATAAGACATTTACGCAGGGAAGGATTGACAACAATCCTGTAACTTTTACTCCCTTGGAAGTGAGAGATATTTTGCAGCAGGTTTTTTGATAAATGCTCTATTGTAAATTTTCCACAGTTAGTTGATAAGATGGAAAAAACGTGGTATCATACAGTCGTATGAATCCATAAAGAAAAAAGCAAATAAAGGAGAGAACCATGAAAAAACTTCGCGCATTATTTTATACTGTCTGTTTGTTATTCTTATTTGAGTCCAATGCGTTTGCTTATGTTGATCCATCGGTCATGACTTATACAATTCAAGTAATCGCTGGTGCTGTCATTGCAGTTGGTGCAGTTATAGGTATTGTTTGGCGCAATGCTAAGAAAAAAGCCAAGAAGGTTCTGAATATTGATGAAAATGCAAAAAAAGAAGTAGAAGAAGATGTAGTTGAGATAGATCCGAATTCTGATAAATAAGTATTCTAAGCTTAAGCCAGCCTGATAAATTATTGTACACAGGCTGGCTGTTTTCTATAGGGTAATATATGATTAGTATTATCATCCTTAACTGGAACGGGAAGCATCATATGAATGAATGCCTTTCGTCAGTTCTAAGACAAACGTATAAAGAATATGAAGTAATTGTTGTAGACAACGGTTCTACAGATGGCTCACAGGAGTACATTATTACTAATTTTCCTTCTGTGAATCTAATTTGTAATGAAAGTAATTATGGCTTTTGCAAGGGCAACAATATTGGTATTAGGGCTTCGAAGGGCGAGTATATTGTACTTTTAAACAATGATACCGTTGTTGAACCGGATTGGCTACAACAATTATATGATTGTATGATAGCAGATTCAACGGTAGGTATTTGTGCATCAAAACTGATATACTATTCTGAAAGGGATATGCTCGATGCCGCAGGTGATGGCTATTCTGTGTGCGGGGCTGGTTTTAAAAGAGGGCACCTTGAGCCAGTGACGTCATATGAAATGGATGAGTATACATTTGGTGCATGCGCTGGTGCTGCAATGTACAAAAAGGAAATGTTAGATAAAATCGGTCTTTTGGATGAAGACTTTTTTGTAGCTTATGAGGATTCAGACCTAAGTTTAAGAGCTCAACTTGCGGGGTATAGATGTAAATTTGCTTCAAAAGCAAGGGTATATCATAAAGTGAATTCTACACTTGGTACTTTAAGTGAAACCTATGTTTTTTATGGGCATAGGAATGTAGAATATGTATACTTTAAAAATATACCTTCCGGCTTAATTTTTAAGACGATATTTCGACATATAGCATATGATATGCTAGCATTTGCTTATTTCACTAAGAAGGGCAAGGCAAAGGCTTTTATCAAAGCAAAATGTGACTTTATAAGAAATGTTAGAATGATTAGGGAAAAAAGAAGTAAGATCCAAATGATGAAATGTGTTGATGATGCTTATATTTGGTCGATAATGGAGAAGAAATGGTTATCAACCAGAATAAAAGGGAAGTAAGATGGATAAGAAACTGTTAATTTCTGTTGTTATACTAACATGGAATTCAGAAAAACACGTAATAAGATGTTTGTCTTCATTAATTAAATGTATGGGCTCCATTGACTTTGAGATTATTATTGTTGATAATGGTTCAATTGATAAAACAGTAGAAACAATTAATCGAAATTTTCCGTTTGTGACATTAATAATCAACAAAACAAACAGAGGTGTAGCGCCGGCAAGAAATCAGGGAATCAGCATTGCACGCGGAAAATATATATTAATACTGGATATTGACACGCTTGTATACGAAGATGCGATAATGTTACTTATAAACCATATGGAACAAAACCTTGAAGTGGGTTTGTGCGGACCGCAGCTCTGTTTTGAAGATGGTACGATACAAAATAGCTGCAGGAGGTTTCCATTACTGTATACAAAAGTTTTGCGCCGTATCAACTTTAAATGGGCTAAAGAACTTCTTAAAAATGAATATTATATCAAAGAAAAGGAAAGAGCAGTTAATGATCCAATCTATGTTGATTATGTTATTGGTGCATGTCAGCTAATCAGGTATAATGCAATTTTGGACGTAGGAATGCTGGATGATAGAATATTTTATGGGCCGGAAGACGTTGATTTCTGCCTGCGATTATGGCTAAAAGGATGGAAAGTCCAATATCTGTCTCAGGCTACAGTAATTCATTATGAGCAACGTATTACTAAGAAACGATTTTTTTCATATATTACAATAAAACACGTTCAGGGATTACTATATTTTTTTATTAAACATAGATATTTATTTTCAAGAAAATCATTATATCAAAGGATACCGAAATAATAGTTATTATGAAATATTTTGTTGATTAATATAATTATATGGTGTAATAATTGCACTATCCTTTTTTTTTTTATATAATTAGACTAAGAAATTTTATTTTTTGTAAGCTGATTTGAAGGGGCTATAGATGCGCAGTTATTTTAATGGGGCTATCAAATTTTATAAAATTGCAGTAATCCTCGTTGATTTGGCTTTAATTAATGCCGCATACATTTTAGCGTTTCTCATAAGGTATAATTGGACGCTTCCGGCTTTTAATTTTGATCCGTATATTAAAGCTGCACCGTTTATCACTATTGCCGCATTGGTTTACTTCGATATGTTCGGTTTACTTAAATTCTATAGAAAATCATTTCAGGAAACAGCAGTGACGCTATTGAAGTCAATATTTATACTGAGTATTACAACAGTTACTATAACCTATTTCATGCAAGGATTTTCTTTTCCGAGACTTATACTGTTAATCGCTCCTGTGCTTCAGTTCTTAATGTTATCAATATGGAAGGGTACTGTGCTATATGTAAGGCAGCTAGTTTCATATGATTTAAAACTGATGGTAATTGGTGAGCGCAGTGAACTCAGGTCCATTCTTGATAAAGTTAGCCATACCTTAAAAAGAGCAAAACTCCAAATACATTGTGTGATCCCTTCTGATGAGATTGACAAAGCATTTAAAAGATTAAAGGATGCAGATGAGGTTTTCATAAGTGATAATGTATCTGATGTAGATAAAATAAATATTATTGCCGAGTGCCTTTCATTGAAAAAGGTAGTTTATATTGTGCCCAGGATGTTTGAAATATCACTGTCCAGTGCCAGAATGGTACAGTTTGAGGATATGCCTGCTTTTATGGTAGATAGATTGGGATTGACGGTAGAACAGAGGTTTTTTAAAAGGCTATTCGATGTTGTGCTTGCTTTCTTAGGGATCATAATAACACTGCCATTAATGATATTTGTAGCAATTATTGTAAAATTAACATCAAAGGGGCCTGCAATCTATAGACAAAAGCGTATAACCGTTGGAAACAAGGTATTCAAAGTGCTTAAATTCAGGACCATGTGTGACGGGGCGGAGGACGATACAGGCCCAGTATTGTCAAGCGGGGATGATCCAAGAATAACAAAAGTGGGCAGAGTATTACGAAACCTCAGAATAGATGAACTGCCGCAGCTTTTCAATGTTTTGAAGGGAGATATGAGCTTTGTCGGCCCGCGGCCTGAGAGACCATTTTTTGTTGAACAATTCAGCAAGGATATTCCTGAGTACACCCACCGTTACCTGGTGAAGGCCGGTATAACAGGATATGCACAGATATATGGAAAGTATGACACATCAGCGGTAGATAAACTTAAATATGATTTGCTGTACATCAGGGATTACAGCTTAGTGCTGGATATCAAGCTGATTTTGCAGACAATGAAGGTATTCAAAGGGAAAAAGGCAGTATACCAAAATAAAACAAATAAGTATAATATAAACATGAGAGATGACTCGGCTAAAATTAGAAACAACACTATTTCCTTATAAGGCGGTTTTATGTATAGTTATATATTTGACATTGGCGGAGTTTTGGTTGGGTATAATGCTGATGATTTGGCAGTAATGCTTGCCGGTACCGGGGATTACGACCTGGGTAAAGTGAAAACACTGCTTGGCTATGATTTGCTGTATCAGATTGAAACAGGCAGGATGACAAGTGCTGAATTCTATAAGAAGTATGTTTGTAGCGTTATGCCAGGCTTGTCATTTGAAGGGTGGAGCAATATATATACTGAGTATTTTGAACTGAACCTCCCGGGGTTCGAGCTAATGCTGGAGTTGAAAAGCAGGGGTAGAAAGGTATATATCCTGAGCAACCTGGCAGAATTGCACAGAACGGCTATTGAAAGAAAGGTGCCCGGATTCTTCGGACATTGCGTGAGAAATTTCCTATCATATGAAATGCGTTGCCATAAGCCGGAACCTGAGATTTATCAAAAGCTAATCGATGGGATCGGGGAAAAGCCCGGCAATCTTGTATTCTTTGATGATTCGCCTCAGAACATAGAAGGAGCAAAAGCTGCAGGTATAAATGGGATAATTTTCGCCAATGAACGTATTGAGGAGATACGTGAACAGATCAAACAGCTGGAAACCCTGTAAAAACGTGGGAAGGCTTGCCGCATATTGATGTGTGCAGGCCTTTTATTATGTATGGCAATGTAAGCTTACCTTTGCATTGCATGCTTACTGCGCATCACATTTTACCTGCGAGAATCATATTAGGACTGTCTGCTTCGAATTGTATATGTTAAAATAGCACTATTGAGGAAATCCTAGTAGAGATAGAATACATTATTTGTTGCGAAGGGTCGAATATCATATAATGAAAGACTATTTTGAGGTGCTGGATGTTGCAGATAATGCCGGGGAACAGGCGATAAAGAAGGCATATAAGGCGATGCTGGAGAAGTATCCTGCCGGTCAGTTCCCAGACAGAAACAGGGAAATAGAGGAAGCCTTTAAAGCGCTTAGCAATCCGGCGGTCAGAAGCGCCTGTATAGAATTCCACCGTATGGACATAGCTTTAAAGCGGGCATATAGTGAAGCCCATGATGCTATTGAGGCACGGAAATATGGTAAGGCTGCAAAGGTGTTGGAAAAAGTAATAAAAGGTGAAAAACATGCCACACACCTCAACTATCTGCTTGGAATAGCTTATATGAATCTTGACAAGCCGGTGAAAGCAATGAAAGTCCTGGAATCTGTCAAAAATGACTACCCTTATGATTTGGATCTGACCATGCTGTTTATCAAGGCATGTCTTGGAGCAAAGAAATATGAAAAAGCTCTCATATTAGCTAAGGATTGTTACTTTGACGATAAAAACAATTTTTCACTTATTCATTTGCTGACCGAATGCTACATGCTGATGGAGGAGTATGATCAGGTTTCATCATTGCTGATTAAAGCCCTTGAGAACCCTGAATTTGTTGAAAAACGATATAATTTCGGATCTAAATTGACATATTCACTGTTTATGGAAAAGAAGTACAAGGAAAGCTTGGATATGATGGACAGACTCGTTGACTTTCCTGTCGAATTATACGAGGTCAACGAATCGCTGGAATTATTTTTACATGTGCTCAATTATTATATTGCAGGTCAGATGTTTTCAGAGGCAGACCGTTGTGCTGGTATCCTGTTGAAGCTCTGCCCGGGCAGGGAGGATATTGCCGGTGTCAAGGATGGAATAGAGAAAATACTTAAGCTTGAGCCGGAGCTTGCCGGTTTTGAGGAGGACGGATTCATACCGGAGCTTTTAAAGGTTTATGTGACAAACGGTATTTATCCCGGTAATCAGGATCTGATTCCGGAAGAACGACAGAAAGCCTACATCGTATTACTCGAATATCAGATATTGAACGATTGCAGCAATTGTTTGATGGCGTTAAGGTACATGAAGAATAAGTATCCTGCCTTATATGAACTTAAGGCAGAGTTTTTTGATAACGTGCAGGACTCCAGAGAGAGGAAGAAGCTGTACAACAAAAATAAGGCCTTGTTTTACCAGTACCAGGGTGTGATCGAGGATATGATGAACGAATGGGACGAAGAGTACGGTGATGATGACGGAGATCCTGATGGTGATGGATGGGATTTCGATGACGAGTGACGATGACGTAGACGACAGTTGGGATCCCGATGACGAGTAATATTTTATGCAGAGTTGATTTGATACAGAATTGTGTAGGAGTAAAATAATGAAGCTACCGGAAGCGTTTAAAGAAAAAATGCTTAGCCTGTTAGGCGAAAGTGAATATGAAGAATTGATGACTGCATTGCAGGGCCAGCGACAGTATGGTTTGAGGGTTAATACTTTAAAGGTTGGTTTGGATGAATTCATAAAAATGTCGCCTTTCAAGCTGGAAGCCGTACCTTGGACGGAGGACGGCTTTTATATATCGGGAGAGGATGCACCCGGCAGGCACCCTTATTATCATGCAGGCCTGTACTATATACAGGAACCAAGTGCAATGCTTCCAGGGCAGATACTTGAAGCCGAACCAGGTGACAAGGTCCTTGATATATGTGCAGCACCGGGCGGAAAGACTGTTCAGATAGCTGCCGCCATGAAGGGCAGCGGGCTGCTTGTTTCAAATGATATCAATACAGAGCGGGTCAAGGCACTGGTGAAAAATATCGAGCTATGCGGCATAAGAGATGCTGTTGTACTAAATGAGTCGCCGGAGAAGTTGGCCGGCAATTTTGAGGGTTATTTCGACAAGATACTGATAGATGCGCCATGCTCAGGGGAAGGCATGTTCAGAAAGGATGAAGCGGCCGCAAGAAGCTGGGAAAGCTTCAAGTGCGAGCGTTGCACGCAACTGCAGGAGCCGATACTCCACTATGTCGACCATATGCTGAAGCCCGGAGGTACGCTTGTCTACTCAACATGTACGTTTTCGCCGGAGGAAGATGAGCAGATGATCATGAAGTTCATGAATAATCATCCCGGATATGAACTTGTTGAGATACCCAAGGTGGCAGGGATAGAAGGTGGAAGGCCTCAGTGGGCCGCTGTGAGCGGTGATAAGGCCAGTTGCCATGGGGCGGGCTACACTGGGACGAGCTGCGGAGAGATGAGCTACGGTGGGGCGAGCAGTGATATGGTATTCTGTGCGGACAGTGCTGTTGCATGTAATGAAGGTGCTACTGCAGATGCTGATAATGCCGGATGCAATACGTCTGGCTGTTCACGTGATACACTGACTAGAGCGGCAAGACTGTGGCCTCATAAGTTGAGGGGGGAAGGACACTTTGTAGCAAAAATGATAAAGTCAAAAGGAGACAGCAGACTGAATTTAGGCACTGCTGAAAGTGTTTCGGACAAAAACTTGAGAACCGTCCCCAATACTACCAACGCTACAACCGTCCCCAATGTTACCAACACTTCAGCCATCCCAGCTGATTTGCCGGCTGAATTCAACAATTTTGTAAAAGATAATCTGCACTACATGCCTGACGGCGTTTATATAATGAAAGGCCGTAATCTGTATCATCTTCCTGAAACGCCGCCGCTGCTGGATGGGTTGAAGGTCGCAAAATTTGGATGGTTTCTTGGCTCATTTGAAGGCAACAGATTTGAACCCTCCCATTCTTTGGTGACAGCGCTCGATATGAAAGCGTTTAAAAGGACAATTGATCTCAAAGCTGATTCGAGGGAGGTCAATAGCTATCTGAAGGGTGAGACGCTTATGCTGGAAGGTGAAAAAGGGCTGACTGCCGTTTGCGTTGATGGAAAGACTTTAGGGTGGGCAAAGCAAACCGGAGATATGCTGAAGAATATGTATCCCAAAGGCTGGAGAAGATTAAGCTAGCAGGTGGGAGTTGCTCGATTTGCGAAATGTGAGAAGTGTCGCTAAGCGTAACTGATGCAAAAAGGTGAGAAGCGTCCCCCAAGGAGGCAGTATGAAGTGTACACAACGGTTGGATAAGGTTTTGTCCAATTTTGGATTTGGCAGTAGGGCAGAAATTAAAAAGCTGGTGAAGAACGGGTCCGTTATTGTAGACGGCTCGAATGCGGCTGATGCGTCCATGCATGTCGACCCTGAAAACAGTGTTATTGTTGTAAGTGGAAAAAGACTCAACTACAGAAGGTTTATCTATTTAATGATGAATAAGCCTGAAGGTGTTATATCGGCCACTTATGATCCAAAGCTGAAAACAGCGATCGATCTGCTCCCGGAGGAATATACCTGCTTTGACCTTTTTCCCGCCGGAAGACTTGATATCGACACGGAAGGTATGCTTCTGCTGACAAACGACGGTCAGCTTGCGCATGATATCTTATCTCCTAAAAAGCATGTCGATAAGCGCTATTATGCCTTGATCGACGGAGAAGTGACAGATGAAGATGTGAGGAGCTTCGCTGATGGCGTTGTATTGGACGACGGCTATAAAACTATGCCAGCCGAATTGTTTATTTTAAAGTCAGGTCTGCGTTCTGAGATAGAACTGGTTCTCCACGAGGGGAAATTTCATCAGGTTAAGAGAATGTTTGAAGCAGTTGGGAAGAGAGTTACTTATTTAAAGAGGCTGCAGATGGGCGGGCTAAAGCTAGATGAAGCACTTGAGCCGGGACAATGCAGAGAGTTGACGCCTGAGGAGGTAAAGTTGCTAAAGTTGAAGGGGGTCAGGCTTGAATAATTCCCTTATTTCCTTTTCTTGAAAGGAAATAAGGGAATTATTCAAGCCTGACCCCTATATGCGGTCGAGGGCGAATTGAATAATATCGTCGCCTGTATATTCTACTTCCGGATCTATGCCGTCGCCTTGTATGTTGATACCGGCCGGCGTCATCCATTTTATTGTTGTAGCTTTTACAGCATAGCCGCGTCTCAGGGGCACCGTGAACTGGCCGATACCCTTGCCGAAGGTTTCGGTCCCTATCAGCTCGACATTGCCGAGATTGTCGTTCAGTGCTGCTATCATGTTCTCCGACGCACTGGCGGTATTCTCATCCTGTAATATGATTATCTTGTTGTATTTCAGCGGCTGGTCCTTGTTTGAACGGAAAACGTGATCCATCCAGCGGTAATGGTCTGTTGCGATCACCGCCTTTTCGGGAAGAAACATGCTTGATATATTTACCATGACATTGATCTCGCCGCCTCTGTTACCTTGCAAATCGATTATTATATTAGGCCTGCTGCCGAGTTGTTCGAGATTTTCTTCCATAAACTTCTGTGTATATTTGGTATAGTTCGTAAGCTTTAGGTAGATGGTGCTGTCATTGAGTATCTTGATCTTGGACTGTGCAGCTTCGTCTTTGTCATATTGGAGCGATTCCTGCAATTTCTTTGGTGTATATAAATAGGTGTACTTGTCGCCCTTTTGCGCTCTTATCCTTTGTGTTGTGATCGCTATGACCAAATTGTCGAAATCGTTATAGTATCTGCCGTTGGTATCGTTGCCCAGATATTCCTTATAGAGCTCGTCTAATGTTTCGGTATAGATATATCCGCCTGTTATGAAATGCTTGAATGCAAGATAATCATAGTTGAGATAAAGGTACAAAGCAGTAATGACAACAAATGCAGCCAATATACAGCTGACTGTACGGTATTTCTTCCTGTATTTTTTTAATAGTTCCTCAGTGGTTATTTGCTTACATTCGTGCTTTTTCATTTCGGAGCTCTTCCTGCAACTAAATCATATTTCTTATTAAAAAACAACTACTTTATTACATCGTGAAAGTCCTTGATTATTGCTTATACCAGGTCAATTTGTTTTAGGGCAAATTGACCTGGCTGACTGACTAATCCTACTACCATCCGTTTAGTTGTTCCATTCTGTTATGCTGTTTAGTTGTTCCGCTTAGTTGCGCCGTTCAGTTGTTCCGCTCAGTTGTTCATGTAGCGTTTGATTTTTTTGGTTGTAGTTTTTGCAAACTCCTCTTCACGAAGCTCAAAATCCTTGACATATTTGTATATTACAAGGCTCTTATTAACTTCCTTGACCTCTTTTCGTATGAGCTCATATAACTCTTCGTTGGTCGGCTTGCGTCCTTCAAATTCGGCCTCTGCTGCCTCCATATCCGGAACTATAGTGGCTGAAACAACAACGTCCCCATAAACAGGGTCATCCTTTCCGTAAACAATACATTCCTTTATAAAAGGACTTTTCCCAAGTAATGTTTCGATCTCTTCCGGATAAATATTTTTGCCGTTTTTTGTCACTATAACGTTTTTCTTTCTTCCTGTGATATGGACAAACCCGGCATTATCTATGAAACCAAGGTCTCCTGTATAGAACCACCCGTCCTTCATGACCTTGGCCGTATTCTCAGGATCTTCGTAATAACCCATCATTACACTTGGCCCCCTGACAACGATTTCGCCCACACCGTCAGAACCCGGCTGGTCAATTTTTACATCAAGACCGGGTAGAGGCAAGCCCGCTGCGTTATCCTTGTAATCAACATCCCTGTTCAAGGCTACTATAGGGCTGCATTCGGTAAGCCCGTAACCCTGTACAAAGAGGATGCCGAGTTCTCTGAAGCCCTTGGATACCTCCGGGTCTATACCTGCAGCTCCGCTGATGAATACCCTTATTTTGCCCCCAAAGTTGTTATGTATTGGCGCAAAGAGTTTTTTAGTTATGTCAATGCCAATTTTCTTTGTGAAATTGCTGAGCTTTAGTCCGAATTTGAGTTTCTTTAGCATTTTTGGGTTTTTAGCTGCCTGATCCCAGATCCTCTTGTAAATGGATTCGAAAATAAGTGGAACCCCGAGCATAACTGTCGCTTTTGATTCCTGTAGATTTTTTTGTATATGTCTCAGACCTTCACAATATGCAACAGCAGCTCCGCGGTAGTGAGGACAGAGAAAACCGCAGGTGTTTTCATATGTGTGATGGAGAGGAAGAACTGACAGGAAGATATCATCGGGAACAATATTGAGCATTGAACTCATTGCCATAAGATTTTCGGAAAGATTCCTGTGACTGAGCATTACAGCTTTAGACTTGTCTGTGGTGGCGGATGTGAATAAAAGTATACTCATTGCCTCTGTGTCTATCTTGGCTTCTGTAAAGTCCTTGCATCCGTCGGCAACTCTTTTCATGCCTTTTTCGATAAGGCTTTTAAGACTGATAAAACCAGCTTCTTCGGGATTTTTACTCTTATGCTCATCTACAGCTGCTTCATCCATGGTTATGAAGTGTTTTAAGAAATCGATACGCTTTGAGATATTTTCAATATGCCCCTTAAGATTACCTGAAAATACTATTGCATCTGTTTTTGCTCTGACCAGCAGGTTCTCTATCTCATTTTCAGGAAGCTCCTTGTCCAGAGGCACCACGATACCGGTGCCATTAAGCACTGCCATATATGAAACAGCCCACTCATACCTGTTTTCACTGATGATCGCTATCCTGCTGCCCTTAAGACCTAAATCAATAAGTGCGGTACCTAAAGCGTCCACATCCGATTTGAACTGCCGAAAGGTAACAGGCTCGTATTTTTCACCGCCCTTTGGCTTGTAGAGGAATGCGGTCCTTTCACTAAAAATATCGGCGCTGCTATCAACCAGCTCCTTTATTGATTTGATCTTTCTGACCTCATATAATGGTATATTCTTCATAAAACCACCTCGTATGTATATTCAAAAAATATGTTTTACATTTTTATTAAACTAGATACTATTATATATCATTTTTTGCATGTATAGAAGATTAGATGGAAATAAATACATCAGCTGGTATCTGAGATGAGTATGATATAAAAAAAGAGAGTCGGTAGACTCCCTTTTTTGCTTCGCTGTGCTGTTTACTACTTAGGATTGCTGATGCTTACCATCTGCCGCCGCCGCCGTAGTTGTTCCTTGATGAATTGCCGCCGCCGAAACCGCCACCGCCGCCGGTCCTTCTCTGAGCTTTCTTAGCCCTTCTACAGTCGGGGCATCTCTGTGGCTCGTTCTCGAATCCCTTTTCCTTGTAGAAAGCCTGTTCGCCTTCGGAAAATACGAATTCCTGGTTGCAATCCTTGCAGATCAATGTTTTGTCTGGCATTTTAAACTACCTCCTGATCAATATGGATTTAACTGGTTTAGACTTATTACTCCAACGATCCAAAAAGATAAGGAGGGTTCGGTCTACAATCAAATTAAATCTTACAATTTTATGTATCAATGAATGATACACTGATATTATATCATGCCGTGAAAAAACTTACAAGCGTTTGTTGGAAATACTCGTTTTGACTTACATATAAAGCATAAAACTTATAAATATTTCCTATAAGCCTAGTAGGATATCCTTTTAACAACAATATCTGTCTTAACTGCCGGCCATAAGCCTGGGTCCTCCATGCCAAGCCTCCACAGCGCTACACCGCTGATTCCCTGCTGCCATGCCAGCCGCATCTTCGCTATTATGCTTTGACTGTTTTCAAACCAAACCTCATGAGGATCTCCCTGCTCATCAGTATACGAGAACATAGGGGTCAGAGTATCCTGGTCGAAAATTATTTCCGCATTATTTTGTTTGGATAGATTGTCTGCCATTTCAAATGTGGCATAAGTATTTTTACCTGTTGCAAGATTAAAATCGAATCCAAACACAGATATCGCAGCCACTATCTTGCTTGCAGGCATTTTTGTGAGCGTGTAGCTGATTACTTTGTTCATCCAGCCGCTTGATACGACAGGACCCGGATCGCTTCCAGGCCAGCCATGTTCATTGTAGAGCATGACGACAAACTGGTTGACCGCAGCACCGATAGCTGAATAGTCGAACGGATCTGAAAACGGATTGAACGGTGGGTAATCTCTGATGCGTGAAGGTACCGAGGCTGACAGATAGTAACCACGTGATCGCATAGCTGTGCCAAGTTCGGTGTAAAACTGCGATAGCCTGGCACTGTCCTCCTGGTATACATCTTCTATATCTATATTCACTCCATCAAAACCGAATCTGTAAATCAATGCAATTATATTGTTTATTGCAATGCTTCTGGATTGCTGAGTTGCAACCATTGCCTGTACGACCTTACGACTGGCTTCCTGACCGCCTGACTCATACAGCAGGTTATGCACTACCGGAAGTATCATTATATTGTATCTGTGGGCAATGGCAACCAGTGTTTCAATTTCATTATCAGTAAACTCTCCGAATTTCACCACTGAAGTCGGGGTATCCTGGTCAAATCTGTAAAGGAAAAGCGGCAGCGATGTCAGACTGGAGGTATTGTCAACAAACGAACGGAAAGAGCCTGGGAGTGCAGAGCCCTCCTGTAATGTATAAAAGCCAACTATATCAATTATCGGCTTTGAGCCGTCATAAGTCCTGTAGGTTGCCAGTCCCCGGGAGATCCAGCCTGGATTTCCGTTGTGCAGTGATACCCTGAGCCAGTCACCGGATGTTTCTGTAATTGGAAGCTTAGCGCCTGAGGTCACTGACTGAACTATGCTGTAGTTGGTTCCGGGACCGCTGCGGATGTTTGCCCTGCCTACATTGACGACGGCCTCAGTATACTGAGGTATGACAAGCCGCTGCCCGACATCGAGCGCTGTGCCCTGAAGCCTGTTCAGTTGTGCGATGCTTTCTGCAAGTGTATTATATTGCCTTGCTATACTGTATAGAGAATCACCGGGCTGTACAGTGTATGTTATGACCTTTGAGACCTGTATAGGTATAAAAAGCCTCTGACCAGGGGTTATTTCATCTCCTTCGATCTGGTTCTGTACTGAGATTTGCTGTGCTGAAACGCCGAACTTTTGTGCAATTGAGTATATTGAATCTCCTGATTGTACGGTATACCACATGAAACTCACCTTTATTCATTATTGATACACCTATTATATTCAACATTATACGATATGGTGAAAAGGTTGAACAGTCTGGGCGTCGGTGCCGGCAGAAAACTAAAAGGCCTTGTCAAGGGGGCGTCAGAGATGAAGCATGATTTTAGGATATAGTCATAGTAATACCTGTAAGGATCTC
>CAZBEQ010000042.1:0-33093 GCA_964490975.1 uncultured Oscillospiraceae bacterium | reverse complement strand
GATTGTAACATGTCAGGGTTTTTGTAAATAGACGCTTTTTATTTGCCGGTTACGTTACATACCAACTTATACTAGAACGAACTTTACAGACGATTTACATGAAGCATTTGGTTTCCGTACAGATTATCAGATTGCTAGTACAAGCCAGATGAAAAAAATTATCAAAAGCACAAAACCATAAAAACATTACGCACTTTTTGATAAGATACTAAAAGCTTGGAATCCTTTATTGCCAATGGATTCCAAGCTTTTTATCTTCTACAACTGTCAAACGTAAGATTATACCACAAATGAATAGTGTTGATACATATTAATTATTCGTTCTTAGGATATACACTATAATGTTAGCAGCTTCCTTCTTTATACTCTTTATAGTATGACCATATTTCACCCCAAAAAGTGTTTTAATCAGACATTTTTCATTTTACTAGTTATATTAAAGTGAAGACTATTCCATATACCGTTCATGGGATATCTGTTTTTGCAACAAAGAAAGGAGCTTTCTATGCAAGAAATCGGGAAGACAACAGGGAAGATATCATTTGGAATGAATAAGAGGGTGAAAAAATTGATTTATATAGTACTTGGTGCTGTTTCAGCATTTATTATTCTTTGCCTTGTGGTTTTGCTGGCAATGAGTCCGGGCAAGATAAAACAATTTAAAGACGAGAATGGAAAGGCAATAGAAAACAGTATTGCACAAAAGTGCTTTGTAGAAATTAACGGCGTCAAAATGGGGATGATCATTAAGGGCAAGGATATTTCCAATCTAATACTGTTGTTTGTTCACGGCGGCCCCGGTATGCCGGAGTACTTCCTTACAGAAAATTATCCCACAGGCCTGGAAGATTATTTTACAGTGGTCTATTGGGATCAGAGAGGAGCAGGGTTATCTTACAGCAGCAATATCGATCAAAACACCATAACAGTTAATCAGTATATTAATGATACAATTGCGGTAACAAATTATCTGCGTAAGCGTTTTAGTCAGGATAAAATCTACCTTATGGCGCATTCATGGGGAACTTATTTCAGCATTCAGGCTGCGCAAAAAGCACCACAGCTCTATAATGCATACATAGCAGTAGCGCAAGTTACTTGTCAGGATGAGTCTGAGAGATTGGCGTATGAATATATGCTGGACTATTACTCAAAAGCAGGTGATGATAGAACCTTAAGGAAGCTTGAGGAGAATGGCTATTTGTCGGATGGATACCGCAAAATCAGAGATGAGGTAATGCATCGCTCAGGTATAGGTACAACACACGAAATGAATTCGGTTGTGACAGGGATATTCCTTCCTTCTTTAACAAACAGAGAATTTACGGTCGCCGAAAAAAATAAATCTATGGCGTGGCAAGCTTTTACTTAATGGAAATAAACAGCTGATAATGAAAGATGATTTAAGGAAAACAGTCACTAAATTGAATATTCCTACATACTTTTTTTCGGGTAAATACGATTATACTGTTAATCATGAAATGACCAAGGAATACTTAAAGCAGATAGAAGCACCTGTAAAAGGATTTTATCTTTTTAAAAATTCGGCACATAGTCCTATATTTGAAGAGCCAAATAAAGTTGCGCAAATTGTTAAAAGCGACATATTAAAAATACTAACGATTTTGCCGACATTAAGTGAAAGTATTTAACCGTATTTTCATTACATTAGTTTAGCTATAGGTGTTGGGAGGTATTACTTAGCCATAGAGGAGGTCATCAATATGAAATACGGGCAGGATAAGCAGGTTACCGTTTTCAAAAATGTAAATGTCGTGACAATGAATTCCCCCGAAATACTTGAAAATCAGAATGTGATCGTGGCGGATGGCATGATCAGGTATGTCGGATCTGATGATAAACAGGCTCTGAACGCCGTTACAATCAATGCGGATGGCAAATACCTGATGCCTGGACTTGCCGACATGCATGTACATGTAAATGCGAAAAAGGATCTGGCAATGTATCTGGCAAATGGAGTCACAACAATACGAAACATGAGAGAAACCAAGCTTTTGGGGACAATATCGTATGTACGGAACCTGCGTAATAGGGTAAACAGCGGAAAGATCGCTGGTCCAACCATTTATTCAACCGGTCCGATCTATGACGATAAGCCTTTGCTCCCTGATCCCCCATTCAGGAAAGGTACAGAGCAGGCGGATACGAAGGAGAAAGTAAACCGGCTTGTCAAAAATGACAAGCAAAAGGGCTATGACTTCATTAAAGTATATAGTAATCTGTCAAAGCAGATGTATGAGGAAATCATAAAGGTATCTGCCGGCTGGAGCATCCCTGTTGTAGGGCATGTTCCCGGTTCTGTGGGAATTGAGCTGGCTTTGTCACTTGGACAGAATTCCATTGAGCATTTGACCGGCTATGACAAATTCATAAATGGAGCAAGCGTTGTTGAGGAGGAACATCTAGATAAGTGCATAGAAATGACAAAAAGCAAGAATATCTGGAACTGTCCGACCCTGGTTGTCTTTTCAAAATATGTACCGACAGAAGAATTCGATTATTTGGAAAATAGGGAAGGCATGCAGTATATGCCGTGGTATGTCAAGCGTTTCTGGAGATCGGGACGGGAAAAAATGAATAAAACGTTTCTGAAAAACAAGTGGTGCTATTTGTGTGAAACAGTCGATGCGAGAAAGAAGATTGTGAAAAAGCTTCATGATGCAGGTGTGGGGTTGCTCTTGGGTACAGATTCCATGGATGCTTTTGTAGTACCGGGGTTTGCTGCGCATGAAGAGCTTAAGCTGTTGGTTGATGCCGGATTGACACCTTACGAAGCAATAAGGACGGCTACGGTAAATCCCGCAATATACATGAATGCATTGGATACCATCGGTACGGTTTCAGCAGGAAAAAGAGCCGATTTGGTATTGGTGGAAGGTAACCCGCTTGAAAATATTGAGAACACAGTGAAAATTGCTGGTGTTATGGCAAAAGGGAGATGGTTTCCGAAAGATCAACTCAATAAAATGCTTTGCTGAGCAAAAAAGAGTTAAAATACTCGCCTTTCTAAGCGAGCGGTGTCTTTAAAACGCCCAAAATGTCCGTGATATCATGTAAATTGATAGTAAATACTGCTGTTTGGACGCCCTCAAACCATTGTTTTACTGGGTTCCTTCAAAAAATCCTATAAGATCACTCCGACCAAGGGCTTCAAGTAAATTGAGACCCTTTTTTATGTCGTTTACACCTTGAAGAGCCAAATAGGGAAAAAGAAACAAAAAAAGAGCCGTTGCCGACTCAATTTTTTGTTTCTTTACCTGAATTGATTGCTGACTTTAATAACTCATTCGCTTCTGAAACAGCACTCTATTAGTTTGTAGCTGTATTGTTCCATTCTTTCTGATACCATTCTGCGAACCTGACGAACACATCATCGGAGGTTTGACTTTTCACAGCAGCCAAAACAGTTTTTACTGGTAACTGGTTGCCATATTTGTCATGGCTTTTGTTCGCTTTTTTAAGGATATTGATAAACACTTTGTCTCCATATGTCTTATATAGAAAGTTTGTAAAACGAAATCCATAGAGGTAGTGATCCCATTGGCCCGTCATATTTATAAATAGATCCTCGGCATTTTCCTTTGTAATCTCCGTTTCAAAATTGGAATAGTTTAACATGCTGTCAAAATCTGAATTCAGCGTTTTATCATTTTCAATAACCTTCATGGTCGTATAGGTTGCAAATCCCTCGTTCATGATCTCACCAAGATTTTCACCGTTTCTTAGGTGAATCGTATGGCAAAGCTCGTGAATAACAGCTGAATTGTTCCCGGTATCAAGGAGTATGTCATTGGCTGTTACCAGAATACCGCTTTCAAACGCATAAGGCGTTTTGGAATTATCGTTGACGACATAGATTCCTATTTTTTTATTCTGGGGGTCAACCGCACGGAACTTCCTAGGCTCGTTAAAGTTGCATTCGCAAACATCAAGCGTATATTTGGAGTAAATTGTATTTACATTATATTTTAGCCCGGTTTGTTTTTCTATATCATCCATTATGCGTTTTATTATATTCATAACATTTCCATTGACAGTCACACCTTTGTCAATATAAAGAATGAATTTGTCAGATACGACATATTCCTGTTTATCCGTCGTATACTGATCGGATACATCTCCGCTGAGTACGAGGGGAGGAACTGCAACGGTTTCCTTTGCTATTTTGGCTTTTATAAAGCCTTTTCCATAATTAACAATAGTTACTTCGTATGGATTGAAGGACCCGAACATGTTCTGCATGCCGTCTTGATCATGTATAAAGGATTGCTCGATAGTTTTGCCCTTCGTCGTGATACTGTATTGTATCACAACAGTATTGCCGCCTTTAAATTTTGACTTGTTCAGGGGAGAGATTATTTTCAATACTACATCTGTGCCATCCACCTTGGCCATTTGACCACTTTTCAAAGTAAACTCCTTATTAAAGGAAACGCGTACATATTTACTCGTGGCCTTAACCGCAGTGTTTGCAGCCTTCTTTGGAACCGCTACTGCAGCTCCATATGAAACCTGGATCAGTGAGAATGAGAAGATCATGATCAATCCTAATAACAACGCCAACTTTTTCATTCTTTTTTCCACCTTTTCTTAGTAATTTATTTATTCCATAATCTTGTTTACATCCAACTCCCAATTGCCTTTTATATCATATCGGATAACACTTCTGTCATCCAGCGGCTGACCTGAAAAGTAGAAGTTGCCCTGCGACAGCTCCAGATGTGCTTCCGTAAGGTGATAATCGCCAATAGTATAACCATTAACTTCACCCAGAGGGATGCTGAGATATATGCTTACATTGGCTTTATTATCCGGTGAATCAGCATGGCGGACAACTTTTTCTATCGTAAAGCAGAAGCCGTCTATTTCTGATTGTATGTTCGGTTCTGATGTTTCGTTTTCGTCCGGCAAATGGATACTGATACTTTCGTTCAGCTCATGTACCACCGTAATACAAGGAATTGTCAGCTTACCACCGACTTCACTGCCGGTTTCAAACTCAAGGTAGTCATATAGGCCTTCAATAGTTTTATTGTTTATCGGGGAGTATTCCGTTCCGTCCTCTGATACAAGGAGTATTCCGCTATCCCCATCGGCGAAGTAGCTGCCCAGACCGCGCAATGACTGTTTCATGTTTTTATTTTCATAGACGACATTTATCCTTTGAATCCCGTTTTCATATTCTGAAAGTGCGAGAAGGCTAGTTCCATCTTTAGCCGAATACTTGCCCAAATCGCTTATATCCCCAACCGAATCTGCGGATTTCATCGGTATATCCGATAACCTTATAGTAAAAAGGCCTTGATCGGACCAAGTCACGCCATTGTCGTCCGAAGTAGCTTTATCAAAGCGGAAGCAGCAATTATCAAGGCTGGATATAACAAATCTTCGCTTCATGATAACATTCTCCAGGCTCTCCTCGGTCGCCCCGCCAATTTGTCCGCAATCATCTCCGTTCTCGTCGACAAGAAAGATCTCAGGGAAAATGTGCACGTTGTTTTTGAAATCAGAACTGATGTAATCAACCTGAACCTTTACATCAAGGTACTTGCCATCAAAGTTGACATAAATGAAATCTGCAGTATATCCATTGTTGCTTATCGAAACGGGTTGCGGCAGAACAAGGTAATTTCCGGTACCACTATCGCTGACAAGGCCTCTTCCGGGTATATAATGCTTGATTAAATAAGCGGCAGCAGTTACTGTTGCAGTTGTCAATACAATAATTATTGCAGCGATAAGACTGATTCTGAATGCCTTTGATGCAACCTTGCCTTTCGTTTTCGGTGCACTTTCGGCATTGGCAGAATGAGCTCGGCTAATAGTGCGGCTAATAAGAGCTTCCAGGCTTTCATTGCTCACAGCTTCAGCCGCTTCTTCCTCCAGACCGGCAGAAAGGTCAACTCCGTTTGTATCAATTGTAAAAAGATCAAGATACTCTTCATTCATTTTCATTACAGAGTCCTTTCACTGAATCGAGCGTTGCTTTCAGCTTCTTACGGCCCTTGCTCAAGTGGTTGTCGACCTGCGCCCGGTTCATATTCATGCGTTCCGCTATATCAGATATTGAGAAATGATAGAGATACCTCAGTGTAAAAATGCTGGAATCCGGCTCCTTCATAGATTCAATCGTACTTTTGAGCGCGTTTAAATCTTCCTTCTGTATGAGCATACTTTCGGGAGTCACATCAACAGCTTCTTCATCGGCAAATTCATCCAGCAGCAAGATATTCTTGTATTTTCTTATACTCTTTAAGTAGTTCAACGCATTATGTCTTGCTATCAAGCAAATGAGATTCTTAAGCGTACCTTTGCTTAGATCTATGCAGCCGGCCTTTTCCCATATGTCCATAAAGGTATCGCTTGCAAGCTCCTCAACGCTGCTCTGGTTATTGCCGACAATCTTGCCGATTATGTAATATACAAGTTTGCCGTAAAGCTGCATGACATGTTGAAGGCACTTTTCGTCGTGCCCTTTCAGTCCTGCAACAATCAGTTCCTCCTGCACACCTCATCCTCCCGTGATCTATTACCTTACCTTTACCTATAGAGGAATATTTTATCTCGTAACATTTAATAATACAACCTAAGAGAATCAAATCTATCCAAGCATAGAAAATTTTTCATATCCCGGAAGACATTCATAACTTTACTCATAAAATGATTTCAAACAATTACTGTATAATTTTACGTTGTCATTTACGTTTATGTTTGCGATAAACATTTTAAGTATTTCAGTTGGTCAGACCGACTTCTTTGGCTATGTCCTGATCGATGGCACTGGAGGAGCGATTTATCTCCAGATGTAGCCCCGAGGCTTGGTAATGCATTAAACATATCATAAGACATCTTGAATTTGTCACCGAGCTTACTATACCCCAAGCCTGCACTGTCTGAAGTACCAAGCTCTCCAAAATCAAGACAGGAAGTTTGATATTTGTTGATAATTAGGTAGGGGAGAAGGGCATATCGTTTATTTCCCTGGGCAATAGGTATCGAGGTGTGCAAAAATTCAACTGTTACAGTCCGAGTTGTTTATTCTGGTAAGTTCTATACTAAATAATGTAACAGTATACCATATTATGTAACATAATAATGTGACAATCATAGCTTTTGGATAAAATACTTATGCAAGAATTGGTTTTTTGCACACCCTTCTATAAAACAATTAAACAGATGGCTATCTGTGTATGCGGTTAATGATCGTTTATCCGCGTTGCTGTAACGATATCAAATCCATCAGTTGATCAGACCGACTTCTTTAGCAGTGTCCTGATTGATGGCATTGCAATCAATGAGCTTCTGAATAAGCGTTCCACCGCCTTTAAGCTGCATCTTCAAGCCTATATAGCTTACTTTTGCCAGATGGTCTCTGTAAAATGTATATTTAATAAGTTCGTTGTAATCGGCCTCGTTGAGTAAAAGCATTTTCTTACCATACTCTATGGACTGGTTCCACACAAATTCACCATTGCTATCACTATACCCCAAAGCCCTTAAGATAAATGTAAAATAACTATTTGCGTTGATGGCATCTGATGAGCCAAAGGTGGCGGAGCCGGTGCCTTTGGTCAATCTGTAATGGTATAAGTAGCCGACATAGTCACTGCCCCAGGTGGGCACATCGGTAAAGGGATGTTCATAGTGCTTCTCAAGAGCTTCTTTTTCGCCGCCCAACAATCGAACGAACATGACTGTGGCTTCGATCCGTGTAGGTGCCCGGCCCAGTGCAAAACCTGATCCGGAGCCCTTGAAGACATTTATTTTTGACAACTTAATTGCATAATCCTCATATTTGGCAGTATAGGGCTTAAGCAATTCAAGTGCGTCGATATCACTTTGGTCAGGTTTGAATTTGATTACATGCCCGGCAGTTTCCTTCCAGCTATCACCCGGAGTACTGCCTGCTATGATGAACCCGCCATCTGATGTAGCTGTGAGAGATTGATTGAAAAATTTATAAGATATTTCTTCTCTCCATTGGATGCTTCCGTCTTTGTTAAGTCGCAAGACAACAATCTCGGAGTAGTTGCCCAGCGATCCCGTCAGTATGAAATCACCGCCGGGCAATTGCATGATCTCTAAGGGGCGTGATAATACGTCATCGTCATAATAGTGTTCCCATATGATTTTTCCGGACTCATTCAGCTTGAAGAGCCAGGTTCTTGAGAATTGATCACCACTGGCGACATCACCATCCTTTGAAAATGTGACGGCCCCCATCATAATACCGCCATCGCAGGGTGCAGCGCAAAATAATCCATCGACTTCACTGCCGCCGTAGGTTTTATTCCATATTTCCTTACCGTTCTTATCTATTTTGACTACCCATACATCGAGCGCGCCATGGTGCTTGATATCAGACTCGGCATAATCAGAACCGGAAGTACCCAGGAGCATATAACCACCGTCTTTGGTCGGGACTACCTTTTCAAATTCTTCGCCTCCGCCTGAGCCATATACATTGGACCATTGTTTGTTACCTTTGGAATCCAGTTTTAGAGCAAAGTAACGTTCTAAAGTTATTTCGCCAAATTTACTATTTGCGATATCACCATCCTCGGAATTAATTGCACCACAAACAAGACAACCACCATCACTAGTGGAGATAATATCGACCGGCAAATCATCTTCGTCTCCGCCAAACTGCTTTTGCCATTTTTCATTCCCATTTTTATCCAGCTTTATTATGATCGTATCATGGTCAGCCATGACGGCAAGGAGGATCCCGCCATCCTTAGCTTCTGTGATTGCTGATACATAAGCATATTCTTCAATACTCTGGCGATAAGACTTGGACCACAGGACTTCGCCATCGGGTGTCATTTTTGTAACGGAGGGATTATCATCCTGATAACCCCCGGGTTCTGTACTGCCGGCAACCCAAATATTACCGTCACTCGTTATGGTTGAGGCAAATATATTATTCACATCCAAGCTTTCACGATAACCTTCTTCCCACTCAATCACCTCTGTATTCCCTGATGTACCGGCCAAAACGATGCTGCCTTGGAAAGACAGGATTAGAGCCACAAAAACACAAAGCCATTTCTTCATTGTAATAAATCCTCCATATCAATTTTTTACATGAGCAAGACGATGACTTCGAAGCACCTAACGAAACGATACATATTATACCAGAACTGTGTTGGCAGCGTCAAACGAGGAGTAAGAACCATACTGGCAGTGCCAAGTCCTCGTCACTTACGCTCAAAGATATTTTAAAGATACAAGCCGGTTTTCAGAAAAATGCTCAAGATAGGCAAAAATGTATTGTTATGTATATGAAAAAATATGCTATAGTTATTTTGTAGACTTTTGTATTTGGAGAAATGAATGGATGAAAAAAATGAACGGTTAATCACAATCGTTTTCTTTTCTGCATTTTTTGTGATCCTGGCAGTTTTAATACTGAAGAATATACAGGATCCCTGGACACTTTTTTTGCTTTCCGGTCTGCTGCTGGCTTCCTTTACACTACGCAATGCCATTGTGTACGGCAGCCGGTCGAAAGGTACGCTGGGCAAGGCTTTATTTCTAATTGATATATCACTTGTTTTTCTCATCACTCAAATCGATTATAGTACCATTTCACACATGTACTACTACATTGTGATCGGGGATGCGTACTTTGCCTATTCGGCTGCTTTCGGCGGACTTGCCTCGGTTGTATGCTTCATAGCCTCAATAACGGGAAGGCTGGTTAGAGTGGATCAACTTACAGCAGGCCTCGTTTCCGATATTGCATTTGAACTGCTTGCCTTTCTGGCCGTCAATGCGATTCTTTTTATAGCGAAATATGAGATACGGCAAAGGGAAAAGCTCAGCGGGATCATGTATGAACTGAAAATAAAGTCAAAGCAGTTGGAAAGCGCTTACCTGAAGTTGAAACAGACCTCCGAGGAACTGGAGGAAGTAACTGCTCTGCGGGAAAGAAACAGGATCGCCCGTGAGATACATGATACAGTCGGCCATACCTTGACATCTGTCCTGCTTGAGATGGAGGCGGGAGAGCGGCTTCTTGATACTGACCGGCGAATTGCCCTTGAAAAGTTCGCACTGGCTAAAGGTCAGGTGCGCAAGGGATTGAATGACATCAGGGAGTCTGTGAGTACGCTTCGTGCAGGTTTGGATTGCATGGATTTTATTCCGTCTCTCAAATTGCTGATCAGCGAGATAACTGAGCATGGGGATATTCATGTGAGATGCGACATTGCAGAGCTTCCGGAATTGAACCTGTCCCAGAAAAAGGCTCTGTACAGGGCTTTGCAGGAGGGACTTACCAACGGCATCCGGCATGGAGGCAGCACGGCTTTTGTCTTTCAATTAGGATATGAGGACGGTTACATCCGCTTTTTCCTTCAGGATAACGGGAAGGGTACGGACAGGATCATCCGCGGTTTTGGCTTGACGAGCATGAATGAAAGGATACGGGAGCTTGGTGGGGTATTGAGCCTTGATTCCAAACCTGACGAGGGCTTTAGTATAAAAATAGGTATACCAGTAACAGAGGAGACAGCAAATGGATAAGATCAGAATATTGATTGCAGATGACCAGCCGTTGATGCGGGACGGCCTGAAAAGTATCCTGGAAACCGAAGGGGATATGAGGGTTGCAGCTACAGTATCTGACGGTCTGGAGGCAGCCAAAATGGCTGAGATCCTTAAGCCGGATGTGATCTTGATGGATATCAGAATGCCTGGGATGAACGGGGTAGAAAGTGTCCGGATAATCCGGGAGAAGTGCCCGGATTCGAAGATCATCATGCTGACTACCTTCAACGATGAGGAGTATATCATTGAGGCTCTTGCTTCCGGAGCTAGCGGATATATGCTCAAGGATACGGAAATCGACAAACTGACGGAAGCGATCAGGGATGTCCGGAACGGGAAGATGATCATGCCACCGGAAGTTGCTGCCAAGCTGGCACAGGGATTATCCAAAATCACGGCTCGCAAAAGGGAAGAGACGACGCAGAATGCGCTGGACTTTTCCGACCGTGAACTTGAAATCGCTGGAATGCTGGTTCAAGGGTTCACCAACCGGCAAATCTCCTCGGCACTGTTTATATCGGAAGGAACAACGAGGAATTATATCAGTGGGATTTATGCTAAGATTGGAGTAGGAGACAGAACGAATGCCGTTCTGTTCCTGAAGAAACACGGAATCGGGTAAGGAATCATTGTCATATGACAGGAGTCACTTGAGCAGTTACGGTGTTTATGACACCGGACACTGCAATAGGGCTCCTGTTTTATTTATGATGTTGATGAGAGGTGATTGTATGAAAAAAATAATTGTATTTTGTATGGTTTTATGTCTGGTATTTTTATTCGCAGGTTGCAGCGGAGGGACTTCAGATTCGCGGGAGGTGCTTGATGAGTATATTGGATACATTCAGGACGGTGATTATGAATCGGCGTATTCCATGCTGACCAGCTTTGATCAGGGGAATATCAGCAAGGAATTGTTTATTGAATGGCAGAGTACTGCTGCGAAACTTTCGACACTGGATAGCTTTGAAATCGACAAGAAGGTGGATAAGTTCAAGAATTATGAATACATGGGCGCTAAATTCAAAAAAGCATACGGTTTCAGGGTTTTGTGCGAACGGAAGACGCTTGTACCTGAAGCAAAAACGGAAGGTTATGATACTGAGGATTTCAGGATCATGGTAGTGGATGACAATGGCGAATTAAAGGTAGCATTGCTGCTCACGAAGCTCGAGGATACGATAAAGAATTACCAAAGGCAGTTGGAAAGGTGAAGACCATACTGAAATATATCATCAGGAGTATTCTCGAAAGAAGACTCCGTACGTCATTGATTATTTCAGCAATAATGATTTCATCTGCGATGTTCTTTGCTTCCATTTCCATATCCGATACCCTTGTAAAAATACAGATGACTGCATTCAGGCAAAGCTATGGTTATACGGATATCATAATCCGAAGTGGGGAGGGATCGCCTTCGCGTTTTCTGTATATGAACAAAGCTGAAAAGTACAGGAAGGATACCAAATACATCATCGGCGAAATGTCCGGCTATGCTACTTACATCACAGATAATAGAGACGAGACAAAAACAGATGCTGAGCAGAGTGGCTGGAATGCCGGAAAATCGGAAGAAGTCGGTACTGTTCTTAGAGGCATCGATATTACCGAGCTGCAGAAAATAACGCCATACACTTTGGAAGCAGAGAAGAATCTTTACCCGTTCAAAGGGATGAAAACAGTCATAAGCAGCGACACAGCGGAAAAATACAATTTGGCATGCGGCAGTACAATGCTTCTTGAAATAAATGGGGTGAAGCACCGGTTCATTGTGTGCGGCATTTTCAACCCGACCGGTGCGCTGGCAGAACCAGGCGGAAGCTTTTGCACCATCCTTCCGCTCAAGACTCTAAATTCATTATATAACGCCAGAGGCAGGGTCGGCCTGGTCTATATCAAACTGGCCGATTCTGTAAAACTGGAGAGAATGATTTTTCTGCTTTCTCGGGATTATAGCAGATACACCGTCAGAGAGCCTTTTACCGAATGGGAGATAAAAAGGCAGACGGACAGGATTGCCACCCCCGTTATTATTGTGACTGTGATCCTGAGCTTTATGTGTATTTATATCATCCATACAACTTTCAAGATCATAGTACTTGAAAGGCTGCCTGTCATTGGGACATTCCGAAGCATCGGGGCAGGGAAGCTCACAACGGACCTCATTCTGATCATGGAGAGTCTCATATACGGAATCATCGGCGGAATAACAGGATGCTGTTTCGGCACCGGACTTTTGTACTGTATCACTATTCTTCCTGATCCTGCGGCAGCATCTTGTGTAGGAATCGAATTGGAAATTACACCAAGTCAGCTTGCGGCTACACTTGCGATTGCCATTCTGCTTGCTGTGGCAGGTTCAGTCGTTTCGATCATTAAAACAGTACGGATGTCAATAAAAGACATCATTTTTGGTATGAATGAAAAAACTGGGTTCCATACGATACGAAATGCAGTGCTTGGGCTCGTTTTACTTTGCCTTTCGCTTATGGTGCCGGTGTTTGCTCCGCCCAAATCGGCTCTTGTGATTGATACAGCCTGTATTGTAGCAATGCTTCTGGCTGGGAGCCTTCTCATACCTTTGGTAATGGATTGCCTGCTCAAATTTGTACAGATTTGCTGCGCATCACTGCCAGGTAATACTCTGCCTTTGGCAGTCAGGATGCTGCGGCAAAGCAGGATTGCATATTCCGGCATATCCATGCTGATGATAGGCATTTCGAGCCTTTATATGATTAGTACGCTGAACTGGAGTCAGATAAAGGATTCAAGCGTAATTTTCGACAGAAACATGTATGATATGACAATGACGCTGCCTTATGCGGATAAAACCACCTTGAAGCTTATTTCTGAAACAGACGGTGTTGAAGGTGTCTTGGGCAATTACTATACCGGACCTGTACGTATGGAAGGCTATGATGAGCCAATATATCATATACAGGGAGTCAATCCGTTAGAATTTCCTTTCTTCCAAGAACTCAAGACAGATAGTGATATGGGCGAACTCCTGACGTCGCTTGATAAGGGTAGAAATATCATGGTTTCAAATATGCTTAAATTGCGCCTGAATGTGAAGGCAGGCGATTCAATTGTGCTGAAATTCGCTTCAGGCAATGGCGTGGTGGCAAGAAGAACGTATAAGATCATCGGTTTCTTTGACACGATGATCAAAGGGAAATGGAGTTATGCGCTTATTTCGGAAAAAAATTTTAAAATGGATGTCCAGGAACGTTTTTATGGGCCGATTTACATAAAGTCGGTCAACGACAAGGATAGGAGCGGAAATATATACGATACAGGTAAAGTAAGTTATGCAGACAAGGTGATTACGGTGATGAACAACCTGAAAGCAGCATTTTCAAAGAGACAGCCCGATATCGAATTGAAAGAGGAAGCCCGGAAGGCCGACCAAAAAAGCAGTAGTCAGCTATTCTTCATGCTGCAGGGCTTTACAGTGATTACACTGATGACAGGTACTTTCGGTATATTGAATAATCTGATTATCGGTTTTATGCAAAGAAGGCGTCAGCTTGCGATGTTAAGATCCTGTGGGATGAGCAGAGGACAGCTGAGGAGAATGATTGCGGCAGAAGCTGTTATTCAGGGAATGATCGGCAGCGTTTCAGGTATATTGACAGGTTTGGGAACAACATGGATCATTGTGCCACGTATTATCCAGGCATTGAATATTGAGAGCAGTATTTATTTTTCACCGGGTATAATTGCACTCTGCTTTATTACCGGTATCGTTACCTATATACCGGCATCAGCCGGTATCATGTTCAAAGCATCCAGACTGGATATCATTTCTGCAATCAAGCTGGAATAGAGGAGATGTTGAATGACTTCGGCAATTGAGACGATCAATCTGTTTAAGACCTATAAAACAGGAATTGTGGATGTAGAGGTGCTCAAGGGCATCACTCTTAAAATTGAACAGGGCGACTTTCTGTCCATCATGGGTCAGTCAGGATCGGGGAAAAGTACATTCCTATATATAGCAGGCGGACTTGATAAGCCAACCTCCGGGACTGTTCTGATCAATGGAAGGGATATTTCCGGCATGACCGACTCTGAGGAAAGCAAGATGCGAAGAAGGTCCATCGGATTTGTTTTTCAGTTTTACAACCTAATACCGAACTTGAGCGTGGAAGAGAACATCATGCTGCCTGCAATGCTTGACGGCAAAAAGCAGGAGGACTACAGGGAAAGGCTCAATGAAATATTGGATATCACAGGGCTTGCAAAAAGAAAAACCCACAAGCCGGGGGAGCTTTCCGGCGGTGAACAGCAGAGGACGGCACTTGCAAGAGCTCTGATCAACAGGCCGGATATCATCCTTGCGGATGAACCTACAGGTAATCTGGATTCTAATACCGGGAAAGAGGTACTGAATCTTTTTAAAAGAATAAATCGGGAAAGAGGCTTGACCATTGTAATGGTGACACATTCGCATGAAGCTGCATCTGTTGCAGGCAATACCATATTTATGAAGGATGGGAGGTTTGAATCATGAAATTGAAATGTATCCTGTTGCTGAGTATTGTATGGATCTCTCTGGTGTTAGCGGCCTGCAGCAGCCAGGAGGCTCCTCCTTCACAGGTTAGCGGTGCAATAGAAGAAAAACAGCCTGTACAGGCCTTTGGAGTAGTAAAAGCGCTTATTATCAAGGATATTTCTGTAGACTTCCCCGTAAAGATTGAGAAAATGCTAGTGAAGGAAGGGCAAGCTGTGTCCGGTGGTGAAACGCTCGCCGTTATTGATATGAGTGATGCAGAACATGCTGTGCGTTTTATGGAAGAACGGATTAAAGCACTGAAACTGGAGACGGATGTGAAGCAAAAAGTATACTCGCAAAAAAAAGAGTCAATTATGAAAGATATCAATCCGGATATCTTAAAGTTGAAAAATGCCTTGGAAAAGACAGAAAAGACATACGATACTCTTTTAACTAAAAACGATGCAATAAGCTCTTTGTATAATGCGGGTGCCTTGACAGGCAATGATCTCCTGGAATATGAAAATAATGTTGAAGCTGCCAGGTATGCTTGCAAGGATACCGAATTTAATCTGAAAAGTTTGCAGGACACCATGCATGTGGAGTTATTGCAGGCTGAAGCAGATATTAATTCAGCTCTCCGGGAAATTTCCGTACTCGAGATAGAGCTGCAGGATTCCAGACAAAGACTCTCATCTTCCAATCTCAAGGGAAATGATATGATTTCAGATATAGAAAGCGGGATTATTTACAGTGTGGATTGTAAACCCGGTAACACAGTTCCGGCGGGAGGAAAATTGTTTAGTATTATGGATTCATCTTCATTTATTATTGAAGTCAATGTAGATGAACAATTCATAAAAGATGTAAAACAGGGGGCAAAGGCTTACATCGTACCCGAGTTTGACAGAAGTCTGGAATGCAGGGGAGAAGTGACGGCAATCTCAGCTTTCGCTATTGAGCAGAATGGTGAAACAGTAGTTCCTGTAGAAATAAAACCGGAAAAGCAGTGCGAGTGGCTTAACCCGGGGTATAATACAGAAGTCTCCATCGAAGTGGAGTAAAAAAGAATATGGAAAAAAGTTATGATTTGATGTATCTTAAAAGGATAGGGGGGAGGAACGTGAAGCCGCTTTCTATTCTTAATTATTACAGGAACAATATGAAGAGACTTATGGCTGTTTTTCTGGCCGTAACCCTGAGCGTATTTCTGCTTTATACGCTGCAGATGCTCATTTTTTCCTCCTTCCGCACGCAATATCTGATCAATGTGGAGCCACAGAAGCATTTTGCAAGTTTATTATATAAGGATAAACGGATAGATCCGGAACTGACAAAATCCATTAGAAATCATGAGCAAGTCGAACAGGTAATACCCTGGGTAATGTATTATACCTATATCACCTATGCATTCGGAGAGACGGGAACGAGAATACTCTCATTGAATGCTGAGGATATAGACACGGTGATGTCAGCCACCGGGTTGAAGTTGGTCGGAGGAAGACTTCCCAACCCCGGCACCGAAGAAATTGCGCTGCATAAATTCGTTGCAAAAAACAAGGGCTTGAACATCGGAGACAGTATTGGAAGTGACATGGACGGAGAAGAAGTATTCAGGGGAACCCATAAAATCGTTGGAATAGTGGACGGGCCTGGCATCCTATCGTTTAATTCCCTTGAAACATGGAGCGATACTTACGGATATGATCCTTACATGTATGGATTGATTGTAATCCCCCATAAGGGCGGCTTGAGTGAACTGAATCAATATATCGATTCCCTGCCATATCAGGGATTGGATGTAAGGACACTGAACTCTGTGACGGCCAAACAGGAAGAAAACAACCAGAGTGTAAAAACGCTCCTGACACTGATCAATATGATCGTGATCACCATCGTTTCATTATGCTCGGGGTTCCTTTGCTACATCTATTTTTTCCAGAGACGCGCCGAGTTCGGCTTGCTGAATGCAATCGGTTATACAAGACAGAGAATCATCAACAGGGCTTTTGCGGAAGTAAGCGGGATCAACTTGATCGGCTTTCTGGCCGGCATCTTTCTTGGATTGATATGCGCATTTGTATTGGATATCCTTGTATTTGCTCCAAAGGGACAATTACTTGTCGTTTGGGACCTGCAATACTTTCTGCAGACTTTTTGCATTCCGCTCTTTGTTACATTATTTAGTATAATTCCGATCTGGAGGATGCTGAAAAAGCTTGATCCGATAGCAATTCTGGAGGGGGAGGGCTGAAATGGTCATTGAAGGAAGGAACCTGAGTCTGATCTATGACAGGAATAAAGATGAAGAGACTCATGCTTTACGGGATGTCAGCATTACGATCGAAGCAGGAGAAAGTACCGCAATCGTAGGCCCTTCCGGAAGCGGAAAGAGTTCGCTGCTTTATCTGCTTTCAGGTCTGAAAAAGCCAAGTGCCGGTACTGTGTATTTTGACGATAGCGATATTGAGGCTTACACTCCCGATCAAAGGGATCAAATAAGAAGAGAACGGTTTGGATTTGTATTCCAGAAACGTTTTTTGATAAATTACATGACTGTAATGGAGAATATTCTGGCTATACCGAATAAAAACAACGAGGCATTGAGGGAAAGGGCCTTTGATCTGCTGGGACAGTTAGGAATCCGTCACCTTGCAGCAAGAAAGCCGAATCAGCTGTCGGGAGGGCAGCGTCAGAGGGTTGCTGTTGCAAGGGCGCTGATCAACTGCCCTGATGTGATTTTTGCAGATGAACCGACGGCTTCGGTGGATTATGCCAACGCGCTTGAAATCATTAGCATCCTCAGGAATCAAGAGAATCAAAATAATCAGAAAAAACCTGCCTCAATTATTATAGTGACCCATGATAGATCAATATTGAGCGGTATGGATAAAATCGTCGAAATGAGGGATGGCAGGATACTGTCATTATAATTGGATTAAGCATTTCTTATGTGATTAGCCCAATTGAAATCCAAATTTCGTTTTTGAAAAATTTCTTGTATTATCCTTTCATTTTCCTCTAAAACAACTGCATAGATCAAAAAATCATCCCATAAAATCAGTTGATCCTTGTCTGCTTCAGAAAGCGAAGAAAAGTCGTGCAGAAAGTTTTTTATCCCGTATACATATCCCGCCATTTGCTCGCCTGCAGCAGTACGTATGACAGGTGTATGCGCCAGATTATAGGATTCGGTAATAATGCGCACGATTGCTGCTATGGGAGAATATACAGATGTGCAAAAGCCAAGTATAACCAATAAGCTGATCAGTACAGCATTTCGAAAACCTGCATTGGTGACAAGAGCTTGTAATAAGTCCATATTACCTGTAATAGTGCTTTGCATTGCAGAAAGATCATTCGTTAAGGTATTTCCACCATTCATAACGATAATGGCGATAAGAATAAAAATTAGAATTGGGGTAAGGCATCCGTTCAGGCACCCGTTCCTTAGTATTCTGGTTGAGCTCTTTGCTTTATCCGTCGCTTTGAGATATTCCGTAGCATCCGCTTCCTGAATGACAAGCTTTTCCCACGAACCAAGATTTTGAAATATGTTTGTGGACAAAACCGGTGTTTTCAAGAGCTGCTCCAAAAGAGCGTGGTCACTTGGCATAAGGCTTGGATGATCAGGAGCGCATATTTGTACTTGATTGTTATTGATTTTGATAATGCCAAGCAAGATATATTTTAATAATATTGCAGTCACATCTTTTGATCTTTCGATCTGCAAGTCAGTTATCATACTTATCTGCACAGGAGTCAGCTTCGTTAGCTTATCCCGATAGTATTTAATATCGGCTACAGCATGAAAGGTTGACCTGCTTAATGCGCTTTTTCTCATATAACGACTAACGGCATTCCAAACAAGTATAAGCGGCAAAGTGATTAACAGAGAAAAAAGTAAATCAATCAGGGCAAGAGCACCAAGAATTTGAGGCAAATTGTCAGGGGGAGCTTCAATCAGACGTTCCTTGTGTATTATGCCAATGAATAAGTATAAAAAAACAGCCAATGGAATTGCAAATTTTAATAAGTCTATTACTTCCCACTTTTTACTTTTCTTGGTATGTATGTATTTGTTCATTTATTCACCTGCTTACTTTCTCTGGTGTCTGATACAAGTGTGTAATATAAATGTCAAGTGTATTATATAAATGTTATGGACAAGAGTCAAATTAACATAAAAAAGGGATCGCGTGGGAGTGCACCCAAGAGTAGTACGGTGGTCTGTGAATGCTTTCTGGTGATTTGCATACAGTGTTACTTGAAGCGTTTTGATTCTTCCTGCAATTGCAGCTTGCTCATCTGAATAATTCATGGTCTATCATTCCATATTTTTGATTTAATAAAGCACATTAATATATTTTATTAATGTATTTATTTATAAAATGTGGTACTATATAATAAATTTTATTTGTGAGGGTAAAAGAGATTATGAAAACGAAGAGCGGTTTTTTGCTGCGGGAGCTAGCAGGACAATGGGTTGTTGTGCCGATCGGATCAAATATGGTTGAGTTTGCAAACATTCTGATACTGAGCGAGAGTGGAGCACTGCTCTGGAAGAAGATCAGTACAGGGGCAGATGAGGAAGAGTTGGTTAGGGAAATATTGGATACGTATGATATTGATGAAGAGACGGCTAGAAACGATGTTAAGGAGTTCATTGCCATTGTAGAGAAGCAAGGTCTATTGGAATAAACGATTGTCAAGAAATAAGGGGGGATTTATCGCAAGTGGAAATTTCAAAGAAACTGAGAAGCGAATTAATATATTCATCTGCGAGAAGAATGCAAATACCGATTGTGGCTTCCTTCGAACTGACGGCAAGATGCAATTTCCATTGCAGGATGTGTTATGTATGCCGGTTTCCGGATGACCGGGATGCCATGCTGAAGGAGCTTACCGCGGAGCAGTGGATCAGAATTGGCGAGGAGGCCAGGGATGAGGGACTTTATTTTCTCACGCTGACGGGAGGAGAAATATTCCTCAGAAAAGATTTCAGGCAGATTTATGAAGCGTTTTCTGATATGGGTTTTCAGATTACCTTGTATACGAATGGAAGTATGATTACAGAAGAGACTGCGAAATGGCTCGGAAGGATTCCTCCGGCGCTGGTCAGCGTTTCGGTGTACGGCGCGTCTCCGGAGACCTACGAAATCATTACAGGGCACAGGGACGGATTTGATAGGACCATGAGAGGAATCAAGGCGCTGATGGATAATGGAATCCGTACCGAGATTAAGACGACTATAGTGAAAGCCAATCAGAATGAATTTGATGCGATGGTCCGGATCGCTGATCAATTAGGTCTGAGGCTTGGTCTTGTTGATTATGTAACGCCTAGAAGGGAGGGTACTGGCACCGATCCTTTGGCCAACAGGCTGACGCCCTTGGAAGTAACTCTTTATAACAAAAGATTTGAGGAGTATATTGCCGATTTTTCTCTTAAAAACAAGCAAGTCGATGATCGTATTTCGCATATGGAAATAATAGATAATTGGGGAAATCCGCAAGAAGATCCTTCTGATTATGGTGAGCCGCATGGAAATGCATTCAGATGCGCAGCAGGACATAGTGCCTATTGGATTACCTGGGACGGCAAAATGACTCCGTGCGCATTTCTTCCGGTACCTGTACTGAATGTTCTGGAGAAACCTTTTAAGGAAGCGTGGAATGAACTGAAGGTCAAGTGCAATGAAGTTCCCAAATGTCAGGAATGTGAGGATTGCGACATGAGATGGGCCTGTATGATATGTCCTGCAAGGCTATATAGCGAGACAGGCTCCTTTGAAAAGAAAGCGGAATATTTGTGTGAAATGACAAAGTATAAAATTGACTTAAGGCTGAAGGATAAGCTTTAAGTATTGAAAAGCAGTATTGAATGAGTTGATGAATAGGAGATTTTTTGGGAAGGCATCGAAAATAAGATGTGATGTTTGGGAGGGAATATGCAGTATTACCGGTTGGCAGGTCTCGACATAAAAATAGATTATGAGAATGAACTTCTTGATCAAAAGATGAAACCATTTCAGATGGAGGCCTTTCAGAAGGCGGATATGACTATCCTCATAAAAAAGGCGGATAAGATCGCCAAGCTTGAAGGTGAACAGCTGCTGAAAACGGAACAGTTTCTGTGGATGAGGAAGCCGAAGCAGGAGGGGGTAATTATCCATACGGCCGACGCAAAGGACGAAAAGGAAAATATTTTGACCATGGAGGCAAGCTCCGACTGGAGCCATGTTGATATTAATATTGAAAAGGATCATTATATTGTACGGGAGAGCGGGGAAGCTTCCTGTGTTGATTATTGCTATCCGTTTGTCTTGTGCGGCATTGCGTTCAGAATTTTATTAATGCATCATGACGGTCTTGTAATCCACGCCTCTTCCATAGCATTCCATGATAAGGGGATTCTGTTCACGGCGCCGTCCGGAACAGGTAAGTCTACGCATGTGAGGCTTTGGCAGGAAACCTTCGGAGACGAAGTCACAGTGGTTAATGACGACACTCCTGCTATCCGGTTTATAGATGGGGTTCCGATGCTTTTCGGGACGCCATGGAGCGGAAGCCTGGGCAAGCATACCAATACACAGGCTCCGCTAAGAGCAATTGTCGCACTGGAGCGGTCTGCTGAGAATAGCATAAGAAAGCTTAATTCTATGGAAGCATTGCGGATTCTGATGACAAGATCCCTGCTGCCTTACTTTGACGAGAAGCTGATGGCTGTCGCGTGCGGACAGGTAGAGAGATTGTTGGGCGGGGTTGATGTGTATCTGCTGAAATGCCGTCCTGATAAGGAAGCGGTGGAGCTTGTTTATCAGTGCATAATGTAAATAAAAATGAAATGCTGCTGTGAGGGATGAGGGACGTTTTCTGAATAAATACCGCTTGACTTTTATTGCATAATATTGTAAATTAGTTATACGTAGTTAATTATATGTGTGTAATTATTTGAATTATAAGGAAGGGTTGTGAGATTATGGGATTAAAATATGTAAAACCGACAATTGAAGCGGTTTCTTTATTAACGGAAGAGTGTCTGGCAGAGGGTAGCAGATACGGTCATTGGGGTAGCCCTAATTGTACTGATACACTGTGTATAAATGATCCTTATTGGAAGTCGGCATGCTATGCAGATAGCATACCTACCTGCTAGTAATTTTTACTCGGTTTCGTAGAAAATACTATAAGACCACTCTGGCCAAATGGGTGAAGTGACCTTCCGATAAGAAGGTTGCTTTGCCTTTTTTATGTTGCCGGAAGGTTCGGCTTCAACGGACAGGAAGAAGAGCTCCTTTTACTGTCACCGGTATTTCCGGAGACGGAGCAATCCAATGACATCCCGGATAGTAAAACCCTTGAAGATACAATATCTCCAAGGGTTTTACATCCTCAATAATTATCTCTGAGGCATATATATAATGGAAATGTATCTTTGCGGTTAATAATCAATTATCTCTTCGGCAATCTTGTAAATCTCAGCCTGTATTTTCTCTGATTTTCTCCTTAGCTTTACAAGTCTCTTATATTGAACGTCAAACTCATCGAGGAACTCTTCGAAAAGAGACTGTAATTCCGCTATTGCTGAACAATCGCCTGCTTCCAGCCGTTGAACAAGAGGTTCGATCCTTAAGCCATATCGTTTTCTCATTGTGGCTATTTGGCCGTCCGTTTCAAATATTTCAACCTGAATAGCATCCTGCCTGACAATAAGGTTCTGCCTTTCTTCAAGCAAATCCAATATCTCTTTGATATCTTTTTTCTTGCATTTTCCTGATGCATGCATAGGCATCGCTCACTTATAGATAATACTCTAACATATTCTATGTAAACAACATCCATTATGTTCACCATGGACCTGTGTTCCAATTTCTTTCCCCATTGCATTGATACTTGTTGTGACCGAGTTCATGCTGTAGCATGCAAGGATTTTGCATATAATCTGGCAGCCCGCCTCAAGAAACGTAGCAATGTCTCTGTTGCCTGTATGATAAATTTTGTCTCATTGAGAATGAGAAAATATGTGTTATAATCTCTAAGTTAAAGTGTTGTTAAAATTGACAGAGTGAGAGGATATCATGAGCATTCTGAATGTAGAAAATGTAATTCATGGCTTCGGCGCAAGAAAAATATTGGAGAATGCATCCTTCCGCCTTTTAAAGGGTGAGCATGTCGGCCTGGTCGGCGCCAACGGAGAGGGCAAATCAACTTTTTTAAACATCATTACCGGCAGACTGTCCCCGGATGAAGGGAAGGTTGAATGGTGCAACAGGATCACCACCGGATATCTGGATCAGCTTACGGTATTGACAAAAGGAAAAACCATCCGGGAGGTTTTGCGGGAAGCATTTCAGCACATGTATGATTTGGAGCAGGAAATGCTGGCTATTTATGAAAAAATGTCAACTGCATCAGAAGAAGAGATGACAGCGATGCTCGAGGATGTAGGAGATATTCAAAGCGAACTGGAACACAGCGGCTTTTATATACTGGATGCAAAAATAGAAGAGGTGGCAAACGGTCTGGGGCTTGCCGAGATCGGGTTGGAGACGGATGTCAGCAACCTGAGCGGCGGACAGCGTTCAAAGGTACTTCTGACAAAATTGCTGCTTGAAAACCCGATGATTCTGATTTTAGACGAGCCGACCAACTTTCTGGACGAAAATCATATTATGTGGCTGAAAAACTTTCTTAAAAACTATGAGAACAGTTTTATACTGGTATCGCATGATATACCGTTCCTCAACGAAGTATCCAATGTGATTTACCATGTGGAAAATGCCGTATTGACAAGGTATGCGGGAAATTATGACCAGTTTCAGCAAATGTACCAGCTGAAAAAACAGCAGAATCAAAATGCCTATGACAAGCAGCAAAAGGAAATCGAAAGGCTGGAAGACTTTGTAGCAAGAAACAAGGCAAGAGCAGCAACTGCCACTCTTGCAAGAAGCCGTCAAAAAATGCTGGACAAGATGGATATTATCGAGAAGAGCAGAGAAAAAATAAAGCCTGTTTTCAAGTTCAGGGAAGCCCGTGCGCCCGGCAGATATATATTCCAGACTTCGGGATTGGTCATCGGCTATGACAGGCCTTTGACAAAGCCGCTGGAGCTTTCTCTCGAAAGAGGCCAAAAGATTGCCATTAAAGGTGTCAACGGCCTTGGGAAAACCACTCTGCTAAAGACACTTCTGGGTATTATAAAGCCGGTCAGCGGTGAAATCCAACTGGACGATTACCTGTATCCGGGCTATTTTGAGCAGGAATCAGATCGGTCAGACAATACAGCATTGGAGGAGATATGGCACGAATATCCCGGAATGAGCAATGCAGAAGTGCGAGGTGCGCTTGCCAAATGTGGGCTGACTACAGAACATATCACCAGTCTGATGATGGTCCTTAGCGGAGGCGAAAGCGCAAAGGTCAGGCTCTGCAAGCTGATGCTCAGGGATGTCAACTGGCTTGTGCTAGATGAGCCTACCAATCATCTGGATGTCGATGCCAAAGAGGAATTAAAACGTGCACTGAAGGATTTCAGGGGAACAATACTGCTTGTAAGTCACGAACCAGAATTTTACGAGGATTGGATCACCGATATATGGAATGCTGAAAGCTGGACCTGACAACCGACACAAGAAATGCATATTCCACTGAAAATCTTATAACGCGACACAGAACAAAAACCCTTGTGGATTAGATATCTTCAAGGGTTTTCGAAACAACAAGGTTTAGTCAAGTGAGCAAAATTTCATCCACTCATTGCCAGAAATCCCGATGGCACAGCAGGATCGGAAGGGCTTTCAGTTTAGCGAAAATTTCGTATTTACGGTCATCAATATCAATGAGCATCTGCTTTAGGTGCCCAGGAATGTCGCAGCCCCTTGAACGAAGGTAGCTGTATTCAAAGGATTTGCCGTCGACTAATTTTATTTCGCCGTCTCTGAGCATTTGCTTCAGGAACTCAGGGATATGGCAAGGTTCGGATATAAGAAAATCATATGTAAATGTTTGCGTATGCCATTGACTGAACTCTCTTTCTAAAAAACCGGTGTCGCCAAGGCATGCTATTTTCCTTAAAGCATCGGACTGACTCGAATGTCTGCCTTGGAAACGTCCCAGCTCAAAAGCGGCTTGTTCAAGCATCTCAATAGTGAGGCTGCTGCCTGATGTTCCATCGATGTATTCCATCCATATCTGTATCTGATCATCGTTTAATTCTGTATGATAACACTCAGGCCAACGGAATAAATCGGTAAACGATTTGCCTAAATCCGATACATAGAGGTCGTATTCCCTGCGCCATGAGTTACGGTCGCCGGGACGCTCCCATTTTTTCTGAGTCTTGAATACAATCTTGTATGGAATTTCTTTATAGTCAGCGGTTTTAGCAGTGCCCATGACCAGCCACACATCGCCTAATGTCCCACCATGTAGTTGTTGCGACTTGATGCCGGGACTGTGGGATATTCTCATAATCTCGTATCAGCATTATGACAAGCTGCTGAAGCAGAGCTGTTACCTGTTGCATATAACCTGTATATTTTTTATCAAGCTCGAAAAAAATCTGCTGCATCAGTAAATGAAGATTATGGTTATCCTGGCCAAACCAGATTTTTGTATCAGCAAAAGCTTGAAGATAAGAATCTTGCTGTCCTGCTTCCTTAAAACACTTCTTCTTCTCCAGCTTAAGATAGATACATTATTCAAACATGGGATCTTCCTTACCGAAGATTTGATCACCGATGAATTCCAGCTGGAACAGGCGGCTGAGGCATACGCGCTGATGGCTGGCGGGAATTGCGGCAAGGTAGCGGTAGTATTTGGCGATCAAAACAAATGACGAGGCGGGAACATATGATCAAAAAAATAAATGCAAACTCCGTGCCACGGTAAAACTCCATAGTGGAGCTGAAATGCCTGTTATTGGCATCGGAACCTTTGGATCTGATAAATATAATGCAGAGCAGATCGCTGAGGCAGTATATGGAGCAATCAAAAGCGGATACCGTTTAATAGACTGCGCGGCAGTATATCAGAATGAAAAAGAAATAGGTGAATCGCTCAACAGAGCAGTAAGGGAAGGCATTGCTGCAAGAGAGGAATTATTTGTTAGTTTGTGTTAAAATTCGATAATTCGAGTTAAAATCTATAAAAATTCTTATTTTCAATATAAATATTACATTGAAAATTCTCCAGAAAAATGATTATTATTACATGTAAAGCCACTTATGATGTTTTTCGGGGGTAATAATGAAAATGTCTATATCACTCCGTAAAATTATAAACAAGTTTATTTGTCTATTGATGCCTGCCATGATACTGTTTCAGCTGGGAGGCTGTGTTTTATTGCCGGAAACCAGCACAAATGAAGCTCTGCAGCCTGTTGTCAAGCTGGAAGAACCCAAAAAAATCGCAGCTAATACCTATACGGTAAGAAGAGGGGATATTGAAAACCGGACCGAAAACTGGGGCGTCTTTGTTTCTCCGCATTCATACCAGTACCATTTCAAGACTTCAGGGATACTGAAGGTCATAACTGCATCCTATTCCCAGGAGGTATTGCCCGGTGATGTTCTGGCTGAGCTTGATACGGAAAATCTAAAGGAACAGCTTGAAAAAGCCCGGATCAACCTGAAGCGGGCAAATCTGGATTATGAAAAGATCCGTTTGGAAGGTGAACTGAATGGAGGCGGAAACAAGTACCAGATCGAATCTGCTAAGATTGAGCTGGAAATAGCTGAGCTTGATGTCAGACAGCTTGAAGGGGCGATCGGGAAGTCGGTTCTCAAGGCGGAGAATAAAGGTGTAGTAACATCCATCAGTGGAATACCGATTGGAGGACAAGTCAACTCGAAGGATGTAATCGTAGTTGTAACGGATAGAAGCGGTATAATGCTGGTATCGAAAGAAACCAGCCAAGCGGATAAGTTCTCGGCCGGTATGAAGGTTAATGTAAAATACAGAAATAATTTATATGAAGGTGAAATTGTAAAACTCCCTAAGGATACGCTTACTGAAGAAGAGGATTATTTGACCGGAACGATACAGGTCAAGGTCAGTGGACTTCCGGAGGATGTTTCCTTAAATGATATTGCCGGTTTTTATGTGATCAATGAAAGAGCCGAGAATGCGATTCTCATAAAAAAGAGAGATGTTTATACGGTAGAGGGAAAAAGCTTTGTAATGGTCAACAAGGATGGTATTATCCAGGAGAGAGAGATTAAAACCGGTATCGTATCTTCTGACTCCGATGATATTGAGATCGTTGATGGTTTGTCCGATGGAGATGAAATCCTCATTCAATAGAGGATTCAGGGCACTAAAGACAGAGAACTCAGGATACCGTAGAAAGGATGGAATTCTTGTTTCTTTTTGTTTTGAAAAAAATGACGAAGAATTTCTGGCTTACGATTTGCCTTTTATCGGGGTTCATCCTTGCTGTGGCAATCGCATGCTGTATACCAATGTATGCAAAAAGTGCGCCATTGCGTAAGCTTAACGAAGACTTCGGCCACTATCAAAGTGAGACAGGAAAGTATCCGGCATACTGCTCTGTCAATATGGTTCTCAGTCGTGGTGAAGCCGGAGACCTTCAGACAGAGCTTCTTACCCTTGACAAAAATGTTCAGAACCTTGTACATAAAATGAATCTGCCCTTATTGGGGTCTTCAGACACTATCACTGTTGAGAAATTGATTCCCAACGGTTTTAACCGGAATGTAGACCTTATTGCCTCTTGTGATCTTGAGAAAAATGCTGTTGTAAAATATGGCCGAATGTATTCGGATCAAAAGAGCGGCTCGGTTTATGAAGCAGTTATTACGGAAAATGACATGCTGCAGAATAAACTGGTACCGGGTAAGATCTATAAAACCACAGTTTCCTGTTCGGATCAAAGCAGCAAGGTACTGGAGTTTCAAATAGTGGGTGTGATCGGCAGCCCGGAGGCAGACTTATCCTTCAAATATGATAAAAATCCTTTTGAGTCTTCCAATAATGGATTGTTTATAAATTATGACCTGTTTAGAACTGAGTTCATCGGGACTGATATTCTGGTGGATTCGCTTCTTGTGCATTCCTATTATTCTTTCGACTACCGGGGTATCGGTCAGGGAAATATTGACCTTATACTGGAGGCTTTGAACAGCTGGGACAGCCTGGGGTACGGTGGCGGTGTCCAGTCACCGATGAAGGGACTGCTTGAGGATTGCATGGCACAGGAGAATGCGCTTAGAAATATCATGCTGATTTTAAGCATTCCGATTTTGACGGTCATTCTTGTACTTGTTTATATGATTTCTTCCTTAATTGTGGATTTTGACGCCAATGAACTTGCTGTGATATCCAGCCGCGGAGGCAGCCGTCTTCAAATTGTTACTGCATATCTGGTCCAAGGGCTTTTACTGGGTTTTGCAGCAATGGTTGCAGGACCTCCGGGGGGTATACTGCTCTGCAGGATACTGGGAACCACCACTGGCTTCATGGAATTCTCCCGGGAATATGGCATCCCTGTCGTGCTCGATGGTGAAGTGTACCTTTATGCTTTAGCAGCTGTGGGCATCTATTTGCTGACCATGCTTTTAACATCGGTTTACTATTCCGGCACATCCATTGTTCAATACAAACGTAAAAAAGCCAGACGGAGTGTTGTTTCTGTCTTTTTAAGCCTGGCTGCCAGTATTATGCTTGTTTCACTGCCGTTATACTGGAGAATAAATTATACAGGCCTGACTGCAAGCTCTGCCGGCATATCCGCCGATCCCATGCTTTTTCTTAATGCCGTATTGTTCTCTGCCGGAGGGGCTCTTGCTGTTTTGATTTTATATCCATTGATAATAAAGCTTCTGTTTCATGCCGGGGAAAAGCTATGGACTCCGTCCATGTACCTGGCGCTTGTTCAGACCGAGCGTACAAAAGATATGAAGCTTCTTTTCATGATGTTTATCATGCTTGCCTTCTCGATCGGTATTTTCAGCTCCAATACAGCCCGTACCGTTACAAAAAATGCTGAAGACAATATCCGTTACCTGGGAGGTTCTGATATCGTGCTGGCTGAAAACTGGGAATATACAGACCCGGATAAGCCTACCGAGGGGGATTTGATGGCAGCCGCGTTCGGAGATAAAGAGGCAGCGGATAAAATCGAAGCATACAACTTCAGAGAAAAAGCCGACAAATTGCGTCTGATTTATGAGGAACCGGATTTCACGCGCTTTACCGGACTTAACGGTGTAAAAAAAGCGGCAAGAGTTTATCATACTGAGAATGGTTCTGCCCTGTTGTCGGAACAGAATGAAGGCAGCTCGCAGCTAATGGGTTATCGGAGACGGTTCGATTCAGAAGATGCAATCGATGTCAGCATATATGGAATTCATACAAGGGAATTCGGGGAAACGGCCTGGTTCCGGAACGATCTCCTGCCTGACAACTGGTACTCCTACCTGAACATGCTTGGCAGCAGGCCGGATGGTGTACTCCTGTCCGGAACATTCTCCGAACGATACGGGATCCGGCAGGGGGACAGAATAACGCTTGAAATAGATAATCAGAGCAGGCTCCGTGTTGTAGTGGCAGGGTTTGTCGATTACTGGCCAGGCTTTCAAACCGGTTTTGATGAAAATAACCAGCGCAAGGAGCTTGCAGTGGTGAATCTGGATTACATTCAGACTATGCTTCCGCTGCAGCCTTATCAGGTCTGGATCAAAAAAGATACAGGTATGACGGCTGAGGAGCTGTTAAGCGGATTGGGAAGTGATACAACAGCAAAAATCAATATAGTATTTGATGCAGAAAGTGAATTGATGACAATGAAAAGAGAACCGGGCATCCAGGGAATAAACGGGTCACTTACATTGAGCTTTTTGTTTACTCTTTTTGTCAGTGTCATAGGATTTCTGATATATTGGATACTATCTATCCAAAAAAGAAAGTTGTTATTTGGCTATTTACGGTCTGCCGGACTGCCTTTCGGAAGTACTCTCCGTATGCTGCTTTTTGAACAGATATTGACTTCCATAACGTCAATATTAAGCGGAATTTTGGTAGGGCAGCTGGCAACAAAACTGTTTTTACCGGCAATGAGGTTCTCCTATTATGAAGGAGGGCAGGTGCTTCCATTCCTTATCAGCTTTTTCAGAGAGGATTACATCCGATTGTATGTAGTCTGCTTCATACTGATAGCTGTCGCCATGTCGATATTGGCCAGAATGGTTGCTGCCATCCGGATCTCGCAGGCGATTAAGCTGGGGGAGGATTAGAAGTAAGATGAATGAAAAGTTCAAAGCCTTATGTATCCTTGTCTGTGTAGCTATGTTCTGTTTTCTTGCTGGGTGTTCATCTGATCCTGACACCACTGCAGCGTCACCGGGTGTCAATTCAGGTGAGACGCCTGAGCAGCCTGAATATGAGACCTTTGAAGTGGGATACCAGACATTGAAAAACATCATACGATTAGATGGGGTATTGCGTTACGGAGAAACGCAACAACTTTATTTTAATGTATCAGGATGTGAAATCAGCCAGGTGCATGTACAGAAAAACGATATTGTTGAGAAGGGGGATGTCCTGGTCGAGCTTGACACTTCAGAATTGGAGAAAATGCTGGAGTTAAAGAGGATGCTCCGCAGGAAGGTACTCCTGAAGATGGAGGAACTGAAAGCGAATGCGGATGTAGATGGATTCTATGATGAATATTCTGCAAATTTGGTATCACTGGAGCTTGAGACCATAGATGGAGAAATTGCCGGAATCCAAAAAAAAATATCGGATTGTGTACTCGTTTCACCCGTGAATGGCAGGGTTCGTTCCATTGATGCTGAGGATGGCGATATCTCACAGGTGTACAGACCTTTTATGGAAATTGTTATGGAAGACAGTGTGCAGTTTTTAGCTGATGGTGTCATGATCACGGATGTCTATGACAAGAATGCCGTAAATGTACTGGCAAATCCGGCGGGCCTTGAAAAAGGAATGGATGGAGTGCTTCGATATGATACCGGGAACGGAAATTTTAATGAAGTCAAATGTACTGTACAATCAATACGTTTTCCACTGATTGAAGCCAACGGAAAAGAAAGTGAGTCAGACTACGATTATGGAAGGCGACTTACTTATGGCTATTTTTCCATAATGTCGGTACAGGCGGATCTGGAGGAGAGTATTTCCCTGGATCTGTCAGATAGCATGGAAGCAGAATTGTTACTGGATACGGGAATTGAAAGAAAAGCATTGGTCGTACCGGCGGACTGTGTCCACACTACTTTTAGTGAGAGGAATGTATATGTTCTGGAACGAGTCAAAGCTACAGAGAGATTTGTCAGAACAGGGATCTGGGATGAAGATAACAATGTGGTTGAAATATTAGAAGGGTTAAGCGAAGGTGAGCTTGTTGTTATCAACCCTTAAGAATGCCGGCTCATTTTCCACTGCTCTTTTTCCGGGGGCTGTTTCTTAAGGGCTATTCTCTTATCGTGAGCTGTTTCATATGATCAATTCTCTTGTTGTGAGCTGTTTCATATGATCAATTCTCTTGTTGTACATCTGTTTTTCTGTTAATATTATATCAATGTTTTAAATGTATCATTTGACAAAAAATAACTTGCGTTCGAAAATAGGCCTCTGACGCGGTTTGCGTTATTTATGAGGGCTAAAAAATAGGAGGTTAACATGAGTATATCGAAAAAAACAGTCAGGGATATTTCCTTGACAGGCAAGAAAGTTATAATGAGAGTCGACTTTAATGTACCAATGAAGGATGGAGTGGTCCAGGACGATACCCGTATCAAGGCAGCTTTACCCACAATCAAGTACATACTGGAGCAGAGTGTTACCGGACTTATTCTTATGAGCCATCTCGGCGATCCGAAAAAAGACACTCAGAAAGCAAAGGATAAAGCTGAAGCTGCTGGCAAGTCATTTGATGAGGCAGCATATATAGCGGGAAAGCACAAGATGGCTCCAGTAGCAGATTATCTGTCCAAGCTGCTGGGGAAGCCTGTCCAGTTTGCTTCGAGCTGTCTGGGAGAAGAAGCCAAAGCGAAAGCAGCTGCACTCAAGGATGGAGAAATTCTTATGCTGGAAAATACACGTTTCTTCAAGGAAGAGACCAGCAAGGAAGCTTCTGACCGCGAAAAAATGGCAAAGGAGCTGGCATCCTATGCTGAAATTTATGTCAATGATGCCTTCGGCACTGCCCACAGGGCACACGCTTCAACCGAAACTATCGCGCAGTACCTCCCTGCAGTTGCAGGATTTTTGATGGAGAAAGAACTTGTTTATCTCCAGGAGAAGGTTGTAAATAATGCAGCAAAGCCTTTCATTGCTATCATCGGCGGAGCAAAGGTTTCATCCAAGCTCGCGGTTCTTGAGAGCCTTTTAAACAAGGCTGATGCGCTGATCATCGGCGGTTCCATGGCTTATACATTTTTAAAGGCCAAGGGCATTTCTACCGGAGCTTCTCTTATAGAAGATGACATGCTTGATACAGCTAAGGCTATTATAGCTAAAGCAGCATCCAAAGGTTCCAATATATATCTGCCTGTTGACCATGTGATCGCTAAAGAAATGAGCCCTGAAGCAGCTACTGAAATAACTTCTGACGAAATAATCCCGGACGGATGGATGGGCTTTGATATAGGACCCAAATCAATAGAGCTGTTCAGCAAAGCTCTTTCCACAGCTAAGACTGTTTTCTGGAACGGTCCGGTGGGAGTTTTTGAAATGCCCAATTTTGCAAAAGGCACATTTGCTTTAGCTCAAACTATTGCCGGCTTAAGCGATGCATGTACTGTTATTGGCGGAGGCGACAGCGTTTCGGCAGTAAATAAGGCAGGACTTGCTGATAAGATGTCTCATATCTCTACTGGTGGCGGTGCTTCACTTGAGCTTGTTGAAGGAAAGAGCCTTCCCGGTGTTGCTGCTCTCCAGAACAAATAACGTAGTGAGCAGCAAACCAGCAATAAGCCAGCTTTAGTTAACAAGCGCTTGGTTTAAACCCACGGACTTTCAGTCCGTGAATCCTT
>CAZBEQ010000041.1:21743-33101 GCA_964490975.1 uncultured Oscillospiraceae bacterium | reverse complement strand
GAAAATTTTTCGGTACGCGATAATTTGCCTTGCAAATTACGCTTAGTAGAAAAATTTTCTTACCAAAGCATAAAATTTCCAAAGGAAATTCTTATGCTATAGCAGTGTTTCAACGAGGCGGGAGATATGCTCACACCGTTTTCTTCCGATTGATCGAAAGAAAATCGAAAGAAAATATCTGAAAGGCAAAGTGGTACCCGCCACCTATAGAGGTGGGGGACATATATCGCCTCGTTATAATCGTAATGTGCGTTTGGCTATGTTGGATTCGAAAAACTAAAGCCTGTCAAATTGTTCTCCTCAGTTTTGTATAGTCAAAACGAGGCAAAAAGCAGTAATGATACCGCCGTCAGCCTCGTCAATCATCTTAGGATATTCTATTTACAGAGTTTATTTCACATACCCCTTTGTGCATTGTAGCCCAAATTTGTAAATAAGCGAGAGAGTGGCATATATGCTTGCTGTGGAAAGGCAATGAAAATACCATTCAGGTGGTTATCGCCTTTTTATCAGCCTTTTTCTTTTCCTCCGGCAATAGCCTGGAGCGCATGATTTCTATCAGTCCTTCACATGCCAGCTTATCACAATAGCTTGATATGGCGAGCCTTAATGTCATATCCGACAGTGCTTCCATATCCCACTGGGCATCAATGAGGCTAGCTGTATCCTGTAGCGCATTGTCAAGGATTTGTATGAACTTGGTATAAAAACCTGCATGATCGTCATTTGAAAGCTCTTGCCTGAGAAGCAGGCCCGTATCACGCACAGACAGCACCTGCTTAAGCAGGCAGATCTCAGTAAGCCCTGCCAAATGCTCCTGTGAGTATTTTTTACCATCGGTCCTCGGCAGCAGTCCATCCTTAATATAGTTATTTATCATAGCTGACGTAAGCTGCCCATCACCATCCAGGTTTATCAGCTGCCTGAGCATGTAGGATAGTACCTGATCCTTATAAAGGCCTATGTCTGGGAACTCCTTCCATTGAGAGGGGCGCTCCATAGCCAGCTTCTTTTTTAACTGCTCCAGTTTTTCACATATCCGATCCAGGCTGCCTCGATCATGCTCTTCCATCTGTACCTCCATATTTCGACTAAATCTTATAACGCTTTGGTTTCTCAGCTCAGCAGTGTTTCAACAAGACTGGCCGCAGACTACATTTGCTGCTAGCCTATGCATCCTAGGCGGGAGATATGCTCGCCACCTGAAAGGCACAGCGGTTCCCGCCACCGAAGGCTTTTGTGAAAGTAAATGAGCCAAGAGGTGAGAGACATCTGCACCTCGTTATAACACTTCGGTTCAAAGAAAATTTTTCGGTTGTAGAAAAATCTTCTTACCTCAGCAGTGTTTCAACGAGGTGAGAGACATCTGCACCTCGTTATAATATTTTACTATACATAATGCAGTTTTGTAAATAATAAAAAAGTAATGCTTCTTTGCATATTGACATTTACAATATCACATAATATAATATTCAATATTAGATAGTATTTTTTTACCAGAGGCGATAAAAATGATAGATTCAATCTGCGTGTTTGGAGATTCCATAATGAAGGGCGTTATATTCGACGCTATCAAGGGAAGGTACATATTTTTGAAAAACAGCTTTCTCAATATATTAGGTATGCGCAATAGTGATGTCAAGGTTGGCAATTACGCAAAATTCGGCTGCACGATAACTGCCGGCAAGGCAATAATTGAGAAGCATGTTGCCGAACTGCCCGGTTATAAATATACTGCTCTGGAATTCGGCGGAAACGATTGTGATTATGACTGGAAGGCTGTCTCCGAATGTCCGGACGCGCTACACCTTCCAAAAACTCCGATCGATGAATTTGAAAAAATATATTCTGATGTCATCGACAGTGTTATAACCGCAGGAAGTACTCCTGTCCTTTTTTCACTGCCGCCTTTAAACGCCCGCAGATACTTCTCATGGATCTCAAGAGGGCTGGATGCTGATAATATCCTGCACTGGCTCGGTGATGAGGAACATATTTACAGATGGCATGAAATGTACAATATAGCTGTCTTGAAGCTTGCATCAGCAAAAGATGTAATGCTGATAGATATCCGCAGGGCTTTTCTTGAGACAAGAGGTTACCTCGGGCTTTTATGCGATGATGGTATTCACCCGAATGAGGCAGGTCATGCGCTGATTTCCGATGTTATCAGAAAGAATGTACCTTCGCTGGCCTGATCTGCTGCTACATATGTTAATAACCAGTGCCATACACGCTAATAAACAACCAGCTTCCTGACGCCAAGCCTATCCTGGTCCACCAGTCCGGCATAGTCTTCGGGAATTGTCACTGTATTCAGATCGCCATCGCTGACGAATTCGTTGCTGCGTTTCATGTTTTCAAGCCACCATGCAAGGTCTTGATCTACAGGATCAATGCCCGAGGATCTGACTCTATGTGTCGAGAAAGGCTCGAACTTGATACCAAAAGGAGATTGAGCAGGGTCCCAACCGACTTCCATTATAGCTTTGTTATCATAGGCAGTCCCATCAAATTCACCCTTGATGACATATTGCACGAGCTCTTTTGATGGCGCACCATAAGGCAATGAAAACGCGGTGAATGAATAACCGGGAATCAGCTCATACATTTTTTTCTGGTTTTCGCCGATCTCCTTCTGTATTATCTCAGCATTCTTTCCTTCCGTCTTCAGATTGATGTGAGAGTATGTATGATTACCGATCTCAAAGCCTCTTTCAACAAGATAGTCAAGTCGCTGCTCCAATGTGCCTGCCCCCGTGAATGTCTTGTTGCCAAGGTTTACAAAAAATGTTCCGTTAATACCGAAATCAGGATGAGTCTTGTTGAACTCCTCGATAATACCGGCAGCAGAACGGGGATTGACCTTTAGAACTCCATTCTCCTCGATCAGGTTGAACTGGCCTGAGGTACCATCATCAAATGTGAACACCATAGGTATACAGCCTACTGGTGTATTAATATTCCCATTCAGGTAATCATTCAGGCTGATAAGCCTGTAATCTGATGCATAAAGCGTCTCAAGCAGCTCTTCAAATTCATCGAAGGTCGTGGTGTAAAGCTTGTCGCCTTTTTCATATTTTTCTATAAAGTTGTGGAACATAACGACCATGATCCGGCCTGCTTCATTAGGTTTAACAACACTAAGGTCGATAGGCTGAGGAGAGCTCTGCTCTGCCGGGTCTTGTTCTGCAGCGTTTTGCTCTGCAGCGTTTTGTTCCGATGGTTTTTCCCCCGCCGGGCTCTGCTCTGCAGCGTTTTCATCAGGATTAACGGCAGCGCCATCCTGGCTGTTATTATACCCGTGGGCCTGTCCTGTGCCCTCAGACGGGGATGCAGCATCAGACCCATCTGCATCGCTGCTATCGGATTGCAAACCATTATCGTTCTGGAATTTACTACTTGCGCAGCCGCTTAGAAGAAGCCCAAGAATAAGAATGACTGCCGCTGTTTTTACAAGATGAACCCGTCTGGTATTCATTTTGTTCCCCTTTTCTTTAGTAAACTATAATATTTTATTGTTTGCATAATCAGACTCAATAACCTCGAAAAATGTTCCAGTAAGAACAATAATAATGTCGAACCGAAGAATTTTTACACCGATGTTTGATATTGCAAAAGTTCACCGCTGTGAAAAAGATACAGATAGCGTTCGGTCACTTTCTTTCCGGTTATCTTTTCCAATGCTTTTGTATAATAGTCGATCTGGATCTTGTATCTCTGCAATATCATGTCGGAGCCCCCCGCAGGTACAAAATCGGTTTTGTAGTCAAGCAGCACCAAGCCTTCTTCAGTTTCGATCCAACAGTCGATAACACCCTGGAGCAGCATTTTATCCTGATCAACCTGTTCCAATGGCAAACCATGATATATCTCCGAACATGGGATTTCAATGTTGAACGTTGTTTCCCTGTGCACACATCTATGCATTGCAAGCATGCGCTTACCTACTGAAGAGTCGAAGAAGGAGACAATCGCTTCCGGCCGGACCGACTGTGCCTCCGCCGGTGTCAGCAGTTCCCTTTCTTTCATGGTGTTCATCTGACATATGATTTCCTTAAGCATGCCTGTATACCTTGATGCATGGCCTTCGCATGATTGTAATGCATATGTTGACTCACTCAGCCTGCCCAGATCCAGATGCTGCATCACAAAATGCATTACAGTGCCTTTGTGGGCTGCACTCAGGCCTTTTTCGGGCTCCATGAACAAAGGTCTTTCAATCATAGGCTGTATGAACGGGGTCGCTGAATCGTCCTGCTCTTCCTGCAGAAATCTTCGTTTCAGCTCGGTCACCGATACCTTTGCAGGTATTGAAGACAGAGGCCTGAATGGATACTCCCATTCTAAAGCCTTAATAAAGCTTTCTGTTTCAGAGTCCTGCTCCTTCTCATCCAACCAGTCCCGAATGCTTAATGCAGCTTCCGGCTTATCCTTCTTCAATGAAGAGGTTCCGGTCCCCCAGAGCTTGACTTCCCACTTCGTATCATCATCCTTTAAGATATTCATACCGGCATCAATTCCAGCAGCTTGTCTTACAATGCCAGCAGAACTATGCCTTGCGACTGCAGCTCCGATCCAGTCAATATAGGTCAACGCCTGCATCATATTATAGACTGACAGTTTCATATCCGCTTCAGACGCATTGGCACACCATTTTGCACAATGTTTTTTGATATCTCTTACACAACCCGTTATAATCAGCTTCTCCCTAGCCCTTGTAAAGGCTACGTAAAGTATCCTCATTTCCTCCGAAAGAGTTTCGAGTCTCAGCTTTTGCCTGATCGCCATCTTCGGGAGAGAGGGTGTTATTGTACGTTTATCCAGATCCACCACATCGGGTCCGAAGCCAAGTTCCTGGTGCAGCAGTATTGAGGAGTTCAGATCCTGCATGTTGAATTTCTTGCCGCAGCCCGCAACTATTACAATAGGGAATTCAAGGCCTTTGCTTTTATGAATGCTCATTATTCTGACCACATTGTCATTCTCACCTAGTATTTTAGCGCTCCCCATATCTCCGCCGCCGCTTCTGAGCCTGTTGATGAAGTTAATAAAGTTGAAGAGACCCCTGTAACTTGTTTCTTCATACTGCCTTGCCCTTTCAAACAGCATCCGGAGGTTGGCTTGACGTTCGACTCCACCCGGCAATATCCCCGCATAGCTGTAGTAGCCTGTTTCTAAGAGAAGCTGCCATACAAGCTCGTCCGTCGGTGTATATTGTGAAATATCCCTCCACCGCTGAAGATCGTCAATGAATTCCTTTGTCTTGACGTTAATGGCTTCTGTCTCGCTTATACCAGCCAGCTTAACCATAGCCTCATAAATGGAAGCAGTCCTGTCTGCAAGCCTGATATCGGCAAGCTCGTCCGTACTGAAGCCTCCGATAGGTGAACGGAGCACTGCAAGCATCGGAATATCCTGTAGCGGATTGTCAATGATCTGCAGCAGAGAGAGCATTGTTTCGACCTCAACAGTCCTGAAATAACCAAGCCCCGCATCCGCATACGAAGGTATGCCCATCACAGCCAGTTCGTCCGTAAAAACATCTGCCCACCTTCTGGTGGCTCTCATTAATATGACTATGTCCCTATATTCGGCTGGCCTGTATCCCCCAAGTTTTTTATCAAATACATTGAAACCATCCTGCCTGTGCGTGATAAGTTCTCTGATCCTGCTGCCGACCAATCTGGCCTCATGTTGTATATTATCAAGTGACTCTTCCTCGCCATCGGCATTCTCTTCGTCGTCAGCATTGCTGCCATTTTCGGTAGTGTTGCTTTGCTCGGTAGTATGGCTTTGTCCGGTAGCATGGCTTTGTTCTGACGCTATTGCCATATACGTAGCCGGGTTTTTATTTTGATCAGGATCAAGAGCAGTTAATACCGCAGTGCTTATTTCGCTCTCCGATGACGCAAGATCCAGTACATGCAGTTCAACAGCCCCTCCAAAAGTGCACATCTCCTGTGGCTCGGCAAATTCCGCGCCCGGATTCAGATACTCATTTTCGGTGTAATCAAGTTCCCCGACCTCTGAGGACATTATCTGACGAAATACAAAATTAACGCCGTTTATAACCTCTGGTCTGCTTCTGAAATTCCTATATAATTGTATAACTCTATCATTAAATCCACATTCATTATGATAAGTCATATATTTCGACAGGAACAGCTCAGGTCTTGCCTGCCTAAACCTATATATGCTCTGCTTCACATCTCCGACCATGAAAATGTTGTATCTGCCGTCCTGATTCCCCGAAACTGTTCCTAGAATGAGCTCCTGTATAAGATTGCTGTCCTGGTATTCATCTACCAGTATCTCCTCATATCTTTCCCTGAGTTCCATGGCTGCTGCCGTCGGCTTTCCGTCTTCGAGCAGGACCTTAAGGCAGTAGTGCTCCAGGTCGTTGAAATCGAGCAGTCCTTTGTCCTTCTTCTTTTGCCGGTAAATAGAGTCAAATCCGCACACCATGTCAGAGAGATACCTTAGCTGCGGATATAGCTTGCTGAAATCTTTTGCTATATCGGCGGAGGATACCTCAAAGCCGCTGGAATACAGCTTTTTTATTCTTTCCTTCATTGTGCTTCTGGCCGCCTTGACCTCTTCCTGAGCTGTCTTATCGGCATTCTTGCCGCACCTTGGAAGTCTTGCTGGTTCAAATGAAGAAAACGCCTCATGTAGCTTGTCCCACGTCTGGTTAAAACCAAGTGCTGGATCTGAGGCAGTCGGCGAGGCCGTATCGGCGAGAGAAGCACCCGTGTCCGTGGCAGCTGATAAGGCCTCATCAACAGGAGAAGCGCCCGTGTCCGTGGCAGCTGATAAGGCCTCATCAACAGGAGAAGTACCCGTGTCCGTGGCAGCTGATAAGGCCTCCTTGCACATCGACAACAGGCCCTCAATCAGCTCAATATCACCATCAAGGACACCACAGTATGGCTCCAGGCCCTCCGCCAGGCTTGCCCGCGCTGCCGCCCTATTGAGCAGGGCCGTCAGGCCCTGCAGCTCGGCAGCAGCGCCTTTGAGCAGCACACGCGCCCACGGGGTGCTGCTCAAGCAGGCAGAAGCCCCTGTGTTGTAGGCTTCTGCCTGAGCGGCAAGCCACTGCTCGGGCCACGGGTGGCTGCCGGTGAAGCGGTGCAGCGCCATGACGATGTCACGCAGCGAACTATCATCGCGTCCTCCGCCATAGCTATCTACCAGCTGGAAGAATATGCTGTCCTTATCTTCATTCTCATACTGTTCTTCAAATAGTTGCTCAAGTGCATCAAGCCTCATCAGAGTACTTTCTGTTTCGTCAGCAATACGAAACATCGGGTCCAGATCCAGCACATGAAAATGGCTTCGTACTGCTTCCAGGCAGAAGGAGTGCAGTGTCATTATGCTTGTGCGATCCAGCAGAGCCATCTGTTTCTGAAGATTTGCGGAGGATGGTTCGGTTTCCAGCGCATCTGCCAGTGCGTTTCCGATCCTCTCACGCATTTCCGTCGCTGCAGCGTTTGTAAATGTAACAACAAGCAGCCTGTCTATATCTACAGGATGCTCATTGTCAGTTATTTTCCTTATGATCCTTTCAACCAGAACAGCTGTCTTACCTGCACCGGCAGCAGCTGCAACAAGAAGGTTGGAGCCTCTCTCGGTGATAGCCTCCAGCTGTTCCTTTGTCCAATTGTTTGCCATAAAAAATTCCCCTTCACAGCATGTCTTGATAGCGTTTTAGCCTGTTTTTTCACAGGCTGCTTTATACTATCGCAGCATGACGTTCAACCACTACTGCTGTCATTCCCGTCTGTAGTGTCGCTTCTCATCAGTTTCCATAATTCAGATTCATCCATATCAGCCAGCACACGGTACTTATTGTCCTTCATCGACGTGTCGAACTGGCATATAGAGCTGTAGCTGCAATATGTACAGGCTGTGACGGCATGTTTCTTATAGGGACTGACCACAACATTACCGTCCAGTATTCCGCTGCCAATCGATGCAAGAAGCTTCCTCACATGTGCCCTTAGCACTCTGAATTGTTCCTGTGTTGCGGCAGATGATCTTCCAATCGTACCATCCTTGTTTATCCTGGCAGGAATAATAAGTGAATCACCCGATATTTCCCTGTCCATCTCTTTTATTAGCTTTACATCCGCCAGCACAAGGCCTTTCATTCTTAATTCCTTCATTATCGCCTTTTCTATATCTTCCTCAGTGCTGTCCCTGCTACACCTGATCAGAGGATCATTGAGCCTGAAATATAGCACACCCGCCGGCAATAGTCTGCTTACCTCTCCCTCCTCTGTAGCTTGCTGCATATCTGGCCGCGTATCTGCCTGGTATTGTACATCATTCTCCTTCACACAAGAAGTCAAGCCGGCTCCATTCAAGGTGTCGTTCCAACCGCTACTCGAGCCAATGCTTCGGGCAGCCTTTTCTTCAATACCAAGTACAGCGTCGAGATATGTCAACAGCTGCAGCTGCAGACCGTAATACACATCTCCGAGTTTCAGCGCCCTGTTTCCTGACTTGTAATCGATTATTCTAAGATAGGTACCGTCTTCATTTGTCATCGAGTCGATCCTGTCTATTCTGCCCGTCATTTTGACACACTCGCCCGACGGCAGCTCAATAGTTATGGGAGGGTATCTGCCATTATCACCGAATTCGACCTCGTAGCCCATTGGTTCGAAGCCGCTCACGGAAAATTGTCTGCTGATAAGCATAAGTGCTTTTACAACAGTCTTTTTCAGCCTGTCCGACAGATAGAGATATCGTTTGCTGCTGACTAAGATACTTTTTCCCTGTGATGCCATATGATCATCGACCAGCCTTGAAACCTGCCCGGAGCACCATTTGCTGTCAAAGCCGCGCCAGCTGATGTTCTTTTTGACCAGCAGCCTTGAAAACTCATCGATGATACTGTGCATAAACGTGCCGGCATCTACCGGATCAAAGCTGAATATACGGCGTTCTTTTGCTTTCAGCCCATACTTGACATAAAATGAAAACGGACACGACGCATATGTCTCCATTCGTGAAATACTGGTAAAAACAGGTTTGCCATAGAGTCTTGCTGCCCTGTCTTCCGTGAGTCCGTTTGCCTGGCTTGTATACTCAAGTCCGCTTATAATTGTTCTACACTTGTCCTTCCATTCCGGTTTGTTATAAAACCATCTGTAAATATCCCTCCACCCATCATATACAGTATCACCCTCAAACTTTCTGCGAAGCTGATAAACCATATCGTCAAAAACAGGTTCAGGGGCCGACTGCTGCGGTAATCCACACGTGCCGCCGATTACAGTGCTATGCTCCCTGACGGTGGGTATTATCCTTTTAACCTCAGAAATCACACGGGATGGTCTCAGAGCTTTTCCATCCCTATCTGCAGCCGGACAACTAAGCCATAGATACCTCGACGGTGTTGCAAGCGCCATATATACCATAAACCTTTCTTCAAGGCAGCGGCTTTTTGTATTGCCCGCCAACTCCAACCCAGCCTGTCCAAGGCTGTCCCTGTCCATGTCGGAAAGAATACCTTCATCAGCCTTGTCGCCCGGCAGCACACCTTCATTGACTCCTAGGATATATAATGCTTTTATGTCATGGCTTCGAGCCCTTTCAATACTGCCAACAAGGACCTGGTCAAGTGCAGGTGGAATCAGGCTCATTTTGTGACCGGCAAAACCAGCCGATAGTATTTCAGAAAAACGTTCAGTTCCCAGTATTTCATCACCCAGCACTTCAACGATCTGTGAAAATACATCCATAACAGTATTCCATACCTGGCGGTATTCATTTGCCTTGTCTAAAAACCCGTCATCGGCAAACTTACGCGAAAGCTCCTCTACTTTTTCAGCTGCTCCGGTATCGCGCAGCAATTCATAAAGGGCTGTACAAAATCCTACCGCATCAGCGCCGCCCTTTGTTTTTGTCCTGAAGGCTTCAAGTGGCTCTGCAAGCTTTCTCCTGGCATCATTGATCCTCCTGAGCAAATCAGCTTCCTGTGAAGAAGGTTCATTGCGCCATCCATGACTGTCAACCTGATAATCCCAATCGTTTTCTCTCTTCCATACATTGCCCCTTATACCATTGGCTAGCACATAGTTCTCAAGGATGTCCAAATCGTCCCTGCAAACAGATAAAAGCCCTGTTTTGGCATATCTGAATACTGCTTCATATGACCAGTTGCCTGAGAATATCTCAAGAGCTGACATTATGAATACTATTAACGGATGGCCGTCAATATCCCGCTTTCCGTCCATAAAGAAAGGAATCCCGAAACGTTTGAAAACACTTTTGACAATACTGCTGTAGCTGTCAGGATTTCTCATAGTCACCGCGATATCTCTAAATCTGAAACCATGTTCTCTGCAAAGCCTGATAATATCCCTTGCTGTATCCTCCGCCTCCGAATAGGGATTTGCAGAAGTCATAAGACATAAATCATCAGTTGGTTTATTATATCTTTTATAAGGGTATTTATAGAAATTCTGTTCCAGGTGTCCCAGCACCTCAGAGTCATTGAAACGTATGGATATGTGGCCTGTATGTTTTGAGACATCAAAATTACCGAGCATTACAGGTCTCTCGATATCTATGCCTTCCTCCGATGCCAGCCGTAACAGCTTGGCAGCGGTATTCCTGACAGGTCCGAAAACCATGGGAGCATTATCTTCGGGATCATTTGAAAGGCAGTCGGTACAAAGGCAGACCGTGACCCGTTCCGCCTTCTTTAAAAGCTTGATTATGACCTTATATTCCTGCGGTGTAAAGCCTGAAAATTCATCTACCCAAATATCTGCTCCATTGTACTGAGAAGACTGGTCCAGTTTATTATACAGCTCTGTCAGATCATCATCAGCATCAAGGTAATTGATGTGCAGCATTCTTTCAAATTCAGAGTAAACCAAAGACAGGTCCTTGAGCTTATCCTTTAGCGGAAGCCCGTCCTGCAGCCTGCCTGTTGTTTCGGCAAGTTCCTCCGGTGTGATATCATATCTTTTGAACTCGGTTATGGCATCGGATAAAGTCTCAGTAAAGCCCTTCCTGAGAGCAGCGCGCGAAAATACCTTCAACTCGGCTCCAAGTCTGTCCAAAATACGAAAAAGCAGCATGCTTTTTCCCGTAGAATCAAGATGCCGGCGAGTTATACCTCCAACCTCACTGAAAACCCTGAATGCCAGCCTTCTGAAGCTCAAAACCTCTGCCCTGCATATTCCTGTATTGCAGGACAGTCTTGCAATATTCTTCTCAGCCTGGAGAGAAAACTGTTCCGGTACTATCAGCAGAATAGGCCTTTGTTCTGCATTGTCAGGCCTTTGTCCTGCATTGTCAGGCCCTTGTCCTGCATTGTCAGGCCCTTGTTCTGCATTG
>CAZBEQ010000041.1:0-21643 GCA_964490975.1 uncultured Oscillospiraceae bacterium | reverse complement strand
GTCAGGCCCTTGTCCTGCATTGTCAGGCCCTTGTTCTGCATTGTCAGGCCCTTGTGCTGTATTGTCAGGCCCTTGTCCTGCATTGTCAGGCCCTTGTGCTGTATTGTCAGGCCCTTGTGCTGTATTGCCAGTACCCTCAACGCTGCTTATACTGTTCTTTATTTCGTTATAGCAATAGCTCGTCTTTCCGCTTCCAGCCCTGCCATAGACTATCCTGAGCCCCATATAAGCCTCCAACCGGCATGATCCGCATTCATTCGCAAAAATACGGTTTCATTTTACCACATAAAGAACGCGATATAAAACAATCGGTGACAACTGATAATTATGCATTATTTCACATCTCCGCCGTGAAACATGCATTCGTACACTTTATTGACACCATTGTATATTTCTTCAAAGCCGTTATACCAGTGAGGATCACCGGCAACACTGCATTTGTATAAATAATCACCATTACGGTATTCGTCAGGGCCCCTGTAGGGCTTATCAAAAGGCACATTGGCCAGCGCCTCTTTCAGGAAATCTCCCGAAAAGCCATCAGCGATGGCCCTCCCACAGTAGTTCATTGCCCATACAGGCTGCCCGTCTTTCCATATAGCCTCTTCACCGGCAAATTTCTCTTCGCCAAGATATGTATCAATATAAAGTAAGCTTCCTTCAGAATACTGCAGATCATGTGAAACAGGCCTGGATGGGTCAATTTCCGGTCCTTTGCCGGCATAGGACGCTTTTTTAGCCTTTAACAGGAACTCGACTATCTTTGCGTCCATATAGAACACCTCATTTACGTTTATCGAACTTGTGTTCTATTTTACCACATTATGGACTACAGTTCAAGTCCTGAATAAAATTTTCTATCAACACGGCTAATCCTTTAGCTGATGCAGTGTTCATGTGGACACCATCGACTGTTGCTGAAAGGCCCCTCTTTTTGCTCACGTAATCAGTGAAGGGAAGATATGTTGTTAATAAAGACAGCAGCACAGGCTCGAAGACATCTTTTGAGAAAAATCTCGATCCATTGTTGTTTTGCTTGCTTTTAATATCCTGCTGAAATCCCATGATATCGATATATTCGTATGAAAATTTACTGCTAAGCTCTATAATGATCTTATTATAAGCGATTGCTTTTTGATTCAATTCAGCTATATCTGTTTCGAGCAGAGGGATCCCGAATATAATTACATCCTTGCCGGCTTGCTTCAGAAATTGTAGCAGTTTTTCATAGCGATCCCTGAAATCGGTCTCGTTGCTGCATGGTATGCTACCTCTTTTTGTAAGCTGATCAATGATCTTTGCCCATGGTTTCGAAAACGACTTCAAATATGGATGCAATACATCATTTGTGCCTATGCCGATGATTACAGTATTGGCGTCGTGATACTTCTGATCGTTGATAATATCCAAAAGCCTTTTTGACATGCCGATCAAGGTGTCGCCACCGAGCCCGAAGTTCCTGTATTGGCGCCCTGATTTGACATACTTGAGGTAAGTGACACCAGGTCTGCCTTCAGTTATACTATCACCAAAACATAAAATCATAGTCTTATTCCTTCTTATCACTATAATGTGATGTATCTCCCCATTTAACAGCCCTCCAGCCATCAGGGCCGCACTCTATTATGCTCAGGCTGGCAGGATGCATAAAAGCTCCGCTCCATAGATCCTTCAGTTCCTTTTTTTCAACTATCATCGTTACAAGCTTCAATGAAACCGCATGAGTTACGACCATAACATTCTTTCCGCCATGTTGCTGAGCAATCAGTCTGATCGTTCTTTCCAACCTGTCTGCGACATCAGGGAACTCCTCTCCCTCAATCGGTCTGTATAGATGCGGGAATTCCCAAAAATTTTTAAACTCCGAAGGATACTCTTTTTCAGCATCGGAGAAAATCATGCCCTCCCATTTGCCAAGGTTTATTTCTCTTAAGCTGTCCATAGGTATGACCGGGATATTTCTTTGCCCGACTATTATCTTTGATGTCTGGAGCGTTCTCCCGCTCGAGCTTGAGTATACCGCGTCAAGTTCAACATCTTCCAATGCTTTTGCCAATTGGGCTGCCTGCCATTTGCCCTTCTCTGTCAGCTCGGAATCCTTATGACCCTGCATCCTTTTCTGCGTATTCCAAATTGTCTCTCCGTGCCTCGTTATATATAACCTGACCATATCAGCCTCACTCCTAAAATTTCTTTAGTAATATCTTAGAATAATTCTATTTTGTCAATTTTAACATCATCAGTGCCGTCAAAGTATTCATTTACAGCCTTCACCAGCGTTTCAACGATCTCCCGCGGAGCTTCTCCAATGGAGTCTAGCAGTACAAGCTTGTTAGCTTCGATCCTGTAAGAACTTTTATAAGTCGTATCACCTGAGCCTGATATATCACTTATGATGACTTCGCTTCCGGTCGTATGGATATTGGTATCGTGCGATTTGTTTATATCAAAGCCTGTTGAAATAATATCCTCTTTAGCGATTTTCATATCCCTGAGACTGAGCACATGAAGATTTATGCTTGGACCGGCATCCGAATCGCTGTCACTGCTCAATACATAGAGTTCAGACCTGTCATCAAAATATTCAATTTGAAAGATACTATTAGGATCAATTTTCGTACTGTTCAAAGGAATCTCCGAAATAATTTCAGCCTTGTCATTATTAATTTCAACAAATCTGAGTGTGCTGAGGCTTTTCCCAGAATCGTACTCGATCAAAGCTACTTTTCCTGCCCCGGCAAAACATGCCTGCCTGATCTCATACTCAGGTGAGTTCAAGGTATAAACAGGTTCTTCAAAAGTATCGATTTCTGAATTATTTTCCTTGTTAATCCCAGTGATCCGGATATGAGGCGGCATAGCAGTATCCGAAAAATGCGGTGTAAAGTAATAAATGATACGGGATCCGTCTGTTGATATATCATATAATCTGCCAACAGGTTCCAAGAACAGAGATTCCCCGGTTTTTGCATCAAATGCCTGATACACCTCCGTGGATGGGTTCACATGCCCGACTGCAATGATAGTTTTATCCGATGTCCATGATATGTTCATCAGCTGACTTAAATACTCATCCAGTACAAGCTCGGTTGCCTTTCCGGATAGCAAATCGCAGATACCTATCTTTGTTGCTGTAGAAGACATCCTCTCAGTCGTGGGTGAGTACGAATAGGCAGCCATCGTTTTGTCGGGCGACAGACCTATAAAGTTTTTTGCCCCGGTTGCTACATCTATTTCTTTGATGGAACCGTTTTTTGCATCACAGACAAACAGCCTTCCATCTGAACCAAACACAGCGCCACTACAGCCTTCTATATCCTTAAATGCAAGACCCACCTTGCTTGCTGTGCTTTCTGCTTCATTGGCACCGTCAATAGCAGCTGTATCAGTGGCTTCTTCGGACGATACGACCGCTTCACTTAGCTCCCCTGAAGAAGCAGCTGCATCATTGGCTTCCTCCGAGAAAGCCTCCGTTTTGATGACACCATCAGAAGAGGCTACTCCTGTACCACCCCCGGATTGGGAAGCTGCTTCAGAGACATTACCCGCAGTACCGATTGAATTGCCGCAGGCAGTTAATAGACAAATAACTACAGACACTGATATCAGCAGTGCTGTAAATCTTTCAGATCTATTTCTGATCATTCATTTTGTTCTCCATCGTATCAGTTTTATTTTGTCCCGGTCGTAACTGCCTGCACCCTTCCGAAGAAATTGACTATATTGTCATCGGGATCCCTGAACCAAAAGGATCTCGAACCCCATGGATATGTCTGAGGAGGCTTTACTATGGCAGCTCCCATTGCCAATATTTTTTTATATTCAGCATCCGGATCGTCAACCTCGAAATTTATTGTAAAATTACCATGTCCGGCACCCTTCATCGAGCCGGGAGCCATCTCCTCCATGCCACCTGCCGAAAATATAGCAATGCTTGTACCATGTGCTTTCAATTCCATATGGTAGTCATCGTCTTCACCTTCTGTGTTCAATATTTTCTTATAAAATTCTGACAGGCGGAGCACATTTTCCGTAATCAGGCATAATCCTGCGAACTTCATGATTCCACCTCACTGAGTCTTTCCTCAAATTGTCTCATATGCCATTGCATATGGCTGTAATATTCATCAACAAGCTCCCCAAGCGGGATTGCCTTTTCATCCAGTATCCATACATTCTCAAGCTTGTCAGTATTCATATGCTCTACAACCTTTAGCAGAACACGGTTGAAGCTGTGCCAAAGAAAAGTTATGTCCTTCCAATCCATGTAATTATACTTCTGTACCGAAATCCACAGTTCATTATCATAGGACGGAAAGCCCAGTAAATCATCAAACTGCAACCTGACAAAGCGTTGGTGATTATTGGATGCAGAATCGACAAGATGACCAACGATCTCTTTTAGTGACCATTTGTCCTCAGCCGACTTTATACCTGTTATCTCTTCGTTTACCCCGGAAAGCTTTTTTGCAAACGCTTCAACCACAACCTCATACCTTGTTGTATCCATCATAATCCCCCCGCTGATTTATCACTCCGTGTATTTCCCCACACAGAAATTATTCGATAAGTACAGTTATCTATTTGTTTCTGACATATATGTGTTTGATCCTGGAATTGCTGGTTTTCCTGAATTCCAGTTCAAAGCGGTCGATACTCTTTATCAATAATGTAAGTTTTGAAAATCCGTAATTTCTTGAGTCAAAATCAGGGCGCTTTTTTGATATCAGGTTGCCGACCTCTCCAAGGAAGGCCCAGCCGCTTTCATCCGCAACATCATTGACAGAGCTTGCGATCAGGCTGATCAGTCTGTCGTCAATTTCCAGAGTACTTGATTTAGTTTCCTGGGAAATGACGCTTTCCCTGCTGGATTCATCACTATCGGAGACTTTGTTTTTTACATGAACACTGATTATCTCAATATAAATGAATTTGTCGCATGCAACAATAAATGCATTTGGAGTTTTACGCTCCCCGATGCCGATCACTCTCATCCCCGCTTCACGGAGCCTGGTTGCAAGCCTTGTAAAATCACTGTCGCTGGAAACTATGCAAAAGCCGTCGACCTTTTCGGAATACAAAATGTCCATGGCATCAATAATCATAGCCGAATCAGATGAATTTTTACCTGATGTATAGCTATACTGTTGGATCGGTGTTATAGCATTTTCCAGCAAAGCGTTTTTCCATCCTGTCAGAGCAGCGCTTGTCCAGTCCGCATATATTCTCTTTATCGTCGGAGTGCCGTATTTTGCTACCTCTTCGAGTATTCCCTTAATATTCCTATATGGAACGTTTTCCGCATCGATCAGAACCGCTAGCCTGAGTTCAACATTATCAGACATATTCCTTCCTCCTTTTGCTGCGGTGATACCTTATTCTACCATATGTCTACATAGTTAACAATCACCTTGGATAAATCAGCATTGCTCAATCATAAGCCAGGTTTCTTCATTAGGGAAAAATCGTGTTCGTGATCTCCCCCTTGGATAAACAGTGTGGAAGCAAAGAGTCCGTAGTCCTCTGACAGGTTCAGGCTTTAAGGACAAGATCACATCGTGATGCAATATTCAGCTCGGAAAAATAGTGGTTCTCGAGCGGTATCCATAAGGAAAGGAATTTCTCATGCATGAAAGGTCCGTTTCTTTCAAGTATACGCCGGCTTTGCTCCTCTGCGCCTATGCTGAGGAATATTTTCAGGTCATAGCTGTCTGCCAGCGTCGGATGCATACTGTAGGAGCCTTCGATGATGTTCAGCTTTTTAGGTGTGACGTTCACTGTTTGATCCAATGATCCATTTGAACAATCGTATATATGATATTTGAATTCAGTTCCGCTTTTAATGCAATCTATTACCTCATTTTTGAAACGCACATAGTCCACATTCCCTCCGACCTCTTTCAGACGTTTATCTGTCTTTTGGTCAGGTGTGAGGAAAAAGTGATCCATGTGGAATACATTACAGTCGTAGATCTCTTGCAGCAACGCTGCCAGTGTACTTTTACCAGAGCCGCTGTTGCCGTCGATCGCGACATTAATATAGCTTTCAGAGCCTGATAAGCCCGTCAGGCCTCTTCTATCTGTCAAGCCTGTTGAGCCTGTCGAGCCTGTTGAGCCTGTCGAGCCTGTTGAGCCTGTCGAGCCTGTTGAGCCTGTCGAGCCTGTTGAGCCTGTCAAGCCTGTTGAGCCTGTCAAGCCTGTTGAGCCTGTTAATTCCGATAAAGATTCTGCGGTTTGCGCGCCCAGGTTATTCAGTAACCGATCTATACTGCAAAACACCTCAAAGTAATCCCGAAAGACCGATTTAACAATGCGGTACGCAGGAGAATATGCCTCCCGGTAGCTTTCACTGTGACTTACGGGAGGGCAGCCCTGCTTTCTGTATAGCAAAAGATAATTGTCCAGATCGCTTACAGACAACGGCAATCTTCCTTTCTCACAGCAACTCCTCAATACTCCAAGCTTTTCTTCAAAGCCGGCCTTATCGCCCTTATTGCAATTTGCAGTATATACAAAGAACCTATTAACGGTTTCTGTACTCAGCTGTTTGTTTTTTAAACCGCCCAGATGAAGCCTGTATAATCCATTACCTATATCTTCGAAGTGTTTTTCCGGTACATTGCCGTCAATAGTATCTGAATCAGCCCCACAGCCGGCAGCAGGAGCATCGCTGCTCGCCACCGAAGCATCGCCGGCCGCGGGAGCATCACTCTCAGTCTGAGCCTCGCTGCTCGCCACTGGAGCATCACTTACCACTGGAGCATCACTGGCAGCAGGAGCATCGCTGCTCGCCACCGAAGCATCGCCGGCCGCGGGAGCATCCATAGCGTCTGCAATTTTGGAAAGCTCCCGCTCCAATCGTTCCAGGCTCTCAGCTTCATTACTGATGAAATGCCCTCCTGCAAACTCATTCTGATAAATCAGCTTAACCATATCCTGTATCTGCATGGAGGGGTATTTTTCATAATGCGTGATAAGTATAGACTCAATTCCGCTGATATTACTCATTCTTTAACAAATTCCCTTTTTTCAAAGCTATTACAATAGCCGGTATTACTACGATTTGAAGTATAATTCCGGGAATCGCGTTCAAAATAGCTCCTCCCATAAACATCTGCCATGTGAATGCTGTCTCGCCAAACCCATATAATACATAGCTTACTATGCCCCATACTATTCTTCCGAGGATCATTGAAAGGGCCAGTGATACATAGATAAAAATACTCTTCTTTGGCAGCAATTTGTAAAAAAGTCCAGCTGCAAAGCCATAAACAGCCAGTTCAAATGCCATAGCAAGAGCAGTTGGAAACATAGGCGGCATTCCTATCAGTGCACTTCTAAGAAGCGGTACAATAAATCCTACAGCCAGCCCAAGTGGCCCACCGCACACAAAACCTGCCAGCAAAACAGGCAAATGCATAGGCAGAAGCTTGCTCCCCAGGCTCGGGATCGATCCTGTCAGGAAAGGCATTACCATTCCCAGTGCAATAAAAAGTCCGGCAAGGACCAATTTTCTTGTTGATACTTTTTTCATCCAGATTACCTCACAATTCTATTATTTTTATGCTCTTCAGAGGCGCAAATGCATAAAAAAGCCACGCAAATCACGCTTCTTTCAAGAGGTTCCCTTCAAGAAACGCTAACACCTTCGTGGCATCGTTAACTAAAACTTCATCTCAAATTTTCGGAGTTCCCATTTTCAATCTACTGACTTCTGTCAGCTGCTGGAAAGATTATAGCATACTGAATGATAATCTTCAATACATATATTGTCCACTTGTTAATTTCCAACGTGGCAAATAAACACTTGGACAAAATTTCAGGAATAGTCTACTTCTATACTAATAGGTACACATAAATAATGCTTTTATAGCTTTATGACAATCTATCATGCTATTACTGTGCCCTATACTTGAAATTTGGGCCATGATAATTGTTTTATGGGTGGATACTCAGGATTATTCAAAAATATATTCCATAATATACTTGGCAACGCCATCATCATTGTTAGTAGCTGTCACCATATCAGCTGCCCGCCGCACCTCCTCTATTGCATTACCCATTGCAACACCGGTGCCGCAGTACTTTATCATTTCAATATCATTATAGTCATCACCAAAGGCAGCTATTTCCGTTCTGGCAATACCCAGTTTTCCTGCAATCCTTTTTACCGCATTGAGCTTAGTTGCGTTCCTGTGCATTACAAGGCATAATGTTTTTCCGTCCGAAAGCTGGCCATACAGATCAGGCGTCAGCAGGGACTGTACTTCTTCATATTCCTTCTCGGAATTGATTTCAATTATGATCTTGTCGGCATCTATCTCCGGCAGATCGGTAAAATCAGTCCAGATTGAGGAGACCTCAAGGACCTCTCTCTCTTTTGGTGTACTTCCCCACATAGCTACTACATCAAAGTTGGCATAGATCTTGTCATTTATCTCAGCCGCCAGCTTTTTACAGGAATATTTTGTTTGCACGGTCCGAAGAATAAAGGCTGTATCCCTGGAAGAAATCCTGCTGCTCTCTGTACTTTCTCCGTCCAGTAACGCTGCTGCACCATTATGGTAAACAGCCGTGTTACAATCCACCTGCTCCATAAAATGCTTTATCGCTCTATAAGGCCTGGCTGTGGCAAATACTATCTTTATTCCTGCCTTCTGTGCTTTTTTCAATACCTCTTGTGTATATAGAGAAATTGTTTTATCAGTACGCAGAAGCGTCTCATCCAGATCAAACACAAGCATTTTTATCAATTCAAAGCACCCCCAACCTTCATACCTTGTCTGTGTAGAAATTTTTCTACACATCGTACCATTTATTTGTCGGTTGCACAATACCCAAATAACTCAACTCTAAGACAAGCTTATTGTGAGTTTTTTAGGCTGAACATTAACAAGTAAATACAAATAGCTTCGAGGATGCTCAAATTATTAACTGAAGGCCACATAAACAAATATGTGAGCATCAAACGAATATGAGCCTGAAGTAAGGGGCACATATGACCTGAAGTACCACAGGCAGACCAGCGTAAACTACTGCCATAAGGGTGGATGGAAGCAATAGCCCGAGAGACAATTTACCTGTATTTTTCAGCTTGGCAATGGCTAAAACAGCTATGATAAAGTAAATCGTGCCCGTCAGTAGCCCAGGAGACACTCTGGAGTCTATTATGGAATAAACAAAATGCTCAAGAAAGTTCAAAACGCCCCAGATTATTACCCCAACTCCTGTAAAAAGCAGCTTCTTTTGAGATAGATAATAGATTAATAGTCCAATAACAAGGGTCGGTAGATAAAAGAATATGTTACATGCCATCCAATGTGAATAAGTGATAGTATGCGGAGTCCAGTGGTGCTGAGCCATCCACTGCGGGAAATTGCCCAGAGCCTCCTCAAATAAGTGGAATGGAATATACGTGAATAATACTGCAAACATGAAATGCTCGATTTTAATATCCCTTGTTTTCATAGATCTCCTCCAATATATGTGAAATTTTGTATTCTAAATTTCCCAATCTATTGGAATATACGTATATACAAATCCTTTGTCTGACAATACTCAATGCGCCACAATAAATTCCGCAGCTAAATAGTAAGTGTCATAATCTCCTGTGCCTCTGAAATCCAATATGTCCTTCACAATCCTGTACTCGCCCGGTTCAAGGCTTCCATAGAGCCATTCCCAATCTGAAATCCATTCGCTTTCACCATCGGGTTCCAGATTATATCCGATCGAATTGAAGCCATATTCCCCATCAATAGCTACAGGGACCTGATACCAGCTGCCGCCGATTTTTTTCTCAAGTGTAAAATATTCTCCGTATATACATTTGCTTTCTGATTTATTCGTGAATACAAGCGTCAATCCCGTAGACAATGTTGTGCACTCTTTAGCTGCCATAGATACACCATCAAAGTTGTTTACAGTCTTGTAAGCCGAAGGTTCCCAGCCCATCGTTGCCCCGTTCGTCGCAGCCTCGCCAGTAGTATCCCCGCCTGCCGCGGCCTCACCAGTAGTATCTCCGCCTGTCGCAGCCTCGCCAGTAGTATCTCCGCCTGTCGCAGCCTCGCCAGTAGTATCCCCGCCTGCCGCAGCCTCACCAGTAGTATCCCCACTCGCCGCAGCCTCGCCAGTAGTATCTCCGTCCGGCGTGCCATCGCCCGCTGTCATACTTGCTCCGGAGGTTTCTGTTCCTGATCCGGTACCGTCAGAAGCTAATGTATTTCCGGCGCTATCTGCACTTGCGTTATCTGCACTTGCGTTATCTGCACTTGCGTTATCTGCACTTGCACTATCTGCACTTGCGTTATCTGCACTTGCGTTATCTGCACTTGCACTATCTGCACTTGCGTTATCTGCACTTGCACTATCTGCACTTGCGCTATCTGCACTTGCGCTGCCTGTTCCGGCCAATGCGGTGCCGGTGTTATGGCTTGAGCAGCCTGCTCCGATAGCAATGATCATTGCCAAACAAATAAGATAATACAAAGATTTTTTCATAACATCACCCTTTCTTTGTATTAGACTCATTACAATGGCAATAGTTCCGGTGGAAGAGGAAGCAGTATCCCTCAGCCGTCTGAGTATATCCGGCTCACGGTTATCTCTCCGTCAGCGTTAAAATCATATTTATACCAAACCTTTCCTTCTTCGTCCAGTATCTGCTGATTTTTCTCATCTAACCGAAGATTGTACCCTCCGTCCACTGTTTCTTCTCTGTATACAGTGCTCCAGTCTTTCAGATCGACAACATGCAGGCCCATCATATTTGTCTCTGCAAAGTAGCGCTCACCTATGAATCCTACCAGTGATGAGTAATGTCCAAAATACATATGTTTATCGGCATACTTGCCATTCATGCTGTGAAAAACCACATGTGCCCATTCATAAAGTCCTGAGGATCGCATATCCAGCCAATCTCCGTCAACAGCATACGCGAACATGTCTTCATCGGAAGATAGCAACCCATTTTTATATTTGATTGCATCCTCTTGTTCAGCCAGATAATAATAGATCCTGTATATCATCCATTCGGGATAATCCAATTCAAATACAGTGACCGGTTCATACGTCCCTTCATCCCACTCGCTCTGCCTTGCCGGGAGGACAGGTATATCGCCGGTATAATCTGCATATACGCCATATTCGATCCCCATTCCTGAAGAAGAAGTAAATCCATAATCGCAGATCATTGTCATGGTGCCCCTGCCCCATTGCGTCTGTTTCACCCTGTCATTTTCAAAATATTTATTCCATTGATCCTGATCCGTTATATCTCCAGCAAATTCCGCACCATACCAGTCTCCATACTTTGACAGAACGACAAGCATATCCTTCATTTCATCAGGCATAGCATATCTTTTTCTCAAACAAATACTGTTTACAAGCTTTGTCTCAGGATCGATCCTGAATGCAAAATAGAAATCTCTTGTCTTATAGCCATAGAGTAGATATCTATGATATTCTGTCGAAGATTTGTCGAATTTTTCTTCAGTCCCGAACTGGCAATTTCCGAATGTATCAAGAACTTGCTGTAGAGAGCTTCCTATACCAATATTTTTAACTATATTCCCCTTTGCATACTTAGTAAAAAGCAGTCTGTCAAACGCGCCCAACTTCCACAGCTCATCCTCCGTGTAAAGCTTGCTGAACTCTTCATTAGATAAATTGATGTAGTCCTCCGCTAATTTGCAAAATGATGTCGGTTCAACCGTTATGAATTCGGGCTCTTTCAACTTATATGACGTTCCGGCTGCGACCTCGCTGTCGCCTTTCTGAACCGCACCGTCTTTCTGAGCTGCGCTGCCGCCTTCCTGAACCCCGCTGCCTTCCTGAGCTGCGCCGCCTTCCTGAACCGTGCCACCATCCTGAACTCCTTCGGTTCCGGCGTCCTGCGTCCCAGAATTGACTTCGTGATCACTCTCTTGAGTATCTTCTGCAAGTCCTTCTGATATAGCATTTCCCACACCTTCCGAATCGCCGCCAACGCCAGCAGCCGGTAATGCCTTTGTTACGCTGCAGCCGGACAATACTATTGCAAACAGCAATAAAGCAGCGATAGTCATTCTCATTCTCATCTCTACAAACTCCTCACAATCACATTTGCTTTCTTACAGTTTTATACTCATCATTAAACTGGAAATAAGGGCACTGTGTAAATGAACCCTGTATGAACCTGACATATTCATCCTCATCAAGGTCAACCAGGCATATAAAGCAGCCATAATCCTCATCATATTCATAGTTTAAGCAATTCTCACAATTTGTTTTTCCAGCCATATCCGTTATCCACTCTGATCAATTCTACTTTTTATTTATCAAAATAAGCCCTACAATGCAAAAAACCGAGCCCATGATCTTCGTCAGTTCGAACCTTTCTTTATAAAAAATTATGCCTATCGGGATCAGCATTAGTGCAAGTATTATGTTAGCAACCAACGATCCCACACTGATATTCCAGCCTGCCCTGTAAGCCATCAGATATCCGAATTCAAGCCCTATTATTGCGACGCCAAGCACGATACTTGTCCAATTGAGGTCTCTTACAGATTCTATCAGGCCTTTTTCAGGTTTATTAAATATCAGAACGACACAGGTTATTATAATGGCCGTCAAATATGTCACCAGCAGTGCGACAAAAGGATTCGCCTTCTCAGGCGTTGACTTCTGGCTGATATTGTACATTACGTTTGAAGCAACTATCAGAATTATTGAAAATATGTACATGAACATTTGTAAAAATCCTTTCTATACGCCCCATCCATTGCTGAGAACTTCTAGCAGTTTATCTTCCTGCATCTCAAACACTAAGTTCGCCAGTAACTAATATAGTAGCATTAACTCTTCCGCCAGCCGTGAAGTACTTCTTCGGACCTTTCTATTTTCATAAGACTGCCCTTTAAAGGTTCGATAGCAATGGTATGATTATTGGCTCAGACACAAATACTTTCAGCCTGGTAACTGCACTTTCTCCCTATGCGCTTTGTAGACAATAGTCACTACTATAACCGTAAGATAACCTATAATTGCAGGGATTGCCACTTCGACACCAAACCTGCCTCCGGTAATAAAAATATTATCACTTTCGATCATGTAATTGACAAGAGATTTGTATTCCATCTGCTGCGATCCAAATTTAAAAACGCCAATAATCAATGTATTCCAAGCAACATGGATAACTGCCGAATTAAATACATTTCCACCACTATAGGTCACCATTGAAAACATTATTCCAACGGTTGTGCCTGCTGCTAACATCAAAAGCACATCTGCGGACTCCATGCCATTTGCCAAATGAAGCGCAGCAAATATAACCGATGGAATGAAAATTGCCGCCTTTCTGTTCCAACGGTTTTCAATCAGTTTCATTATGTATCCCCGAAACAGCAGTTCTTCGGTTATACCTGCAGAAAGGCCGACTTTCAAGGCATATACGATATTAAGGATGACAGGATCGCCATTTCCATAGCTTAACGTGCCTTTTACAAACGTAATATAAAACAGGATGACAACAGATGGAAGCAAAATGGCAACAATCACCCAAATAAGACGAAAACCCTGCTTTGTTATCCTGAAGTAAGCCAAATCAAGGCGAAGTACCTTTTTAACATATAAATTCAATGCCAAGACAAAAAAGACGATTTCAAACACACATCTCAATGCTAAACTTAAAACAGGTAGATTAATTTTACCAATAACATATAGCATATCAACTATTATACCGGCTACAAGCATACTCAGAATATAAATTGCGAAACACGCTAAGATATGGAATATGGTTTTAAGTCCGCTCTTATCATCATTAATATTCGATAACTTTTTCCACATAATACTTCTGTTACACCCCTTTCTATACGCCCCATCCATTGCTGAGAACTTCTATCGGTTTATCTCCCTGCAGCTCAAACACTTCAACAAACTCTCCTTCATAATACCGGCTGTCAACAATGATCTCCATTTTGCCGTCGCCGTTTAAATCAACTATAGCCCTTATCTTATCAACATAAATAATATCATAATTGGTATCGTCACTGTAATCTTCATTGTATATCGGATACGTGACCGGGATATTTTTTACTTCTCCATCAACGACCTTCCTTAGCAATATGATAGAGTATTTTCCTTTCTCCGCCCTTATGCCCGGATCTTCGTAATCTATGTTCGAAGCCCAGATCAATACCTCGTCAACTCCATCTCCCTCGATATCAATACGGTAATTTTGCTTAATGATAACCTCTGCATCGGCAAGTCCATACTCAACCAGAATATCACTTACAACCTTTTTGTATGTCCCGCTTTCCGTTGACTGTGAGGTCGGGACCCTTGGCAGCGCATTCCATTTACCGGCTGTTGCTATCAAATAATCATTCTCACAGGATACAGATACAGAAACAGTATCACATGGATCCAGCAGTTCAATACTTCCGCCTGTGCCGATTCCTGTCTTTTTGTCGAATGCATAGCAGTTGTAGCTTTCTCCGCCCTTTATATAATCGGCAAGTTCTTCCGCTTCTATCCACATTCCGTCTGCTGATCCTCCAAGCAGAAAGTCTTCTGCAACGATAGGATCGATTTTTACTCCAGAACCTTCTTCTGCCTCCAGGCCTCCAGTTTTTCCGCTACCTTCCGCAGTATCAGCTTCCCCGGTAGTTTCGATGCCTTCTGCTGCTTCGGCTGCTTCGGCTGCTTCGGCTGCTTCGGCTTTTTCCGCTGTTTCAGCCCCGTTTACGTCATTTGCAGTGCTTTCATCCCCTTCGGTCTCAAGACCTGTCTCATTTTCAGAAGCTCCTGCCGGGGCTTCATAAGTAACGTCACCGCCTTCCGAACTCAGGGGGCCTCCGCCGGTGCCATCATTGATATCCCTGTTCACGCAGCCTACACTAAACAGCATCGCTGCAATTATCGTTACAGCCAAAAATCTCTTCATAAACCCACCTCAAATCAATTCATCCCCTGATTCAGCCTTCCGGGCTTTCTTGTATCTTTCGCCGTCCTTTTTGGTAAGCTTGATTTCCTTGATACCATCAAACGTACATACCTCAAGCATCACATGCCCGCCCCTCACCTGCGGATGTCTTAGCACACGCATACCCCCGCACGCCTGGGCTTTGCGTGTAAAAGCCATATAGCTGAATTTTTCATCCTCATATGGGGCATCACCTGCCTTTAACTGCTTATGCAGCCGGCTCCTTGCCACGCGGCAGGCGAAATGGCACCAATACTCAGGACCTTTTTGACAATCGGACTCATGTGGACACGGGGCTGCAATGTGAGCTCCTTGTTCAAGAAGCCTGCCGCGTGTGTCATTCAGATGAGAAAAGCCCGCAGGTGTACCGGGTTCGACAAGCAGAAGTATCATTCTCGCAGCATCCCAAAGCTTTTCTATTGCACACTTTCGTCCATCCCCGGACATTTCATTGAGTACATACGAGGCAATAACCAAATCCGCTTTATATGGAATATTATCAGTATCAAGATCGAATTCCTGCCACTTTGCTTCTTGCAACACCTTAGGCCCATGCTCCATCAGCTTGCTGCCCAATCCCAGCATTGCGCCCTCCCGTTCCAGGCAGATCAGGCTTTTTAAATCAAGCAACTCTGCTGCTGCCCATGAGGCAGCGCCTGTACCGGCTCCTACATCAAGCATCGTAAGCGGTATATTTTTTACTTTTGATAAAGTCTTTTGCAGGGCAGAATAAACTGCGCAGTATGTAGCAGGCATCCGTGCCACGGCATATGACAACGCTTCACTGTCATTGGTCAGTAGCCTCTTGCCCGTCCCCCCCTGAGTCCTGTATCTTAAACTGATATTCTGTGAATCAAGGATCATCTTATCCAGCTTTACGTCCTGCAATTGCTGCTCTAACGCTTCACGAAGCTCAAATGGCATTTCCATATAGAATTATTTCTCCCTCTCCACAGTAACCTTCGGTATGATCTCCGCTTCAGAATCATCTGACCATGCAGTGAACTTAAGAGGAGCAGTCATAGCGGCAATGAGCTTACATCCTTCAGCTTCAATATTCTTCAACAAAGCATCAAACTGGGCTTTGTATTCGGTAGTACTTATATCTACCGTCTCAGCTCCATACGAAAGGTGATATCCATCGGGATTGTCAAAATAACTGTTTCCCCATGTCGGGTCTGCAAAATGCCATTTTCCGTCTGAATAAAATTCCACCCATGCATGTGATCCATTTTGAGCGGAGTGAGATCAGTCTGCTGCTTCCTTCAGATCATTGAACACAAGGCCTGAAACGGGTCTTGCCGGCACACCTGCAGCTCTGAGCAGAGCAGCTGTAAGATTTGCATAGTCATTACAGACTCCTTTTTTTTGCTCCAGTATCTTGGAAGCCGGCAATGTTTCAGCGTTTACTTTTGTGCTAGTGTCGGCTATGATCGTTTTAGTAACGAATGATGAAATCTTTTTAGCTGTGAGGTAATCATCATTTTCGACCTTCAGTCTAAGTGCCGCTTCAACGATGCTCTGGTTGTCCGAATCAACATTTCCTTTAGATTTCAGATAATCATTGCCGATCTCCATATCCCAGGTCTGCAACCCTCCAAGCAGCTCGACTGTATAAGTTATCTCGACAGTCCTTTCACTTCCGTCACCGTTAATTACTGCCTGGAGAACCTTATATCCATCCTTTTTTTCAAAGTAATATTCATCTGCATTTTTCACCGTCATACCTCTAATGTCCTGATAGCCATAGCTTACAGGCAGGTCCACCGCCAGATATGAGCTTGATCCTTCGCAAGTAACAAGCCTGTATGTCTCCTTGACCATATATGACCTATCTTTTGCAAAATTGCATGATGTAAGTGTAAGCATCGCTGTAAGTGATATCAAAAGAACAATGGAAATATTTCTTAACCGTATAATCAATATTATATCCTCATAACGTACAATAATTTAAATCGTGGTTATCTCATAATATGCCCATTATATCCCAACAGAGAGCATTATTCAACAATAACAAACATCCGTTCCATCAATCAGGCAGGACGACGGCCTTAATGCTAAATCCGTACACATACACAGAAGGACAGCTTTTATACCAAGGCCACACGCATACGGCACAGCTCAGTGCAGCTCAGCTTTACCGGACCCGTACCGGTTAGTGTGGTCCAGCTTCGGACGCACCACATTATAAAAGGGGATCCAACAAAATGGATCCCCTTCTTAATTGTTAATATAAAAGCTGTATAGCAATGATCAATTCCGGACTATTTGAAATACTCGTAAGCTCTGGTACATACGATGACAGCCATTTCACGCGAAGCATTGCCCTCAGGATTGAACATATTCTTCCCAACGCCTGTTACAATGCCGGCTTTAGAGCAGAAATAAACACCATCTCTCGCGTATTTTTTTACCTTGCTGTCGTCTGCAAACTTGACAGACCCTGCAGTTGAATAATCAGCTGATGGATTGATTACTTTTAAAGCACGTAACAGTATAGTTGCCATTTGCTCTCTTGTAACAAGCTGTTTCGGGGCGTACTTATTGTTTCCGACACCGGTAACGAGCCCGAGATTAGCTGCCTTCAGTACCTCTGGATTTGAACAATCAGCAAAGCTCATGCTGCCTGCCTCAGCCTTCTTACCTGTATAAACCTCGTATAGCTTGACAGCAATTTCAGCAAATTCCTCCCGGGTGATGTTGCCTGATATATTGCTCCTGATGCTATCGGTGATCAATCCATAGTCGGCAGCCTTGTCCAGTTCCTTCTTTGCCCAATTACTCGCTCCCTCGTATGCAGGCATACCATGTGATATCACATTTGAAAAAGGCGAATAAATTGTATTACTCTTTCCTGCCACAGGATAATAATCCTGATCGAATTCATAACGGAATTTCACCTCATATACTGCCGAATCAAAGCTTTCTATGCCTGTAAAGTAATCTGCTGCTTCAACCTCAAACCTTTCCTTCATCCACAAGTACGATCCTGCATCTGCCCAGGCACCGCCATTTGCCCGTATCCATACATTTGTGTATACTCTCTGGTCGGAGATATTATTTAACAGCTGTATGCCCTCATGAGCCTTTGCTGCAGTGAAATCAAGATATGGCTTGCCATCATCCGTCTTTTTAAGTTCGACCGACAAAAGCTGGGGGGCATGATTTATCAATGCTGCAGTATCCTCAAACTTCTTCTTGTTAGTGTAAGAAACCGTAGATGACCATGGGGAGTAATATTCAAAGTCTTTATCTTTGTAGAAACTTACATAAAATCTGACCCTGAAATACATGGTATGATTATCGAAATAGACCTTGCCTCCCGAAAGTACGCCATCAGGTATTACTTCATTAAAATCATAATCATTCATATTGTACTCGGTAACCCAAGTACCGCTTTCATTACTAAAGAGAGCCTCCTGGTCCGAGACCCGATCCTCATATCCTGAAAGCTCGGAACGCCATTTGCCGTCATCAAGCTTATAATCGCCCTGAACGCCTACATGAAAGCTATCATAACCTGCATCCTCCAGATTTCCGTCTTCAAACGCCTTCACGATTTCCCTGATCTTTTCAGATGCACCAAGTCCGATAGAAAAACTCCATCTTCCGCTCTCATTTGCCTCAAGATCACTTCCGTCAAAAACAACGCCTACGTTCTCAGGAGCGCTGTAGCTGGTCGGTGGTGCATATTCCGCAAAGGATGCAACAGGAAAAACAGTGGTTAAAAGCACAAAAACAATAAGTACTGAAAGAATTCTACCCTTCATAATAACTCTCCCTTTTAAGTCACATTATTTTCATTCCAGGCTTGTACAATTATGTACCCATATTTATATGATACATTATTCTTTAACTTTATTGTGAGATTTTTTGTAGATTTTTTTCCTATTTTATACTACATATTAAAATGTGCACTTTAAAATATTCACTTGTTTTGGAATAATTTGCAAGCAAGTCTGTCATCAAGGAAATATACAAGAATAGCTCCTGCCATATAAGCAAGCAGATCCAAGGGATCAAAAACTGAACCTATGACTATTTGCGCAATTTTACTTTGTTCGAGCCCCAATATTTCGATAATTCTGAAATATTGCATAAGCTCTACAATAAATGCTGATAAAAGAATAAAAAAAGAGAGCTTTAATGGGCTAGCATCAGAAAAGACCTTTGCCAGAAAGTAAAGCAGGAATATAATGACCACGTCACCAACAAACCCTCTTATAATGTGATTTTGTGAGAAGAAGACGACTATTATAACACATATAGCAAAGCTAACTGTTGTAAGCAATATATAGAGAAACCGCCTTTTTAATTTTACCCCCATCAGCCAGCCTATGCCCCCAATCGAATTACCACAACCAATAATTATTTATTTTAACATTTCCATTCAAAAACGCAATCGTAAAATGGTTATTGCAATTCAGGGAACATAGCAATGCTTCTATTTAAAATACCTTGCATGTAAGCGATCAGTATACCGTAATTAGTCATAGGCACATGCTGATCCTCAGCACATTTCGTGCGGTACTTGATTTCTCTCTCGTTGAGCATACAACCGCCGCAATGTACGATCAAGCTGTTTCCTGACAGATCCTCGGGGAATTCGGTTCCGGACGTGAATCTGAAGTTGAACTGCTTACCGGTATAGTTTTGTATCCACCGTGGAAGCTTAACAGTGCCAATATCATCACACTGTCTGTGATGGGTGCATCCCTCTGATATTCGGATCGTATCCCCATCCTTCAGCGAATCCAATGCTTTTGCTCCCTTTACCGTAGTTCCAAGGCTGCCCTTGTATCTGGCAAAAAGTATTGAAAACGAGGTCAGCAGTATATCCTCAGGCGTTTCAGCCGATACTCTTTCAAATACCTGGCTGTCGGTTATTACGAGCTTTGGTTTCTTCCCGATGTTATCCAGTGTCGCCCGCAACTCGGTATCTTTAACTACGATTGCCGTAGCACCAGTTTCAAGTATGTCACGTATCGTCTGCTGCTGTGGCAAAATCAGCCTTCCCTTCGGGGCAGCTTTATCTATCGGGACAACAAGTACAATAAAGTCAAAAGGCTCAATAATATCACCAACGATCCTCAGCTTTGGCTCATCTTGTACAGCTAGTGCCGCTATCCTTTCCTTCAGTTCGTTTATATGATATCCGGTCTTTGCGCTGACATAGATCTCCTGCCCTTCTTCCGACCCGTTCTCTCCCCTGGCTTCCGCTCCCGGCCCGTGCTCGGCCAGATCGGATTTATTGTAGACTATCAAATAATTAATCTTCTTTTCTCTAAACAGTTCGATTAGTCTTTCATCCTCAGCTGATTTTCCCTCAATGAAATCAATGACGAGAACAGCCAAATCCGTTTTATTCAGCGCCTGACGGCTTTTTTTTACACGCAGCTCCCCCAGATCGCCCTCGTCGTCAAAGCCCGGAGTGTCAATTATTACAACAGGTCCGACCGGCAGCAGCTCCATCGCTTTATAGACCGGGTCTGTTGTTGTGCCCTTTACCTCAGAGACTATTGAAAGGGCCTGTCCTGTTACTGTGTTAACGACGCTCGATTTACCTGCGTTCCTTTTGCCAAAAAAACCTATGTGCACACGTTCTGAAGATGGTACTGTATTCATGCTCATATCAAATAGCCTCCTTTAAAGCATACCGTAATGGTGTCAGAACTTGAAGTCACGACTTCCATAGTAATCCGATGGCCAATAAAAGTTGGTAATATGACCCTAAAGGGTCGATCTTTCATCCGTAAAATAACCGTCCTCACTGCCTTGCAGTACAAGAGTCCGAAAGTCTAAACCATATCCGGCATCACAGCATTTATCCCGTTCAAGCGAGCCGGTATTGTAAAGCTTATCGATGATATGTTTCATTCTCTACCTCATTCTATGTTTCATAGGATAATTTTGAATAGGCTGCTTTTGTGCTCACGCCTGGCAGTTTGCCAAGCTTCCCCGAAAGAGCGCTTATTATATCATTAGGCGCATCGATTGATATACTGATGATGCTGATACCTTTCTCACGGTATGGCATTCCCATCCTGCCGATAATGTACTTACCATAATCATGTAAAATACTATTGAGTTTTTCGACAGACTCACTATCCTCCACAATTACTCCTATAATGGCAACCCGCGTTTCCATACATGCACCTCCATAACAATTATCTCAATCCTCAACACAATTTCCTCGTTTACTTGTCAGTACGGTCCAGCTTTTTCTAAAAAGCCACACAAATCAAAAAAGCGCCATTAAAGGCGCAATAACTCTAAACCAATGTGTTTATTGCTGTGCCTTTCACCTCATAACATTTAGGGGCAACAAAGCGGTAAATATATCCCGCCTCGTTATAGTACAACGCTTAGCAAGGATCCTCCCGCAATAGCCAGGTATTCGGTGTCAGATGCAATTGTTTTGTTAGTGCTTTGTCCAAAGAGCTTTCTTAAGCCTTAGCAATTTAACTGTATAGTATTTCGAGCCATTTGTCAATGAATTAACAATCCAACTCGGGCTCAGAATCTACTATTCTTTAGAATATTTACCCTCAGTATTTATTGACTAAACAACCATTCTCCACATCGCAGAATTACAGCAAGCGCTGAGAAATAATACTTGCACCGGTCGAGTAGGCGTGGGCACCTCTTGGTGCCCAACCCCTCACGGAACCGTACGTG
>CAZBEQ010000040.1:30296-33779 GCA_964490975.1 uncultured Oscillospiraceae bacterium | reverse complement strand
TCGGAGCAGCTTTTATATATTATCACGCTGTTCTCGTTTTGTCAACCACCTTTTTTATTTTCTTTTCAGGTGGCCCGGCGTTTTTGCTCGCCGCGGGACAGCTTCTATACTATATCACCGTAAAAGCTCATCATCAACCCACGTTAATTAGCTTTTACCTTTTTGTGCACGAATTATTCAGGTTTCTCTCTTTTATGCTCGGTTTTATCAAAATATAGTCATAAATGCTTTGTCACCATCACATATTAGTAATTGTAAGTCAATATATGCGGATATCTTAAGAACTTGTTCCATAGAACTGTCCATGATCAGGATGATTAGTATCATTATAATCAAACTTCTTATTTTATTGTTCAATAATTAAGGAATTGAAGGCGGACATTTTAGACATGCTTCATAAGCTGATATGCGTTCCCTATCCTTTTAACTATAACTACTTTATTGCCCTTACTATTAACCTTTACTTTTTCACATAAGCCTTTTACAATTGTCATACCTCTGCCACTCTCAGCCAAATCAGCAGGATTAGTTATATATGTTTTATGTTTTCTGCATATTTCATTAAAATCATATCCAAGCCCTTCATCTTCAATAATAAAAACTGCACTGCCATCATCCGTTAAGCCTGCATCTATTTTGACTAATTTACTTGCATCCTGTTTATTACCATGCAATATTGCATTAATTAACACTTCATTGATAATGACCCTAAGGTCAAATAAGGTTTCGTCATCAATTAACCCGCAGTTTTTCTGCAAGCTGGTAATAAGATCATTAGCAACTATCTCGATTTCCCCTAATATACTGGGTATTCTGTTTTTATAGATGTATTGGATTATCAATGTTTCCCGCTCCAAACACAACCACCTCCGCATGCTGCTGGAAAAGCCCATATTTATTAAATACAATACATACGAAAGTAAGTATATTAGATTTCTAATTAATATATTCCCTCTTAGATATTCAGATAAACACTTTGATCTGAGATTATTTATAAAGCATGCCTCTGAAACGTTCAAGAACCTTCCTTTCAAGCCTTGAAACATACATCTGGGATACTCCCATCCTATCGGCGATCTCCTTTTGCGTATTTCGTCCGAAGTACCTTAGTTTTATGAATTCCTTCTCAGCATCGTTGAATTTGTTAAGGCTTTTTTCAAGGAAATCCCTGTTTTCTATCCTCTCAAAGGATATATCATTATCACCGATGGTTTCATGAAGTTCCAAATCGTCATCGTCGAATACATTTTGATCGAAAGACTGCATGTTATATGCATTCCATGATTCTATGATTTCAAGTACAGTTTCTGATTTGATATTAAGAAAGGCCGCTATCTCATCTACCCTCGGTACTCTGTTTAGTTCCTGGGAAAGCTGGTCTTTGGCCAGATAAACCTTCTGATACACTTCATAGATTCGTCTTGGTATCCTGATTGCAGAACTTTTGTCTCGAAAATATCTTTTTATTTCTCCTACTATTGTAGGTGTAGCAAAACTGGCAAACTTGAAACCCTTTTCGGGGCTGAAGCGTTCTACAGCTTTGATAAGCGCAATACATGCAACCTGGTAGATATCATCGTAGTCTACTCCCCTGTTCAGAAACTTCTTGGTCAATATTTCAGCAAGATAGGTGTATCTGCTAACTATTTCGTTTCTCACAGATACATTCCTGTCTTTCTCATATCTTAAAAAAAGTTCATCAATTTCCTCGGGTTCATTGACCCCGGCTGACTTGTTGCGGTTCTGATCCATTTCAGGATTTCTCCTCAATAAATTTTGTCATGGACAGGATATAATCTTTGTTTTGCGCACAAAACTCTACTTCATCCATAAATGCACTGATAATCGACATTCCCAACCCGTCTTCATCATTATTGAATAAGCATCCAGCCTTTTCCATATCTGAACTAAAAGTAATTATAAGCCTATCCTCACAGACCTCATAAGTGATACTGTAATCATTGGCTGACTTTACGTCGACGCTTATTATCCTGCTGCAGACCTCAGACACAGCCACCTTTATATCTTCTATAGTGTCAATGTTGAATCCCATTCTGCAGGCCACCCCTGATGCTGCCAGCCTTGCAACGCTCACATATTCAGCTTTGCATGGTAAAAGCAATGTGATTTTGTCAGTTGACTTCATTTCAAATCGCTCCTTTACATCAGTCGATTATAAACAGTTTATCAAGACCTGTAATGACAAATAACTTTTTAATGTTATCTTTTATATTTTTAATGTGGATATTTCGTCCGCTTATCCTTATCTTTTTTAAAGCTCCAACAAATATGCCTAATCCGGTACTGTCTATGTAGTTTAAACTGTCACAGTCAATCGTGACATCTTTGTCGCTTCTGTCTACGACATTATAAAGCCTTTCCTTGAACTGCTGAGCTGTGTAAATGTCGATTTCCCCGCTAACAAATACAGTTTCTCCACTCTCGGTGTTCTCTTCCCTGATAACAAGTTCGCTGGACATAATTACATTACCTCCTGATTATTAATTTAAGAGGAACTTCAGGAACGCCTCTGCTTTATCCTGATGTTTAGTCGCAAGGGGTACGGCAACTATCATATTATCGGCAATTACGCCGGATTCCTTCAATACAGTACTATTTGTAACATCAATTCCGTATAGATGTGGTGTTTCAGATGTACTTTCCTGCGTTACTTCTGCGGAACTGCTTTCAGAAGCTTCATTGCCTTCGGTATCCGTCAGATCTTCAAAGTCTTCTATTGCCAACACAAGCTCCTGATTTTTTGATATATCCACTCCCAAACCCGGAGCGATCTCATCCAGACTTATGAATAAACCTTGCTTGGCAAATCGCTCATAATATCCCTTGTCCAGTATGAATACATCAATATCAGCTGCAGCAGTAAGAACAACCAGCTTCATTTCCATGGCATATAATTGTTCACCCTGTATGGTTTTGTCGATATAAGCACCGTCAATGCCAGGTTCCTTGATTATTGGTATACCAGCCTTTATACTATCCTTCAGTGTTTTTGTCGCTTCAGTGTAGCCGATCCTGCCTATAAACGCTGCATTAAAGTCGGGCACCACACGGTTTGTACAACTATTGACCGAGTATATAACAAAACCTATCAGTAAAATTATAGCAAGGATATAGAATTTATAATAGTAGAAGAAATTCCGCGCCTTCTTTTCATCGATTCCAGCCATTTTGAACAATGGCGCTGCCTTACCTGGCGCTTCTTCTTTCTCCTTGGTTTCATAACCCATCAAAACGTTGTATGCTTCCGTTACCCGATCGAATTCAGCTTTAATAGCGGAATCGGTGCCAGTGCATGCGGCTGCAGCTGTACCCTCAATACCAGTGCCTTCGGCGGTCTGCTGTACTGCTTGCTCTGCTTGCTGCTGTACTGCTTGCTCAGCCTGCTCATCGATGGCTTTCTGCTGGTCCGTTTGCTCGGGTTGCTGCTGTACTGCTTGCTGCTGACCTGCCTGCCCATCGATG
>CAZBEQ010000040.1:0-30196 GCA_964490975.1 uncultured Oscillospiraceae bacterium | reverse complement strand
CTGACCTGCCTGCCCATCGATGGCTTTCTGCTGGTCCGTTTGCTCGGGTTGCTGCACTGCTTGCTGCTGACCTGCCTGCCCATCGATGGCTTTCTGCTGGTTCGTTTGCTCGGGTTGCTGCTGTACTGCTTGCTGCTGACCTGCCTGCCCATCGATGGCTTTCTGCTGGTCCGTTTGCTCGGGTTGCTGCACTGCTTGCTGCTGACCTGCCTGCCCATCGATGGCTTTCTGCTGGTTCGTTTGCTCGGGTTGCTCACCTGTCTGCTCATCGATGGCTTTCTGCTGATTCGTTTGCTCGGGTTGCTCACCTGCCTGCTCATCGGCGGTTTCCTGCTCTGCCGCCTTGAGTCGGTTAATTTCGATCCTATACTTTTTCAGCAATACAGCATACCTTTTTTCTATGTCGTTCCTGCCTGCATCCTTGTTTACACCAAGTATACTTCTTGCTTCCTTTTTATCCATAGCTCAGACCCCTTTAAAGCATAACATACAACTGTACTAATGTATTACAGTATTTAGTGCATCTGTTTGTTTCTTAGTGGCAAATTACAAAAATTATTCTCTTGGCTTCATTGTCGGGAACAATAAAATATCTCTGATCGAATATGAATCGGTCAATAGCATAATAAGCCTGTCAACTCCTATACCTAGACCTCCTGTAGGAGGCATGCCATATTCAAGAGCATTAATATAATCATCATCCATCATGCTGGCTTCATCGTCTCCTGACTCTCTCTTCATGACCTGCTGCATGAATCTATCCTTCTGATCCAGCGGGTCATTGAGTTCTGAGTAAGCATTTGCCATTTCACGTCCGGTTATAAAAAGTTCAAATCTCTCTGTCAGTTCAGGTCTATCCGGCTTCCTTTTTGCCAGAGGCGAGATCTCAACCGGATAGCCTATGATGAACGTAGGCTGTATCAGGTGTTCTTCTGCAAGTTCCTCAAACATAAGGCTCATTACTTCACCCTTTAACAATTTATTATCTACATGCAGTTTTTTATCGCGTGCTGCAGCTCTGGCCTCTTCATCTGTATCAATCAAATCGAAATCGACACCGGAATACTTTAATACTGCTTCTCTCATGGTCATTCTGTTCCAAGGAGCCGTTAGATCGACCTCCTGGCCCTGATAAAGAACCTTTGTTGTACCCAGCACTTCCTGCGCAACAGTGGAAATCAGGTTTTCTGTAAGCTCCATCATTCCCTTATAATCATTATAGGCTTCATAAACTTCCATCATCGTGAATTCAGGATTGTGTTTGATGGACATGCCTTCATTTCTGAACATCCTGCCCATCTCATAAACCTTTTCAAGCCCGCCGACGATCAGTCTTTTTAAGTACAATTCAGGAGCGATCCTGAGATACATATCCATATCGAGAGTATTGTGATGTGTAACAAAGGGCTTTGCAGTTGCACCGCCCTGTATCGTGTTAAGCATAGGCGTATCAACTTCTAAAAAGCCTCTTTCATCAAGGAATCTTCTGATCGCCTTGATTATTCTGCTTCGTGTAACAAATGTATTCTTAACATCAGGATTTATGATAAGGTCCACATATCTCTGCCTGTAGCGAAGATCGACATCCTTGAGGCCGTGCCATTTTTCCGGAAGCGGCTGCAATGATTTAGCCAGAAGTACAATTTTTTCAGTCTTTATCGATATCTCACCCTTATGGGTTTTGAATACAGAGCCTTCAACACCGACGATATCTCCAATGTCAAACTTTTTGAAATCTTCATAAACTTCTGCCCCGACATCATCTATTTTAACATACAGTTGTATCTTACCTTCACGATCCTGCAAATCACAGAAGCTGGCCTTTCCCATACCTCTTTTGGACATAAGCCGTCCTGCAATAGAAACATGAGCTCCCTCCAGCTTGTCAAAGTTATCTGTAATTTCTCTGGAATTATGCGTAACATTATATTTTATGATCTTGAAGGGATCCTTTTGATTTTGCTGAAGCTCTTGAAGTTTGAGCCTTCTGATCTTTAGTATCTCATTAAGTTCATTCATGTCCTGGCTGTTTTCTATGTTATCTGCCATTTGTAAACCTCCCGACTCTCTTTTAGTATCCTTTATACACTCCTTGGCATTTATATAACCCGGCTGAATGTTTGTGCCGCATTATCGGCGTAAACCAAGAATAACAGTTTACGTTAATAAACTGTTATTCTTTTTATTATATATTAAATTATTCCTTAGGTACAAGCTTAAATACGCTTTATTTTTCGATTTTTATAATCTTGAATTTCAATACGCCGTCCGGAACCGCCACCTCTATAGTATTTCCCTTTTTCTTGTGCATAAGTGCGCTTCCTACAGGAGACTCATTAGAAATCTTAAACTGGGAGGGATTCGCTTCAGTAGAGCCAACTATGGAATAAACGATCTCTTCGTTATACTCCATATCAAGAAGCCGAACCTTTGAGCCTATGGTTACCTTGTCCGTACTTACATCATCTTCATCTATTACTCTTGCATTCTTAAGCATAGTTTCAAGTTGTGCGATCCTTCCCTCAACGTATGCCTGTTCATTTTTTGCTTCATCATATTCCGAGTTTTCAGAAATGTCACCAAATGAAAGAGCTACTTTTATTCTTTCCTTAATTTCCATTCTCTTGGGTCCGCGCAGCTGCTCCAGCTCTTCTTCTAATTTTTTCAAGCCCTCATAAGTCAGTATGACTTCCTTACCCGCCATTTAGAGCCTCTCCTTTACCAGAAATTTTGTGTTGATAATATATGCATTTAACTTGCATTTATTCTGCGATACTTAACTCAAAAAGCAAAAATCTTATTAACCAAAATACAGTCATCCAATGAAGCATTTGATACATATAAATAGCACTGTTCGGATCTCAGTACCTGTTAAATCCCATAACTCTTCGTAGTTTTAATAATTATAGAATACATATCTGGCATTGTCAATAAGACAATGTAATATATATATGTTTTATTGCTTACAATTATTTTTCAAATTTGTATTTTTTTCTATATGCGGTCTTTTACAGAACTGTCCCCTTACATTAACACAGGTCATCCCGTAAATATGTACAGGATGACCTGTTAACGTTAAACCTTGCTTCAAAGCTTGCAAACTGCTTTGTATAACATCAAACCGATGCCTCATTCTCTTTTAGTATTACATCGTGAGCGCCGCCTTCAATAATGCTTGTTGATGAAACCAACGTCAACCTGGCTTTCTCATGAAGCTCTGAGATATTCATCGAACCGCAGGTACACATAGTTGATTTAATTTTGCTCAATGTTACATCCAAGTTATCTTTAAGGCTACCGGCATATGGAACATATGAGTCTACTCCCTCCTCAAAGTCCATCTTCTGCTTGCCTCCCATATCATATCTTTGCCAGTTACGTGCCCTGTTGGAACCCTCGCCCCAGTATTCCTTCACATAGTTGTTCCCTATCTTGAGCTTTCTTGTCGGACTTTCATCAAACCTGGCAAAATATCTTCCAAGCATTATGAAATCTGCGCCCATAGCAAGTGCAAGTGCCATATGATAGTCGTGAACTATTCCGCCGTCTGAGCAGATAGGCACATATATTCCTGTTTCCTCATAGTATTCCGCGCGTGCCTTAGCTACTTCCGCCACAGCTGTCGCTTGTCCACGGCCGATACCCTTTGTTTCCCTGGTGATACAAATAGAACCTCCACCGATACCAACTTTGATAAAGTCCGCACCTGCCTCAACAAGATACCGGAAACCTTCCCTGTCAACAACATTCCCGCCGCCGACCTTAACTTCACCATTATACTTATTTTTTATCCATGTAATAGTATCCTTCTGATACTCTGTATAGCCATCAGATGAATCGATGCACAGTATGTCTACTCCTGCATCAACAAGTGCGGGAACCCTCTCCATATAGTCTCTTGTGTTTATTCCTGCACCGGTAATAAGACTTTTATTTGTATCAAGTAACTCATAAGGGTTTTCTTTATGACTGTCATAATCTTTTCTGAAGACCATATAAGCCAGGTTCTTGGATTTATCAATAACTGGGAGGCAGTTGAGCTTGTGATCCCATATCATATCATTTGCTTCTTTCAGAGTGATACCTTCCTCTGCATAGATCAATGAATCAAATGGCGTCATGAAAGTTTTGATCTTAGTATCAATAGGTGTCCTGCTAACCCTGTAGTCACGGCTTGTAACCAACCCCAGCAGCTTTCCTGTCGGAAGCCCGTTCTCAGTGATAGCAATGGTTGAATGTCCAGTCCTTTCCTTCAACGCCAGTACATCAGCCAGCGTATCTTCAGGTCTTAAATTGGAATCGCTTACTACAAAGCCTGCTTTATATTTTTTGACCTTGCGCACCATCTCTGCTTGCTGCTCGATCGGCTGAGATACAAATATAAAAGAAAGGCCTCCGCACCTGGCCAGTTCGATTGCCATTCCCGAGTCTGAAACGGCTTGCATTACTGCAGACACGAGCGGAATATTGATGGTCATGGGTGCCTCTTGCCCCTTTTTAAATTTGACTATAGGTGTTTTCAAATCTATATTCTGTGGTGTGCATTCCTTTGATGTAAGGTTCGGCAACAACAAATATTCACTGAAAGTCCTGGATGGTTCATTATAATAGAACGCCATGGAATCATACCTCCTATTCGTTAGCTATTTATATAGCTTCGGAAAATATTAGATAACATTATACATAAGAAGGCATAGCTCGTCAAGGATAAGCTTCGGCGTTCTGTGACAAACCTCATCAAGCTGTGATAAGCCTGGGTGGGCTGTGATAAGCCTGGGTGGGCCTTAATGCATGGTACAGGTCAATTTGCGGGCTGTACAGCAGGCAGCGGCTTTAGAACATTCCCTCCTCACAGGATGAGATTCAACCCTTGTCTTCACTGAATAGTTTCCCGAAAACACCTGCCAGCTTTATTTTAGAGTCTTGGAACATCTCAACTATTTTGAATTTTATTTTAACAGGTATATCACTTTCTTCATCTGAAGAAGTCACTATATTATACTCTTCTTCTGTAAGCACCTTTTTAAGATCATTCTTTACTTCATCCGGTACAGTACCATGTGTGACATCTACAAAGCATAAGGGTGGGAAAAGTACACACCACCAGTTTGCACCGGTACCATCTCCGATTACAATTCTTAAAGCCTGATAATCGCCAGCCGGAAGTACTATATCGCCATATTCTTTTGTTGGAAATGGGTAACTTCCAAGTGAAGCATGCACATCATAGCTGCTTCCATAATCAGATATCGTATGCTTTGCCACAGCAGTTATTTCAGGAATACTCTCGATTATAATAGATCTTGTTCTTTCAACACTATCAGAATTATTTACTTTATCCCGAACATAACCCAAAACTGAATCACGGACATTACGCTTAAGTTCCTGATCCTGCGGCGAATCACTGTTGGCGACCACGTGCAGTCTGATCAGATTGTCCGATAAGCCATTGTTCATATTTTCCGTGTAAGAATTTACACGAATAAAAATCAATAATAGCACAATAGCAAAAATCCCGGCGAATAATTTTATCTTCTTTCTGGAATTATTAAGTAACGTATTTCTTATGGTAAGGAAAATTTTATCCATTTTTATCCCCCTGACTATACTTATTCTATTGCTTACAGTTATTTCTTTATTAAGTATTGTCAATTCGGATAAAACTTATACTATTCGTCAACTTTATGAAATATAAAATAATTATAGGAGCGCTGGCAGGTCCGGCCATGCTTGGGGGACATTTCTTGTTTGGGGGACAGTTCTGCAATTTGCTATCGGGGACAGTTCTGTCCTCATTACAAAAACACCGCTATGATTAATCACTGAATTAATCCATATCAGAGATATCATTGCGGCATAATTTGGCTTCAGGTTATGGAACATTATATCCGGTCATATTTATTTTCTTGACAGATAATTAACCGCTGCTGAGTATTGTTTGTCATACTTTTGAACGATCTTTAGAAGATCTGCGTTTAGAGATACTTGAGCCTTGATATCCAGGACTCCGTTAACATTAAGCTCTTTATTTTTTTGATACTCTATTAAAGTGCTTTTAAAAGCCTTGTCAAAATTGCTATTTTCCGTCTTGATATCATATCCCAGGGCCTTAAGAACTTTTTTTGCATTATAGATATCAGAACCCTGGCTGTTCAACTGAGGCTCTACTGTTTTAGTCAACCTTTGAATACTGGTAATATTGATCCCTTTTACGGGTTCAGGGTCGGCGACAGTAATATCCGGTATCAAGCCTGCTCCGTCTATCATTCTTCCATTAGGTGTATAATATACCCCCAGTGTCATCTTTGCATATCCACATATTTCCTTCTCACTGGGAAATATGTTTAAATCGTATAGTTCATATCCATTTGCAGTGTCGATATTGTATCTTTGGCTATACTTATTAAACGCCTCCTTCGACAATATAGGTATAAGGCTCTGGAACTTAGCCTTTCCAAAAGTCTTTGTGCCAATAAGAATTCCGGCATTTGTATCCTGCACTGCTCCTGATACAATCTCAGAGGCACTTGCACTCAAGCCGTTGACCAGTACAGCTAACTTGTACTTGGATTGCTTTAGGTTAGAATAGTATTCAATATCATCGTATTTTTCTGATTTGTAGTCAAGCTTGGTTATAAGACCTTCTGGAACGATTTTTTCGGCTAATGCCACAGCCTGACTGACTTCTCCGCCAGGATTGTCACGCAGATCCAGAACAATTTTCTTTATTTTCCATTTATCGAACTCGGTCAACGCTTTACGAATATACTCATCTGTATTTTCGTTAAACATATCAAGCTTTATATATCCAATCCCATTTCTATTTTCATATGTAACAGGATTGACCTTAACTATTTCCCGCACCACATTATAGTATATTCTTTTGTCACTACCATTTCTCAAAAGGCCCAGTTTAACTATTGTGCCGGGTTCACCCTTTATAACTGAAGCAGCCTTTTCAGATGTTGCCCCAACCAGGTCTGTCCCCTCTGCCTCAACGATTTTATCCCCCTGTAGTACACCCGCTTTTTCCGCAGGCGATTCAGGGATTACTTTAGATACAACAATATAGTCGCCGCTTATTTCCATTGTTACGCCGACACCGCCAAAGACACCTGTTATCGAATCCACGAAAACATCTTTTTCTTCATTATCAAAATAGGTAGTATAATCATCCAGTGAATTTAGCATTCCTCTTATCGCAGTATCAATCAGCTTATCATCGGAAACTTGCCCGTAATATTCCTCCTGTATGAGTTCCATCACACTATCCATGTATTTGCCGCTTCCCGCAGAATCAGATGCATATACTGTCTGTGAAGCCAATAAGAAAGTCGCAAGTACAACACATAATATCTTGTGCACTGATCTATAAAAAACACTCTTCACAATAAAACTCCTTTGAATTTGTTATCCCTATTTTACCACTCGAGGGGACAGTTCTCAACTAATGTATAGGGGACAGTTCTGTATTGGATATATTCCTACGACAATACTTCACCTTTCACCTCAATTGTCCAATCATTTAGTAATTTACTATTCTGCTCCTATAATCTTTTCTAATACTTTCCTGCAAATATATGATCAGTTTATTGATCATGGCCGCGCCCTCAGCTTTAGTAAGCTTCTTGTTAGGGTTCATATTGCCTTTGCTATCGCTTTGGATAAGCCCTATTTTTTGCGCAACATAAGCCGCACTTCTCGCATGAGCCGGGATAAGATCATTGTCCCTGAAGCTTGTAACTGCTGCGGGAGCAGGCGCTAATGATTCAAACCCGAGCGCCCTGATAAAAGCTACTGTGGCATCTGCCCTCGTAATATAATCATTCGGAGCAAAGATATTGTATCCCTTGCCATTGAGCAATCCACGTTCAAATGCGCTTTTTATCTCAGTAAAATAAACATTATCAATAGATACATCATCAAATGGTGAAACTAGAGCCTCTTTCTTTGTTGTCTTACGCACAGTTGAGCTTGTTTTTGTAACCATCGTAGGATCTGATGGTACAGCTCTTGCTGTATTAACCAGTGCAGATGCAAATTCTGCTCTTGTCATATAATTATCAGGATTGAAGGAACGACTGTCCCCTTTAAAAACCTCAAGTCCAAACATGATCTCAATATCGTTCTCTGCCCAGTGACCAGCAAAGTTTTTAGTATTAACGGCAGAAAGCCTTGTTTGAACTGGGAATGTTTCAATACTTATACTATCGTTGTAAGTCAAAATATGGTCTGTGGATATCCCTTTAGCATCGAATTCAGGCAACATACATGTATATTGTAGAACGCTGCTATTCATTCTGCTTTTAATATAACTGCCGGAGAAGCTAATCTGGTCAGGCTGATTCTCCTGGTACTTCAACTGTTCAGTCGAGGTTGAAGAAATAACAACTGACGCCGTTCCTCCCCATATATCGACATCATCATTGCTTTTATTTTCACCGCTTATAATATAGTCCAGCAACAAACTTTCGGCATTTCCCCAATATTGATCATAACCGTAGAAAGCTCCGGTACATTCCACTGTAACCTTATTTCCTTCATTAGCCGCACCAACCTGATAAACCTTCCTGCTCCACATGTTACCTGCGTGATAATTCACAGCAGGCTTGGGGTCTATTAGATTTGAACGTGCAAGCTGGTAGCTGTTTTTATTTGCAATATTATATGTGACGCCATCTATCTTGACAGTTTCTCTTGCCGAAGTAAGGCTAACCGTCTCTGTTGTCTGGCCATTCTGCTTTTTTTCAGACGTAGTGGCGAAAACCAGTACACGCGATAAAGTGCCTTCTTCCTCTGCATTTCTAAGGTTATAGGTATAAGTAGTTGTCAACTTGTCCTGTCGCTGACTTTTTTTGATGAGAAGCGTCCCCTCAAACACGACAGGCTCACCGCTAACAAAAGATACCTCTTTATAATCATATGTAGTATTATCGGGCACCTCACCTGATGAAATACCTCCCTCATAGCCGCAGATCCCTTCACGTGCAGATGCATTAGCCGGCAGCAGAAGTAAAGCTAATAGAACAAGCACAAGCATTGGAAATATTTTTTTCATTGACCAGTCCTCCAAAAAGGTTGTTCACTCCACAAAGATAATATAGGCATCTCCAGTTGCAGCCTTATCTTTTTTGATTACTCTTACAACAGTTCCTTTCTTAATTAGCGCAGGATCAATTATAGACCCGTTTTCTATAGCAATAGTATTTTTAAGGATAGTTACAGTAGTATCGGGACAGTTCTCCCAAACATATTTGGATGCATTATACATACTCGCCTTGCGCATTATTATTTTGCCCGAATCTGAAGCAAAAGCATAAGTAGTCCCTTTGACACTTTCTATGCCGTAAGGTGCAGTGCTAACTAATACAGCATTAGTCCCATTTGCTACAATATACACTGCTCTACACAGATAACTCTCATCTCCAAATCCGACAAGGTTTCTAACATTCATCAAGCCATCATCATTCAAAACTCTTGTATCAAGCGTAATATTGAAGGTTTTCGGCGTATTGTAATAGTTCCATTCGGTACCCTGTATCTGAGAAAATGACTCAACAGTAATACTCTTATTTTCGACAATATCACTTATCCTTCCTCGATAAATCGCAAGAGCATTCTGATTCACTGGCTCGTCCACTCTAATTACAGATGCATAATAATCTCCACTTGAATAATCCCTGTTAACAGCCATATATGCCTTGTCATTGTTACTTAAGCTATTACCGGTGACAAGTCTGCCATATTTAACAACAATGCTGTCTTCAGAGAATCCGACCTTTTTGTTATCATTAGCAGTAATAAAGTTATTTGACCCTGAAACCACATTGCTGATCGTATCACTCGCGGTTGGTACTTCAGTGTCCATACTGTCGCGGTATGTTACAACTACAGCCCTTTCTTTTCCACCATACGTTTTTTCTACAGCAATGTATGCGTCATTACTAAATAATAGCTTGTTAGCATGATCATTATCAACTAATGCATTGTTAGCATAAATTTTATAATTGTCTGCTAATGGGATGGTTGTGAAACCCTTTTTATCGGTAAGTTCCCAGTTGCCACTATTAAAGACCTGCATACCCATCACTGCAATTTTATCGGAAATACCGTCGATTTTAGTTATTTTGCCGCGATATATATTGCTTATGAAGTGTTCGTTACCTTCAATAGTAATTTCGATAATGTCTGTGGATTTACTATTCTCGTTAAGGAGCATTCTAATACTGTCACCGTCTTTTAGCGCATCAATGCCTGTCAGCTGCTTGTCCCTTATTACTACCATATTTTCATTAGTATTAAGAACTTGTTGTACACCATCTTCATATTCAACTACAATCTGCGCAGGCATTTTAGAGATAACTCTGGCATACATCGTTGTATAATTGTCAACAGTGCTGATAGATTCAATATCGCCATTGCTATCCAGGCGTAAATACGCAGTATCACCGGCCTTTACGCTTTCTACATCTGAAGGCTTATGATTCCTCAGGACTTCAGTTTTATTCTGGTCTACATAGTTAAACGTCCTCAGAATATCTGCACTGTTGAGGCCTGTCCCCGATCCGTCTTCATTGAACAATGTCAGGTACCCCAAATCGGGGTTATTTTCCTCGACAATACCTCTCACGATTCTTCTAGCTTCGGCATTTACCCCTATATCAACACATTGAATACCTTTAATAAGGTTATTGCTATCTATAGTCAATATAGCAACCGCATCGTTAGTTACATCAGAAAGCTCTGCTTTTACACCATTTATACTAACAGACATTCCTTTTGTTATACGATAGGTTATTCTTGCAGACTCCGCCCAGGAAAATGTATTTCCATCATAAACATCCTTCATATCCGGGTAATCCGTCTCAAATAATTGAATTACTTCAAGCAGACGGTTCGTCTGATCGACTTTATTTATCTGTGCAACAATATAGCGCACGTCATCAACGTTAGAAATGACCTCTACATATTTGACTTTATTACCACTGTCAGAGATATAACGAATCCTGTCGCCTTTTTGAAGCAAGCGACTATCGCTAATTACTCCATTATTATATACAACAATTTCACTTATTTGTCCTGTCAGGGATGTACCCACATTTTCATCCTTGCCATCAGAAGCCGGACCTGCTTGGACAGATGTGATGATTGAGGAGTAGCTTCCGTTTGCATTTGCAATTAAAATATTCTTGCCTGAGGCTATAACATTGCCGGTATAATCACTTGTTGATGTGATTTTTTCTATGATACCGGAAGCTTTAGTGTCTTTGATTGCTAACAAAACATAGTCCTCAGCATTTTTAACAACTTGTGCACACTGTTCTCTGGTAATTGGCTGAGTTGGGTTAATTCTGTTATTGCTTCCTGATATGATCCCTTTGCGCAGCATTGCCTCTATGTAAATTAGTTTATCAGGATCAATATTGCGCCAGTCAGAATAGTTCAACACTTCCTGCTGAGTTGCCTCGGGCTGGATACTTAATGTTTGCGCAAGCCAATAGATCATTTCCTGCCGCTGTGCCGAGCTTTTCCTTCTAAAGCTTCCATCTGATAGTGATGTCTGGTCTGTGTTAAGAGCATCAGCAAAATTACGGGCTGAAATCAAGCCCTCATTAGCAGCCAATTGCAGGAAGCCATCATACAAGACCTCCTGAGGATCAGTTTTTTTGTTTGCCTGTGAACGGCTATTATTTATCGAAACCCCAAGCTGTTGCGCCTCCGCTTCACGGCCGGCTGCCCTATATGCTATTGCAATCGCTTCTTCTTTTGTTATGGGGACAGTTCTGCCAAATCGTCCGTTAGCATCTCTAAACCCTTTTGTTATACTTAGCGCTCCTGTCTCGTAAATAGCTTCTTTTGACCAAGTATTAGTATTTACATCAGTATACTTGAGATAATTAATAACTGCATTAGCTCCACTATCTCCATAAAATACATTTCCCTGCTCTTCAGCCGCTAATGACACAGGGGACAGTTCTGTCACAAGAGACAGTTCTAATAAAGCGCATATTATCAGAAGAATTAATGGTCTATATCTTAGTCTTTGAATTTTTAGCAATTGAAGCATCCTCTCTAGTAATGATAAACACCATAAGCAAAAAATAAACCGATATACATAGGTTTAACCTGTTATATATATCGGCTCATAAGGCTTAAATATTAATATTTTGCCGGCTTTGGAAAGTTTAAATTTATGTTACAAAATAAAACTCCGACCGCAGTAGAGAAACGTCCCCTTTGGTCTCCCCATTGGTCTACATTCTTTCCGGCGCGCTTATACTTAGAATATCTAGTACATTTTTAATGACTATCCGGGTTGATGAAACAAGCACTAGCCTGGCCTTCATTATGCTCTCTTCTTCTCCCTTGACCCTGCAGGCATTGTAAAAACTGTGGAATAACGAAGCAACATCTGTTACATATCTGGTTAATCGACTAGGTTCAAGAGACTGTGCTGATATCCTTATCTCATCAGGGTACTCGGCAAGCTTTCGTATAAGGTCGATCTCTTCAGGAGCAGTCAGCAGCGTCAAATCCGTATCCTCAACTCCAGGCAGAACTGTCCCCTCGCTCTCGATTAAGCGGAGCATACTGCATATCCTTGCATGCGCATATTGTACATAATAAACCGGATTCTCATTTGACTGCTTAATAGCCAGATCCAAATCAAAATCCAAATGGCTGCCGGAAGCCTTTGTATTGAATATAAACCTCGCGGCATCCCTACCGACCTCTTCAAGCAAATCATCGAGCGATATTGCTCTTCCAGTCCTTTTCGACATCCTTGCAACCTCTCCGTTTTTAAACAGCCTTACAAGTTGGAATATAACAATATCGAGTTTGGATGGATCTACACCCAATGCATTCACCGCCGCCTTCATTCTGGCGACATGGCCATGATGATCTGCTCCAAGCAAATTTATAACTCTATCGAAACCACGTCTCATAAACTTATTTCTATGATATGCTATATCAGAAGCAAAATAAGTCGGCAACCCGTTATTCCTGATGATAACTTCATCCTTCTCAACACCGTAATTTGTCGCTTTAAACCATTTTGCGCCATCTTTTTCAGCTACAAGATCGTTGTCTCTCAGAAACTTGAGTGTTTCCTCCAGCTCACCACTATCGTACAAAGACTGTTCAGAGAACCATACATCATATTTTATTCCATAAGCCTCAAGGCCCTTCTTTATACGTTCAAGGTTCTTTGGCAGGGCATAATTAACTAATACTCTGCGTCTTTCTTCAGGGTCCGTATCGAGCAGCTTATCACCAAATTGTTCTATGTAATTTCGCATATGATCGATTATATCTTCGCCTTGATAGCCATCTTCCGGGAACTGGACTGCATCGTTGCCCTTCAGCAGCTGAATATACCTGGCTTCCAAAGAAATACCGAACTTTTCTATCTGATTTCCGGCATCATTGACATAAAACTCGCGAGTCACATCATAGCCTGCAGCCTGCAGCACACTCGCAATGCAATCGCCAAGCGCCCCGCCCCTGGCATTTCCCATATGCAAAGGTCCCGTGGGATTTGCACTGACAAACTCAACCATAACTTTTTGTCCATGGCCGATGTCTATTTTTCCATAATCCTCTCGTTCGCAGCTTATTATCTTAAGTGTGTCATAAAGCCACGAATTTTTTAGAAAGAAGTTGATAAAACCCGGCCCAGCGCATTCTGCTCTGCTAATATATGTATTGGTAAAATCCATATTTTCGATCAGTATAGCTGCCGTTTGCAAAGGAGCCTTCCTAACCTGTTTTGCCAGTTGCATAGCAATATTAGTCGAAAATTCTCCATGCTCTTTTTCCTTTGGTGTTTCGACTGTTATTTCATTGATGGCGCAATCGGGCAACTGGCCTTTATCTACTGCTGATCCCAATGCATTTTTAACTATATACCTGACTTGATCCCTTATGTTTTCTATTATGTTTGTCATTAGACTGTCCTGCCTCCCTGATCGACAAGCAAAAATCATTCTCGCCTGTTTCGTTATTATCTACTTCCAATTGATATCCGATCCGAATTTCTCCTCCGCTGTCATCTATCCTTACATCCACTTCATTTGCTGTCACTCCGATAGTGAAAGCGCCAAATTCCGTATCATAATATGATACATGCTTCTGTCCCTGCTGAAATACAAATTGCGAGTTAACCGATCCAACTCTTATAAGTGTAACAATCCCATCGAGTACTTTCAATGTAGTTGTTGTTCCACTCATACCTGTTACCTCACTTTCATCATAGGTAACAAAGTAGGCCTTATCCTTTTTATAATACTTCCCTTCAGTAACCAGTTCCAGAATATTCTCTACCTGATCATTGGACGATTGCGTGCCTTTAACTGATATTATAACATTTTTATCCATACTAACACGCACCTTTCCTGCGGTATGCCGCTATATAACAGTTGCCGCTCTGTCAAAACACCGATGCTTCCAGTATTCACATTAATACTTCTCAATATCTACCCTCTCTGCAGAACTTATTTTCACTCCAAGTATGGTACTGCATAATGGTTCAAATTTATCAACGCTGTCGCTTGTATAGTATCGATGTACATGCATATAGCCAGGGTCACTTTGAATATTGTTGTCAATAATCGCACTTTTTACTACCCTTGCAACCTCTTGCGCAGAACTGACTAATTTTACTCCATCTCCCATGACTTTTGCAATTGTATTTTTTAATAATGGATAATGCGTACAACCAAGAACCAAAGTGTCAACGTCAGTTTCCTTAATTGGCTTCAGATATTGCTCCGCAATCTGATACGTAATATTGTTCTCCCACCATTCCTGTCCCTCTTCAACAAGCGGGACAAAAAGGGGACAGGCCCTCTGATATATTTCGATACTATCATCTAGATTGTAAATAGCTTTTTGGTATGCAAAGCTATTTACAGTAGCAGTTGTTCCTATTACCCCAACCTTTTTATTCTTTGTTTCTGCAACAGCAGCCCGTGCTCCTGCACCTATAACCTCAATTATAGGCAGATCGTGAATTTTTTTTACAATCTCATAACTGTGTGCACTCATTGTGTTGCACGCAATGACTAACATTTTAATATCATGGCTTAACAAAAATCGTATATTTTGTAATGTATACTTTATAACTGTATCTCTGGATTTGGTTCCGTATGGGGCACGCCCACTGTCACCAAAGTAAATCATACTCTCTCCAGGCAACTGACCGGCTATTTCTTTAAATACTGTAAGGCCGCCAAGGCCTGAATCAAATATGCCTATTGGTCTATTATCCATAAATATATATCCCCCAAAAATGACAGCAACAAACAGTGCTAATTGTCAATATCTCTTTTATTATCCTCAAACCGCTCAAGTGCAAGTTCGATCAATCTTTCTATCAATTTACTATAGGGAACGCCCGATGCCGCCCATAATTTGGAATACATGCTTATTGGCGTAAAACCAGGCATTGTATTTATTTCATTGATTATGACCTCATTTGTTGCTTTCCGTACGAAAAAGTCAACTCTTGACAGTCCTGAACAGTCTAATGCCTTAAATGCCCTAACCGAATATTTTTTAATCTTTTCAATGATATCAGCGGAAAGATTAGCAGGTATAATAATTTCAGAACTGTCCCCTCTCAAGTATTTAGCTTGATAGTCATAAAACTCATTACATGGTACCACTTCACCTACAGTTGATGCAATAGGGTCATCATTACCAAGCACTGCACATTCTACTTCGTGGCCATCAATAAATTCTTCGACAAGTATACGCCTGTCATATCTTGCAGCCAGTTTGAGAGCAGCTTCAAGTTCGCTGGTGTCGTGCACCTTGCTGACGCCAACGGATGACCCGGCATTTGAAGGTTTCACAAAGCAAGGGAAAGACATTTCATGTTCAATATCACAAACAATCTTTTCATATTCACTGCCAATTTGTTTACGGTTGTATACAAGGTATTTCCCTTGAGGCAATCCTTCTTTTTCAAATACAATTTTAGCGTAGGCTTTGTCCATTCCTAATGCTGAACCCAGCACCCCGCAGCCGACATATGGAATCCCCGCCATCTCAAATAAGCCCTGAATTGTGCCGTCTTCTCCATTACATCCATGTAGCACAGGAAATACAACGTCAATTTTCTTATTGTCCCTCTCTGCTTCAGCTAAAGCTGAACCCGCGGTTAATAGAACCTGTTGTGATTTCTGACGTGATTCCGCTAACGCCTGCCATTCACCGGTGCCAATAAGGCCTATCGGATCATCATAGGAAAGCCATCTTCCGTCCTTCGTTATGCCTATCATTGCAATATCGAATCTCTCTGTATCGATATTTCTTAGAACAGCCTCTGCAGAAAACCTTGACACTTCGTGTTCAGAGGACTGTCCCCCAAATATAATAGCAACTCTTTTCTTGTCACCCATATTTAATCAACCACCTAATTATTTAATTAGCTTCACCATTAAAATATATTGTCTATTTTACTATTTAAGTACAATGACTTCAATAGCATTAAAGTGGGACATTTCTCATATTAATAAAAGATAAACTGGTAATTTTTGCAGATCTTATATGTTGAGAATTAATGTTATAGTATACCACCGTGTTTGTAATATACCCAATAGATAGTATTGTCTCAATAGTAAGATTGGTTTGAGTTGAAATTGACTTTGAGGATATTATAAATATAATAAAGATGTGACAAGAGCTCCTGTCCTGAATATCTTATAAATCTGCGAATTATTACAAATTTGCAAAATTCAAATCATTAAAAATTTCTGAATAGTTAAATAAATCCGATTTCAGAAGCTCGTATCCCTTATTACATAATTTTGCACAATTTGACAATGTTACATTAAACAAGTACCCGGAAATCTGATTGTATCTCATTCCGCACATAACTCTTAAAACATATGCTGTAAAAGCTGTGTGATTATTATGTACTATCTTTTGACTACTAGAAGTGTCTTGCTTTGGAGGCTTTAACAATTTCAGTTTTGCAGCAATATAGTCGATTACTTTATTTGGCGCCATTTCTCTCCTGATTATTCTTCGTGTATATGTGCATTCATTTTTAGCAAAATACTTATTTTCGCAAGAATTATATTTATCGACACTATTATCTCCATCATTCCTGGAAACAAATTCTTTGTATCTACAGATAAACCTCCGCTTATTCTTGATGCCAAAGAGACTCTGGATAAAACTCATATCTACCAGTCCGTAGACATCTTTTCTTATTCCGAGATATATACCGTATGATGAGTATTTATACTCCTCTTCCCTTCCTATGTAGCCCTCGATATCTTTAGGGTTATTGTGTATATATGCTGACAAAACCAGATTATATCCATCACTGTTAACTATCTTGCTTTGGAATCTATCCTGAAACAGATGCCCGTGCCTGTCATATTTTTTATTGAAGTAAATAACATATGACGTATTAATACTATGCATGAAGCTTGATATATCATATCCTTTCGGATCAAGGTGGATGTGCAAATGATTACTCATAAGGCAATACCCGTATACACTACAGTTATACTTACTCGAATTCAATTTTAGTAATTCTAAATAATAGTCCTTATCCTCATCATCCCTAAACAGCATTGTCTCTGAAATACTTCTGCATATTATATGATATATTGCTTCTGTATTTTTTTCTCTAGGTTTTCTTGGCATGTCAGTCACCTTCATATCTTTTTTCTCATTCTATCATAGAACTTATGTTTGGTCATTAATTTCCCACACATTTCCACACCGGTAGAACTGTCCCCTCTACATAAAAACAAGGCCAAATTTATGGCCTTGTTCTTTTTTCGGGATTCTTATTCCAAAATCTCCATGCCGTCAATTGTTTCCCCGTTCGGGCCAGAAGTTTCTTTAGTATCACTGTCTATTGGTTCATTAATATCTGATTGTACATTTTCATCGTTACTATCAACATCTAGAATTATTTCGTCATCAACAACGCCTGATGTAGTTTCAGCGGCATCCTTGCTTATGAGCTGAGTGCTCCTGGGGAAGAACGCATCAAACTTGAAATTACCCATATACTCCTTTTGTACCTTACCATCGATCAAAAATTTGACTTTCTCAATTCCTTCGATTTCTGTTAAAGAGTTAACAATTGAATAAATCGTCATTTTTTCAGCATCCTTGCCTCCGCTATGTTTACTCTTAAACTCTTTCGAAAAATCAACCGTCGCAACCTTGTTACTGACACTCACCGGCTGGCTCAGTTTTGCCTCTGCAGGGACAGTTCTCTTAAAAGCAGTTTCATCGGAAGGCCCCTTGATAAGCTCATTAACAACCATGGTAGCCATATTGCCAGTACTCTTTTTAGCATCTGTTGAATCTACGTACCTTATTTCCAGCTTTAGCTTTGTGTTGTCTTCATTTGCAAAATAAAGACGTAATGGCGTCTTATCCGTCAACTTACTGGCTTCAGCTTCACCGATGATGATACTGCTGACAGGCATAAGTTCATCATCCGAGCTCTTTTGCAGTCCCATTTTCTGCAAAATACTGCAACCAGGGAGAAACACAGCTATTAACACCACAACCATGATTATTGATATTGTCCTCTTCATTTTGGCCACCTCACAACTAATGGACAGTGCTAGGATGCTATTTCCCACTCTGCCAAGTAAATTCCATCTACGTTATTACTATGCCGAGGCAGCCCTCAGTATTCACCATCAAATAAATTTTTGTCCCACTTAACGGGAAATGAAATTGAGAAAAACTAATTAAAAACTCTCAAAAAACATCACAGAGCTTTTGTGTAAGTACTTTTATGTAAAGTTTGAAGAGAGTATTTCTGGATTGGAGGATACTTCTATGTTACTTGGAAACTCGCTTGCCATTAATAATATCCTGAGAATATGAAAAAGCGATTGAATGTCGACGTAAGAACATGTAGTGAAATTATAAAAATTAACAGGCAAAGCAGAACTGTACTGCAACATTCTCAGTCCATATCACTTTTACTAATTCTGCAGAACTGTCCACCTTTGCCTCATCTAATAGAACTGTCCCCTTTATAAACTCTTTACATACTCAGAAATAGCTTTGCCCGCAAGCGCACCCTGGCCTACTGCTACAGAGATCTGTTTAAAGCTGCTGGCACAGTCTCCTGCTGCAAACACTCCTTCAAGATTAGTCTGTTGATCGCCATCTGTTATAACCGTGTTCCCATCAGCCAGAATGCCCAACTTCCGAGCGAAGTCTATACTTGATGCGCTCTCGGAAGCAACAAACATGCCGTCTATATTATCACTTGTTCCATCAGAAAAATGAATCCTCTGCAAAAACTCCGTTCCGTCCAGCTTTGATATCTTCCTTGTTTCAATTTTTAACCTCGCAGCATCATCAGTATGTTCACTGCTTATCTCCAGTTGCTTTCCATTAGTATAAATCGTAATATCCTTCGTATATGTCATCAGCTCCATAGCCTCATGAATCGCAAAATCCCTGTTCCCTAGCACACCAACCTTCAGGTTGTTATAAAAGAAGCCATCGCAAGTGGAGCAATAGCTGACACCCCTACCTTCAAACTTTACAAGATTCTCGATCCTGATAACCTTGTGAGGCTGACCTGTTGCCAATAACACTGCCTTGCACATAAAAGAATCCGAAGTTGTACTCACTTTGAAGAAATCGTCTTTTTCAATAGAAATGACCTCATCAAGCAAAACCTCTGCCCCAAGCCTCTTCACCTGAGATTCTCCGTCTTCTAAAAGCTGTTTTCCAGAGATTGTTTGTGAAAAGCCGAAATAGTTGTCTATCTTGTCAGCCTTTAATAATCTGCTATCGTTTTTTCCAATAATTAGAGTCCTTAGATTTGACCTGACTGTATAAAGAGCAGCAGAAAGTCCTGCCGGTCCCTTGCCAATTATAATAACATCGTACATATTTTTCCCTTTCTCCCACCAGTTTTAATCCTCTTATATTACATTACTAATATTTTTCTTTACGCTACATTATAGATTGCGTAACACACCATTTAACTGCAGCATTGTGCAATAACAAGTCGTTTGATATTAATATCTTTTTCACATACTGCAGATATATTCAATTATATCATTTTACCAAATCATAGTTAACACAATAGTTGTATAAATAACAACAAAAACTTCCGGCCTTAGTAACAATACCAAAAATCGTTCATATTATGTTAATGAGACCACTGTAATAATTGACAGGGAGGAGGGATCACATGTCTAACAGTGAATTCAGCGGCAGTCATAATGACTGTACTCTACTATTCTTTATATTGGTTTTTCTGCTGTTATTTTACGACAACAGCGCAATTGGCAATTTTAAAAACGGCAAACGCGGAATAAATACATGTAAAAAAGATGATTCCCTGCTGTTCTTTATACTTGTATTCCTTGAATTGTTCTATCACTGATAAAAAGTTGGGGCATTATATGCCCCTTCATTGTAAATCAACCACTTTAATTTCTGCTCATGATGAAAATCAGTAACATATCCTCACCAAGACTCATAGAATATATTGTTATTCAAAAACCGGAGGCCGTTCTATGACTTTTTTTGACGATTTGCCCATCAAAGCAAGAAGTATGTTTGATGAGGGTCTTGATGAGGTACTGATCTTCGCCATTATTTTTATTTTTATACTCCTTTCCGGCAATGAAACAAGCAGTGGAGATAATATGGGATTATTACCGCTTCTCATCATTGGGGCATTCCTGCTACTTTTTTTAGCGATCTGCAGAACGGACGAAAATGTAGCACAAGGATAGTTCTCACTAAAAACGAACTCATAATCTTAACACGAGAATTAGAAAGCAAAGCATCTTATAAATATTCAAAAATTATTGGAGGGGTAAAAAATTATGGCAAATGGATTTAACAAAAAACTGGCTGACATTCTTGGAAAGATGGATGATAAAGTACTTTCGGCAAAAATAAATGCCGCTGTCGATATGCTAAAAAATAGCGATCATGACGAGTTGGTAAAAAAGCTGAATAAGATCGATAAAAACGAAATATTAGAGAAACTAAATGAGATAGACGATGAAAAGATGAAGGAGCTGAAGCTCAATAAGGCTGAGTTGAAACAAAAAATGAACAGTATAGACCTTGGTTCCGTACAAAAGCTGCTCGGAGAAAATGGTTCCGAAATTATCGACAAAATTAAAGACATTATTAAATGAAAATTGAATATATTATTATTGCTTAAGGCTGGAGGAAATATATATGAGTGACGATCTTGGCAAAAAGGTTCAGCAAATAGCACAGATGCTTGGGCAAGACAATGTGCCGGATAACATAAAAGAACTTGTTTCTCTGATCGCCGCCTCCCTTAATAAGGGGGACAGTTCTCCCAGTTCTCCCGAAGGGGACAGTTCTCTACCCACTCTACCCGACGTGTTGCCGGACGATGGCGGCACAAGCCCAAACAAAGAAGTGTCGGACAGCGCACCGGCATTAAACAGTGAAGCGCTCGATAATGCAAAAGACACACTCAGGCACTTAAACTCGGCAAATGATCCACGAATCAACCTCCTTAATGCAATAAAACCATTTATGAACAATAAACGTCAAAAGAAGATTGGCAACTGCATACAATTGCTTCAAATAGCGGGTCTGAGCAGAATGCTCAATGAGAAGGAAAAATAGGCGAGGTGACACTAATGACCTATAAAAGGCCAATACAAAGCATCAAGAAATACACACCCCAGTTCTATAGTCCAATTCCACCATACTCAATGAATTCTGCCGGCTCATTTGCTCACAATGATTCGGACTTTTTTGGCATACCTCTTCCTAACGAAAAAGAAGTTCAGACAAGCACTGATAAAGAAAGAAGAAAAAATCTTTCATTTTCAAATATAATAAGATATATACAAAACCATGTCAAAATCGAGGAAATAATCTTGATCGGGCTAATCGTTCTAATATTGGACGAATCCTTAGAAGACGACCTGCTTCTGATCATACTCATCTACATACTGCTTTTCTGAATAAATTTCACTAATATACAGAAAATAATCCGGTCAGGTATTACAAAAGAAAAGAGGAATAACAATGCTAAAAAGGACCGCATTTCTTATTCTTGTTACCATCTTGATTGTTTTTACGCTATGTAATTATGTGCAAATTATTGACACGCTCAATAAAAGTATTTCTGTACTTTCAGGCTATGGTTCAACTGGCAATGAAGTCAGAAATATTCAAACTAAACTGGCTAATTGGGGATATTACGATGGATCTGTTGATGGAATCTATGGTTATTTAACATACAGTGCCGTGCGTAACTTTCAGGCAAAAAACGGGCTGACCGTAGATGGAATAGCAGGGCCTCAAACACTTGCCGCACTTGGGCTTCCAACCGGGCAACAGGCTAGCGCCGGCGGTTCGGCAAATGACTCAAGAGATCTTAATCTATTGGCAAGGATCATACATGGCGAGGCTCGTGGCGAACCCTATACAGGTCAGGTCGCAGTAGGAGCTGTCGTGCTCAACCGTGTCAGAGACTCCAGATTTCCAAAAACAATAGCGGGCGTAATATACCAGCCAGGCGCATTTGATGCAGTATCTGACGGACAAATCAATCTTGAGCCGGACACCAGTTCACTCAATGCAGCCCGTGATGCCCTCAATGGCTGGGATCCAACTTACGGCTGTGTATACTATTATAACCCCGCTACAGCCACCAGTTCATGGATATGGTCCAGACAAATCGTTATCAGGATCGGCAAACACAATTTTGCAGTGTGATTCTACAGTTCAATAGCTATATCGTATCCGCAGTTCATGCACAAATTCTTCAATTGCCGGAAAATACACCGGTCCCTAAGTTTAAACCAGTCCCGTGATATGCAAGCAGCCCATTACTTTAATTCTATTGGGATTCGAGAACTGTCCCTGAAATTTTTTATAAGGAACACTGCAAGTGTAGTGAAAAAGCAGGTGGTAAATATCCATCCTGCAATGTAACGGGAAACCTGGCTGCCTATCATGTAAATAGCAAATATGCCTACAACAAAGATAATGTCGAATACTAAAAGGCCCATGGCAATTTTCCAGAAATTTTGATCGGCTACGGCCTTTCCCGCCTTAAATGGCATCTTTGTAGCTGTAAGTGAAGCAATATACCACATATATGTATAAATAGTGTAGAAAGAAAGGCTGAGAAAAATAACACAAGCTGTCAATATATCAATAAAAACTGCTGCCATCATGAGATCCGGCTTCGATGAAAGCGCAATCCTCGTAATAACAATGGCTGGAACAGATGCTACCAATATGAACATTCCAAATATAGCTGAAAGTAATGTAGATCTTATTGATATTAAGAAGAATTTTGCAAAGTAACTCCTAATTCCCATAATAAATAAGTGTTTAATTTTAACATTGTTTGATAAACCGTCATTTACAATAAGCAGATAACCCGGCAGCAGGAGTGCAATGGCAACAGATATGAGTAATGCCAAAACTACTACAGCTAATAGTATCATCGGAATATTACTGGGCTCTATCAGCATCCGCATAACTGCCAGCATACTATTATAGAAATCCCCTCCTGTAATTCTTACTATCCCAACAATCATAGCCAGCACAGGCAGGAACATGTTAATAACTGCCATGACAAGCATAATTATGCCAATCGTTATTATTATTAATGGTTGCTTTATAATTGCATTTACAGTAGTACTGATCATTACGGCTCAATTCCTTCTTTCAGTATAGGTTTATTTATTACTACAACTACTACATAGATTCCAAATCCATTGCATGATTATCATTATAACACTTCGTTTCAAAGAAAATTTTTCGTTTCACGATAATTTGCTTTGCAAATTACGTTGAGTAGAAAAATTTTCTTACCTCAGCAGTGTTTCAACGAGGCGGGAGATATGCTCACATCGTTTACTTTCGATTAATCGAAAGAAAATATCTGCAAACCGAATAGGTACCCGCCACTAAGTGTTTTTCAACCGGATGGTTGAAAATACGTAACAGAAGTGGGGGACATTTTTGCCGCCTCATTATAATAACATTTTTCGATTTGTACATATAAAATGTGATCCCACAAGGTAATTCATGAAGAATATTGTCACAATCAAGTTGTCAAATCTCCTTCATACTTAAGCTTATCCTTTTTCGCGCAATATCTACAGACAATACTCTCACCTTTACTATATCACCTACAGAAACAACATCCATAGGGCTTTTAACAAATTTGTCTGCCAGTTCCGATATGTGCACCAGACCATCCTGATGCACTCCAATATCAACAAATGCTCCAAAATCAGCCACGTTCCTTATAGTACCTGTAAGTACCATCCCCGGCTTAAGATCAGCAATGTCCAGAACATCCGTTAATAAGACCGGTTTTGGCAGTTCATCCCTGGGATCCCTTCCTGGTCTCAGCAATTCATTAATAATGTCACGTAATGTCGGAATACCAATTCCGATTGCTTCGGCAACTGCTACAATTCCTTTCCTTTCCACTTCATTAGACAAACCGCTTAGCTTCTTGTTCTTTACATCGTCCATTGAATAGCCCATGATTTCAAGCAGCTTCTCAGCTGCACTGTAAGACTCGGGATGTACTGAGGTATTGTCGAGTATACTTTTGCCTCCATGTATACGTAAAAAGCCAGCACATTGTTCAAATGCCTTGTCACCAAGTTTTTTTACCTTTTTCAACTCTTTTCTGCTTACAAAACGTCCTATTTCCTCTCTGTACTCAACAATATTTTTTGCAACACTAGAGTTTATTCCTGATACATATGACAATAAAGATGATGACGCAGTATTCAGATCGACTCCTACACTGTTGACACAATCCTCGACAACTCCGCCTAAGGTTTCGCTTAGCCTCTTCTGATTCATATCATGCTGATATTGCCCCACACCTATTGCCTTAGGGTCTATTTTTACCAACTCGGCAAGCGGATCCTGAAGCCTTCTTGCAATAGACACAGCACTTCTCAATGAAACATCAAATTCGGGAAATTCTTCTGCCCCAAGCTTGGAAGCCGAGTATACCGACGCTCCCGCTTCACTTACGACCATATAGTAGACCTTTCTGTCGGTTTTCTTTAACACATTTGCGACAAATATCTCCGATTCCTTAGACGCTGTACCGTTACCTATTGATATTATATCCACCTTATGCTTGTCTACTAAATGAAGTATCGTTTTTTCAGACTCCTCGGTTTTATTCTGTGGCGGTGTCGGATAAATAACTGTAGTTGCCAGCACCTTTCCGGTATCATCGACTACAGCTATCTTGCAGCCTGTCCTGTATGCAGGATCCAGTCCCAGCACGACCCTCCCCTTGACCGGTGGCTGCAGAAGGAGCATCCTCAAGTTTTCCGCAAACACCTTCATAGCCTGCTCTCCGGCCGCCTCAGTCAGCTCATTTCTGACTTCATTTTCTATCGAAGGCGCAATAAGTCGTTTATATGAATCATCAACAGCTTTTTCAACATATACTGATGTTATAGACCTCTCTTTTTTTACATTAATAGCTTTTATCGTTGCCAGTACAAGCTCCTCCGGCACCTCTATACTTACCTTCAGGAATTCCTCCTTCTCACCTCTGTTAACTGCAAGTATCCTGTGTTTTGCAACCTTCGTCAGAGGCTCCCTGAAATCATAATACATTCTGTAAACCGAATCCTCTTCTTTAACAGCCTTTGAAACCAGGGTACCATTTCTATAAAATAATTCTCTTACGACCTTCCTGACTTTAGCATTGTCCGAGATATCCTCTGCAATAATGTCCATGGCGCCAGCCAATGCTTCCTCAACATCTTTGACACCCTTCCCGGGGTCTACGAATCTATAGGCAATACTTAATATATCTCCTGATTTGAGCTCCTGGCTAAAAATTATTTTTGCCAGCTCCTCCAAACCCTTTTCACGCGCAATGGACGCTCTTGTCCTTCTTTTAGGCTTAAAAGGCCTGTAAATGTCTTCGATCTCCTGCACACTTGTGCATTTGTCGAGAGCAGCAGAGATGTCAGAAGTCAGTTTTCCCTGTTCACCTATCAACCTTCTTACATCTTCTCTTCTCTCTTCCAGATTTCTTAGATAAACAAGCCTTTCGTGGAGCTCTCTGAGCACCTGGTCATTCAATTCGCCGGTCTGTTCTTTTCTGTATCTGGCAATAAACGGTATCGTGCATCCTTCATCTACAAGCTTTATTGTGTTTTGAACCTGAAAAGGCTTTAAATTGAACTCGCGGATCAATTGAGATGTAATATCTGCCATTATGTGCCCCTCCCTCTACTCTTCATATATTTCATACTATCTGTGTTTGAGCACTGTCTGAAACTTGCGTACTGCCTGAATACTACCCGGTAATGCTTTTGTCTGAGTACTGTCTTGCATACTCCCTTTGCTTGTATAATGCTTTACTGTCTGGTCACTGTCTTGACTGTGCCCGCGTACTGCTCTGCCTACGCCCGTGTACTGTCCCCGTAACCCGCTGCATTTTACCTTAGATCATCTCTTCGAAATAGTTAAAAATAACATCAAGCTTCATGTACGGAATACTGTAAGTATTCTAGAGAGCCTGTCCCAGCGCATACAGTGATTCAAAAATAAAATCCGGCTTGACCGGCGATTTCTCGATATCCTCCAGCACAGTCTCCCCGGTAAGTACAAGTATACCGGTAATTCCATTGTTAACTCCAACAGCTATATCAGTATAAAGCCTGTCACCTACAAAGGCCATCTCACTATTGCTCCTGCCGGTAATCAGTTTTATCATCTCCACAGTATCCCTGAAAGGCTTGCCAAGATACCTCGGCTTAACTCCGGTCGAGGCTTCTACCATGGCGCACATCGATCCGCAGTCCGGTATGAAACCGTCTTCCGTAGGGCAGTTCAAATCCAGGTGTGTTGCGATAAAAGCCGCGCCATTCCTTATAAAAGTACACGCGCGTTCAATTTTTTCATATGTAAGAGTAGTGTCAAAGCCCAGCACAACAACGTCGGGAGCAGTCTTTGTCAGCTTTATGCAACCGTTTAGAAAGCTCTGTTCGAGGAGGTCTGTCCCCACCAGATATACTGCTCCATCTTTATAGTTTTCTCTGAGAAATCTTATTGTGACATCGCCGGATGTCACAATGGAATCCTCCTCGACAAAACAGCCCATACCAGCTAGCTTCTTTTTATAGAATTGTCCGTTGCGTGATGAATTATTTGTGAAAAACAAAAAATCAATGCCTTTTTCTCCGAGTATTTTCAGGAACTCCAATGACCCGGGAATAAGCCTGTCACCTAAATAGAACGTACCGTCCATATCCAATATGAATAACTTCTTTCCCTTTAAAGCGTCAATATTTTCAGTCATAAAGCCTCCTGGTGATAATATCTGTAAACTCAGCCAGTCTTCCCTTCTGATCACAGTAACGAAGTATAGTATATTTGTCTCTAATGTTCATTGCATTCATCATGCTTTCGACAAATAAGTCTCGACTTATTCCAATATCTTTTGGATTATAGCATGCTCCAACCTTTTTCAACAGACAAGTCACATGATCCACCGTGGGATAATTAATACCCTCGGGCAATATTGCCGATGCAAGCTCATACAGCATTGCAGTAACAACAGTTCCAACGCCGACTGCATTTCCATGGAGAGCATGATCATCTCCATTCTCCACTGCTTTGATCTCCCAGTAATGCGCCAATTGGTGTTCGGTGCCCGATGCCGGTCTGGAAACCCCGGCAAGTCCTATTGACACGCCGGTAAGAATAAGGGCTTCGGTAAGAAATTGGATTCCGTTCTCATCTCTTTTCACAATTCCGTCAGCACTTTCTATACATTTGCCGACACCTTTCTGCACTAATCCAGCAATCGTACCGCAGTAGAACTCGCCGGTCACTATACGGGACAGTTCCCAGTCGGCCAATGCAGTAAGCTTGCCCAGAACGTCGCCATACCCTGCTTGTAACATTATTAATGGTGCTTGTCTCATTACAGAAATATCCGCAAAAATCGCAGAGGGATAATGGCAATAATATGTGATTTTTCTACCACCAACTATGAGTGGTGACCCTACCGATGCATACCCATCCATTGATGGAGCTGTTCCAACTATAGCAAAAGCTTTGCCCGTCCTGTAACTTACTATCCTGGCAATATCGTTGAGCACACCGGAACCTATCGCCAGTATGAAAGCGGTATCAGGCTCCAGTTCAATCAGCACTCGTCCTATAGAGCGTTCGTCAGGCAAAAGCGCACGGTTGCCAGTTTCGAATACAAATGATTTCAGATCAAAGCCTTCCAGTTTTAGATGTTCAACCACCGATTTACCCAAAACCTCATATGTATTTGAGTCTGAAAGGATAAAAAGCTTTCTATTTAAAAATTGTCCAAGATATTTATTGATTTCATCTAATACAGTATTTTTTATACAAATCTTATTTATTTCGACAGAATGCCTCCTGCCACAGGCACAATCGAATGATACGCCCGGCAAATCCTCAACGGACACATTTAATATATCAAACACATTTTCACATCCTTAAGAAAACTCCTATAGCAATTTCTCTATAATTCCTACTTGGCACATATAAACTTTACCATACCTGCGAATCCCTATCAATATATGGGGACAATATGTGGGGACAGTTCTCTAATTTGGGAAGCTCTCTAAAGAGAGCCTATTCAATGATCTACAGTTATGGCCTTCGCAGCGAGGACGAACGAGCCGTGACCTTGGGATCTGGCTTGTTAGTTAAGACCTTTTACATCGTGACATTTTAATAAAAACAAAACAAAGAACGCTACTTAGCAAAAATATCCGTAAAGAATTATCTGTCATTACTAAGTATACGTTCTAAAAAAACACAAGAAATACTTACAATCAAAGCGATTCGTTCTAATTAGCGGCTTTTTCTGTCTTTGGTTCCGGAAGACTTCTCAAAACGTCCTTCGCCTGCGTTCTCGCCAAGCTGGTCATTTCCAACGGAAGGTTTAATCTTCTTATCTGAATCATTTGATTTGTTTTTCTTGCCAGACATCGTATTCCTCCTTTCACAGCAATTTATAGTTGGATATAGCTTTACTCTTTTCCCTGAGATTCTCTCCCATAATATCTGCAATCCCATGTCAAATTATACCTAAACATATCTTTTATATTGCTATTACTGCATCGAAAACTCTCCATTTGTTATTCGAGAAATGTCCCCTACCGATGTCCCTTTCGCAGCAAGTTCTTCCGACAGCTTGAGTAAGGCCAGATCCTTTGCCTTTGCTTCAAGCATGACATCAAAATCTTTGCCAACCTGTGCGGCTATTTGCAGAAAATTGTAGAAATCCTCAAAAACTATATAGTCAGCGTGGCTTCTAAAGTCCTTACTGCTTCTTGGACTAGAAAAATGGACCTTCGGCGGAAACAATTCATTATTCCATGTGCAAAATATCTCCGGCAAAACATCCCTCAAATCGTCAGGAGGCAGCAAACAGTTATGATGGTGGACATCCAGTACCATCGGCCTTTTAATTTTCCTGCATATCTCCAATACATCGTATGTATTATAGGATTTATCATCATTTTCAATTATCAATCTATTGCTTATTCTTTCAGGAAGCCGAACAAAGTTCTCATAAAACCTGCTAATGGAATCTTTTTTATTGCCATACACTCCCCCTACATGTAGGACGAGCTTGTACCTATAGTCACCTAAGCCCATCATTTCAAGCAGCCTGACATGATAATCAAGATCCCTGAGAGAATCTTTTAAAACAATTTCAGAGGGGGAATTTAGCAGTGTAAAATGATCCGGATGTGCGCTGACTCTGAAACTATTATCAATGATATATTTCCCGATCTCCTCAAAACTATCGGCTAAATCTGAAGAATAGTCCCAATTTACCAGTTCCGGATGTGTAGCCAACGGGACAAGCTTGGATGTCAGCCGGTAAACAGGAATATTCAACGCTTGATTATACCGAAGTATTCTAAGCGTATTCAGTAGATTTTTAGCTGCCACCTTACGCAGCCTATTAAGCCTTGAATTCTCTCCAGATATCGCAGAAAACGCCTTATACGTCAATGCTCCCGATGGAGAGCAATCCTCGAGACTTAACGTCATTGCTACATATCCTAATCTGAATCTCATATATTCTCCTTAACCAGCCTGAAAATATTGAATAGATAAGACCAGCTAATAGTTGTCAAGAGATTCTGAAAAATATTTTTCAGAATCTCTA
>CAZBEQ010000039.1:0-34764 GCA_964490975.1 uncultured Oscillospiraceae bacterium | reverse complement strand
TTGCCTTAGTTGTTAGACAATCTTTTTACCTTCATTTTTTCATGCGTTTGCCCTGCCGATGCATGCGCCTTAAAAATGATCTCCCCAGTTATATTATCAGTATTTACATTAACCATATCTGTGACAATTGATTTATTGCCTTTTGCTAATTCTTCCTTGAAATGACGTATTAGCGCCGTAACAGAAGCATACCTTTCAAAGCAGCCCTTATTGCCGCAGTCACATTTCTCTCCATTTAAGTCAATGCTCATATGTCCAAATTCTGCCGCAACGCCTCTATGCCCGTGTTCAATACCTCCATTTCTGTAAATTGCCCCACCAATTCCTGTACCAAGTGCTATACACAAGAAGTTTTTGACATCTCTTGCTGCACCCAGCCACTTCTCGCCTAATGCACAAGCATTTACATCGTTTTCCACTTCAACTCTGAGATTTGTAAATTCGATAAGTTCTTTTTTAAGTTCAAATTGTGATAACTCCGGAATGGTTTTTGCAGCATACAAAACTTTACCGCTTATACTATCTACCTGACCCGTGCAAGCGCATCCTACCCCAACCAGATTATCTCTTCCTGCGGAATTAATATATTTCTTGATAAGTTCTTTTATAGAAATAAATGTTTTTTTAAAGCCTTCCTTCGCATTAGTGGGAGTTTTTAAGAAGTCAGTAGTTCTACCTGTACTGTCGATTAACGCAGATTTAATATTTGTACCGCCAATATCAATTCCTATAGCCAGTTTACTCATTTTTACCCCCATGGCATTTTGAGGCATGCCTCAATCGTTTGCATATAATGCTATTAATATTATGAATAAATCATCTTCATTATATACCACGACAAGGTGATTGTCTATACATTATGGTGTTTGTATAGACGTTATCAGAAGGCAAGCTCCTACGGTACATGTATATATACCTGCTCGGCCGTGAAAAAGCCGTCCCTAATTACCGTATCATCAATATTATCCCTTGTAACAAGCTGTGGCTGGTAAATCTTACAGCGGACTTTATTTGTGCCATTCTGCATTTCCTCGTATGAACTGATGTCTTCATTCTTCGCTATTTTTACGGCAATCTCAGCCGCTCCTTCAGCAAGAATACTGATTGGCTTATAAACCGTAGACCCCTGTGTCCCTTCAACGATCCTCTGGCATGCGCGCAGTTCGGCATCCTGCCCTGTAACAAAAACCTCTCCTGCAAGCCTGTTTTCACTCAAAGCAGTTATCGCTCCCTCTGCGAGTTGATCATTCGCAGCAATTATAGCATCTACTTTCTGCCCACCGTTAAGGAACTTACTTACATAATCATAGGAGCCTTCGTCACGCCAGGCATCTATCCAGGTTTCGCCTACGATATTTATGTCACCTTTTTCAACAAGCGGCTTAAGTAAACTGTAATATCCATAATTTAGCATGGATGAATTGTTGTCCCTTTGTGGACCGTTAATAATGAGATAATTTCCTTTAGGTACTTTTTCTGTTACAGACCTACCCATCAAATAACCTACTTCCGTATTATCAAAGGATATGTAAAAGTCTATATCAACATCCCTTATCATGCGGTCATATGCAATTACCTTTACATTATTGCTATGGGCATATTTGACAAGATCTTTGAGACTGTCTTTATCAAAAGCGACAATTACAAGTACATCTACTCCCTGATCGATCATTTCTATACCAATCTCTCTTTGGCGGTCACTGTCCTCATATGCATCCTTCACAATTACCTCTGCACCCAGGTTCTCTGCCTTTGCCACAAATATGTCCCTGTCGCGCTGCCATCTTTCTACGATCATAGTTTCGTAGATGAACCCTATTTTCGGTGCATTATCTTCGTTAACGGAAGTTTCTTCGGATCCGCAGCCGTATAAAAAAAATATAAATACAACCAACGACAATGCAACTATCTTCTTCATAACAACCTCCTAGATCTGTTTTTGATAGTCTGTCGGAGATATTCCCACGTGCTTTTTGAACAGTTTGCTAAAGTAATTAGGATCGCTGTATCCTGACATATAACAAATTTCTTTTATGGAATACTTATTTTCTTTCATTAATTTTTTCGCATTTTCAATTCGGACTAATGTTAGCCTGTCGATAAAATTCTCCCCTGTTTCGTTTTTATACAGCCGGCTTAAATACTGAGGGCTGATATGTAACTCCTTAGAAATATCATCCAGATTCAAATCCTGGTGGAACCTTTCGCTTATAAGCACATTAGTCTTTTCAACTATTTTTCCGATGTTACTTTTCTTTCTGGCGCTTATTTCACAGGCTATATTTCTTATCTCCTCTGTACAAACCTGTTCAAGCTCTTCACTGGACTTGCAGCATAGAATCTTTTTTATTAGGTATCCAGGCTCTATACTATCGTGGACTCCGTTTTCCGTAGCGACCCTTCTGACCGCCGCCATCATTTCAATAATTCTGTAATGGATGTTCTCCTGCTCTAAAAAATTTGGGTATTTCCGGAAGATATCAGACAAAACTGTCAGGCATTTCTGCACATCGCCATTTTCAAGGCCAATTAAAAGTTTATGTTCCTGCGCCACGATTTCATATCCCACATCGTATATGTTTGGAGCGATATCATCTATATGAACTATCCTTACGCCTTCATTGCAATTGAGCGCTCTTAACGCTTCCTGGTATGATATCATTATATCCTTGTCATTACAGGTCCTGCCAATTCCAACCTTGAATTCTATCTGGTACTTTTCCTCCAGCATATGCATAGTATCCTCTATGAAAGATATTGACTGCACTCTCTGCTGATACAGATCATCAACCTCCTGGGCAACATAAACCACGACTCTGTCCAACATTACAGGACCAACTATACACTTCCACCTGTACTTCAGGTTATCTTTAAAGAAAGCATAAATCTCCTGAATATCCAGGCTATCCTTCAATTGAGCTTCGTAATCCCCATATTTGCCTTTCTTGTTGAACATCATTACAAAAATGAAGCCCGTTTCGTTATCTATATTGAAGAATTCCCTCTTGTACATTGTAATATCGCTTTTTTTTGTCTGATTGAAAAGTAAAGAATAAATAAAGCTATGCTCTACAGCTGACAGCATCTTCTCTATTCTCTCCTTAGCCTCCAGCTCCCAGCTGTATTTACGTCTTTCATCATCGAGCTGGGCTATTATTCTTTGTAAAGCTTCTAAAAACCTTTCTTTTTTTACAGGTTTAATCAAATATTCACTGACTCCCAGCTCAACTGCCTGTTTTGCATATTCAAAAAACTCGTAGGCAGAAACAATTATGATCTTTACATCATTATGTACCTTTTTTATCTCTTTAACAGCATCAAGGCCGTTTATACCAGGCATCTTTATATCCGTCAATATGATATCCGGTTTTGTGATCAATGTTTTTTCTATCGCTTCTCTCCCGGATCTTGCAGTCTCAATAATCCGTATGTTGCTGAATTCTTTTTCAACTATATGACGTACAGATTCGATCATTATCTGTTCATCATCACATACCATAAGGTCATACAAAAGAAACACCTCCGTTTTCTGTCCGATTGCCGCTTAATAATGCCGGATCATCAGCCTGCTCGGACTTTGGAACATAAGGTATCTTTAAAACCACCTTTGTACCTGTGCCCGGAGCGCTGATCACCTCTATTACATCCTCACAGCTAAAAAACAACTTCAGCCTTTGCACCACATTGTATATTCCTATCCCGGTCGTCAAATGTCCGGATATTTCATCAAGTCCCTGGCCTCTCAATAACTTTTGCCTTGTTTCCTCGTCCATTCCAGCCCCATTGTCCTGGACCCCCATTCTGATCACGGTATCACTTTTATCGAGAGAGATATTTATAATACCGCCCTTCTCCATGTTGCCAATTCCATGAATCATCGCATTCTCAACCAGCGGTTGGATTATCAGCGGTGGAACTTCAATATCAAGCAAGCTTTGATCAATGTCGTATTCAAACCTCATAATATCGCCGAAACGTACTAAAAACAGCTCCTCATATGCCTTTATCGTATCGATCTCGTCTTTGATCCTTACCTTTCTGTCCAGGCTCTTAACATTGTATCTAAATATTTTTGCCATATTATCAAGGAAGGTCGATGTCCTGTCTGCTCCTTCGATCATCGCAAGCTGGACTCCGGCATTGAGTGTATTGAAAAGAAAATGTGGATTTATCTGCATTTGAAGTGCCTTCATTTCTGCATCCGCGAGCAATGACTGTATCCTTAAATTCTCTATCTGCTGTTCTAATAGTTGCGATTCGGTGTCAGCCTTGTTATGAAGCTCTCTTATGTAATTCCTTATGCTGTGCTTCATCGCATTGAATGCATTTGCCATTATGCTAAGCTCGTCCTGTGAATACACTTCGACATCATCTGCGTCAAAATTGCCCTTGGACATTTCCTCAGCTGAATGCGCAAGCTTTATTATCGGTTTTGTCATATTGATAGTCAGGTAGGAAATAATAAGCACATTGAGCAATAATACTGAAATGATGAGTACCATATTCGCCGTTCGAAGCTTGTTAAGGTTCTCCGACATGCCGAGATATAGGGAAGTATTGGTGTTCAAAATGTTCAAGTTCAGGCGGTCAGTATATGTCCGAATATACCCGGCAATTTGATTTGCCTCGGTATACCTGGCAATATACTCATCTGCATTATCCGTTCTCTTGGCCTCTACAGCTGCTTCCGTCTCATTGAAATACGAATCGACCATGAATGCGATATCCTTATAAATCAGATCGTTCTGACTGTATATCCCATGCAATTCGTAGAACATGCTCTGCGCCTTTTCATTAAAAATATCCTTGTATCTGTAATAGTTGAGCAAACTGTCCGAATCAGAGGTTACAAGATAATTGGTCAGATTAGTATTTACATTAGACATATCACTAAGGAACTTTTCAATTTCAACATTGGCGGCAAACATATCATCCATTTTTTCAATAATGTTGCTTGATAATCCAAGAATAGATATGCTCGTAGCACTGGCTAGTATCATCGTCAGAACAAAAACTGCAATAATCCTGGAGCTTATGCTGTTGAACATCCTCTTCCAAAATTTTTTCATATTTGATTTACCTCTGCCGCGCCTTTACTTTTGATCAATATTTATAGCTGTATATATATCTGTAGGAATATTTATATAACTCGATTGAAATGAATCCCCCACACTTCCGCACAATATCTCTACACTCTTATACCCAGCATTGTATCCATTCCTGTCCAGTACACCGAATATAATGCCTTTTCTGATATAATACTTGATCTCATCCGTTATACCAGTACCGACAATTACAACATCACCTACCATGTTACGCTCTACGATCACGCGCGCAGCTGCGGCCGTGTCCTTTGCGTTTGTACAGAATATTACATCGACATCAGGGTGCTGCGTCAATATGTCTCTCGTTAGATCTTCGGCTCCGAGCAGTTCACTGTTTCTGTACATCGTGCACAGCAAATTTATCTTATTTTCACTTTCGATCACACTTGCCATGCCACTCATCATTATATCGCTCTGTGACATTACAGTCTTATCGGTCTCATTTTGTCTGGTATTCGATAGGATCACCGCCAGATTTGTCGGCATACTCTTAACTGATGCCTGAGAAATAAGCTTTGCAGCCTTTACACCATAATCATAAAAATTATTTCCTACATATGAAAGCCTGTTACTGTCTACGGATTCGACCAATCCTACTACAATATGGATTCCTGATTTGGCCGCGCAGTTGATTGCCTCCGAATACTCTGTTGAATTCTCTCCGTTTACGATGATACCGTCAACTCTGGATTTGTTTGCAATATTGATATACTCTATTGTTTTATCAATACTGTCCGGGTCGGAGATCGGGTTGTATTCTATTGCGACGTTGTGTACTTTTCCCGCTTCGAATACACCTTCTTTAAAGCTCTGCCAATATTCATCATCCCCGGAATTTATTATCAATGAAAAATGGTATTTAGGATCCTCGCTAAATACATTTGTAGCATCTATGTCATAGGCTTTATTAACCATGCTGAAATAATACGCAGCCATTGCTGCAGATATAAGCACAGTAGCAAATAGAAGGGCTAATGATATTTTATACAGCCATTTCATTTTGTTACCCCGTCCAGGCTTCTATTAACAGCCTTGTTTTAATTATCTTACATTATAACATATAAGGTATCTTTAAAATATACAGCTAATAAACAAATAAAAAGGAGTTGTACAAAAGCTATTCTAAATAGCTGCTGCGACAACTCCCCAAAAACACCTCTTGCTTTATTCTAGCCTAGTCTGGACTTTGATTTAGAGTACATGTCAAATGCAACGGCGAGCAATACAACGAGACCTTTTGCAACAGACTGCAAAAATACATCCCAGCCCATAATGGACATACCGTTGTTCATAACGCCCATAATGAACGCGCCTATGACAGCTCCCCATATCGTACCAACGCCTCCGTATGCGGAAGCGCCACCTATAAAGCATGCGCCTATAGCATCAAGCTCAAAGTTTGATCCAACATTAGGTGAAGCAGCCATCAATCTTCCGGCAGTAACTATGCCTGCAACACCTGCTAAAAGTCCCATGTTGGAATAAACGAGGAACATCATCTTTTTAGTGTTGACACCGGAAAGCTCCGCTGCTTTAATATTTCCTCCAATGGCGTATATATGGCGTCCAGGTATAGTCTTAGTAGCTATAAACGTATAAATTGCGTATAAGGCAGCCAATAATATCAGCATTATGGGCAAGCCTTCATCCATCGCAAGCCAGTAAGTGAAAATATTAATAATTATGAAGAATGCAACAACCTTTATGATTACAGACTTCATGGTCGCTACTTCATATCCACGCGCCTTCTTGCTTTTCCTGCTTAAAAGTACAACCAATACGTAAATGATAGATAGCGCAAGACCTACAGTAAGCATTGTCATATTCAAAAACTCAGGCTTATTTTGCAGCTGCAGCAAATCGCCGATCCGCAGAAAATCGCGTGCGGTATTCGGAGCAAAATCGGGTACCGAACCTGTTCCGATAGTTACATACAGATCAGAAAGAGGTAATGTCTGACCATTTAGAATAATGTTATTAAGTCCTCGGAAAACAAGCATGCCTGCCAACGTTGTTATAAATGGCGGCACCTTGACGTAAGCTATCCAAAAGCCTTGCCACACACCTGCCAGTAAGCCTGTTATAAGGCTGAAAATTATTGCCAGCCAGGATGGAAGACCAGCAGTGTACGCCATTAGACCCGACATAGCGCTTACAAGAGCGACCAGCGAGCCGACCGAAAGGTCAACGTTACCACCTGTCAATATACAAAACATCATTCCTATGGCTAGTATCAGCACATATGCATTCTGTCTCACCAGCATCGATACGTTTCTTGGCCAGATGAGTTTGCCGCCGGTTAAGACCCCAAAAAATATCATAATAACGACCAGGGCAAAAATCATTCCATATTGCCGTATGTTGCGGTTCAAAAATTCCTTTACGCTGTTCATATATATTCCCCCTATCGCCCAGCTGAACTTCTAATTATTATAGACATTATTTCCTCTTGGCTCGCCTCGCTCGTCTTCATTTCACCCACTACACATCCCTCGTTGATTATGTACAAGCGGTCAGTAATTCCCAATATTTCAGGCAGCTCCGAGGAAATCATGATGACGCATTTACCAGACTCCGCCAATTGTAAAATTATCTTGTATATCTCATACTTCGCACCAACGTCGATTCCTCTCGTAGGTTCGTCGAGTATCAGCACATCGGGGGAGGCGAATATCCATTTACTTAACACTACCTTCTGCTGGTTTCCTCCCGAAAGATTGCCCGCCTTTTGAAAAATACTTGAACACTTTATATTGAACCGTCCCTTGTAATCATTACCTACTATCATTTCCTCATCTTCATTTACAACAAAGCCTTTTGTAATTGCTTTCAGGTTAGCCAGGGTTATGTTCTTTCCAATGTCCTGTATATGCACCAGTCCTGCTGTCTTCCTGTCTTCGGTAACATAGGCTATTCCATTGGCTATTGCCTGCTCGATGTTGTTGAGCGTTATCTCCTTGCCATCCTTGATAAGCTTCCCGCTTATCTTTCTGCCGTATGCCCTGCCAAACACACTCATTGCAAGCTCTGTCCTTCCTGCGCCCATAAGGCCGGCAAGTCCGACAATCTCGCCCTTTCTAAAGCGCATATTGACATTGTTAATGATAACTCTTTCCTCATCAAGAGGGTCATGTACAACCCAGTCCTTGATTTCAAAGCCTATCTCACCAACCTTTGGCGTATGCTTCGGAAAACGGTCAGTAAGTTCGCGGCCAACCATCCCTTTTATTATCCGGCCTTCACTGACATGCTCAGTATTGTCCAACGTCTCTATTGTCTTTCCATCTCTTAAGACGGTGATGCTGTTCGCGATCTTTATGACTTCATGAAGCTTATGTGAAATCATTATACACGTCAGACCATGCTCTTTATTAAGCGTCTTCAGAAGCTCGAGAAGATGATCGGAATCGTCATCGTTAAGAGCCGCTGTCGGCTCATCCAATATAAGCAGTTCGCAGTTTTTTGAAAGTGCCTTCGCTATCTCAACAAGCTGCTGTTTACCTACGCCAATATTCTTTATCTGCGTAGAATACTTTTCATTAAGGCCTACTTTCTTCATTAGGCCAATTGCTTCTTTATTAGTTTCATCCCAGTTTATTACACCGTTCTTCGCTCTTTCATTTCCCAAAAAAATGTTCTCTGCGATCGTCATGAAAGGGCTGAGTGCGAGCTCTTGATGGATTATGGCAATTCCTGCCTCTTCGCTGTCGCGTATTTTTTTAAACTTGCATTCCGTTCCCTTGTAAATTATTTTACCGGTATAGGAGCCGTGGGGATATATACCGCTCAGGACATTCATCAGTGTAGACTTACCGGCTCCATTTTCGCCAACCAGAGCATGTATTTCTCCCTTTCTCACTTTAAAGGTAACATCGTTCAGAGCTTTGACGCCAGGGAACTCTTTTGTTATATTTTCCATTTCAAGGATATACTCCGACATTGTCTGCTCCTTTATAACGCTTCGGTTCAATATGAATTCTCCGGTTACAGAAAAATCCTATTACCTCAGCAGCGTTTTAACGAGGCGGTCATTGCCTCGCAATAATTAAGCTTTTATTTCATGTCTCACGTATTAAAAATGGCGGCAGCCATGCTGCCGCCATCTCTATATCATTGTATCGATTTTACTTTGCGTCTGGTATATCAGATAACTGATAATACTTAGTATCGACGAGAACTGCTTTCCAGTTGTCCTTGTTAGCGAACTTGATTTCGCAGTTGTATGAAGGGACATCGATCACTCCGTTGTTATAGCTGCCATTTGTAGGAACTGTCTGTCCTGCAAGTATAGCATCTGTCATAGCGATGACCTGATCTGCGAGAACCCTTGTATCCTTGAATATGGACATTGATTGCTCACCACGGATGATCTGACCAACGTTGATCTTGTCACAGTCTTGTCCAGTAAGTACCGGGAAGGGCTTGGAAGCTGAACCGTATCCTGCTGACTTCAGGGATGCTACGATACCCTGTGCAAGGCTGTCATTCGGTGAGAGGACTACATCGATGTTTTTGTCTGCATAATAAGCAGTCAGAAGGTTATCCATCCTGTCCTGAGCGCCTTTGGACTCCCAGTTGGTGATAGCGATCTGATCAGGGAATACTGTCTGTTCGGATTTGATCACGAGCACGCCGCTGTCTATGTATGGTTGCAGAACATCCATTGCACCCTGGTTAAACAGTTTTGCGTTGTTGTCGCCCGGGTCTCCACCAAAGCATTCCATTGAGAACGGGCCCTTTTCGCCTTTGTCAAGCTTAAGAGCGCTGACTATGAACTCGCCCTGCATCTTACCAACGCCGTAGTTGTCGAATGTGGCATAATAATCGCACTTATCAGTGTTTGTTATAAGTCTGTCATAAGCTATTACAGGTATTTTTTTTGCCTTTGCCTGTTGAAGAACTCCGCCCAGAGCACCGCCATCGATTGAAGCGACTACAAGGACATCACATCCCATAGTGATCTGGTTCTCGATCTGGCTATTCTGAGTATCCTGCTTGTTGTCGGCATACTGCAAATCAACTTTGTAACCCTTTGCTTCAAGTGCAGCTTTAACGTTTGCGCCGTCTTCATTCCATCTCTGGAGCGATTTTGTCGGCATTGTTACACCAACGAGCTTAGCGCCTGAGCCTGAATTCGCTGAGCCGCAACCTACGAAGAGAGTTGCCAGCATTGCCAGTACTAATACCAACACGATTGACTTTTTTGCCATAACCATTCCTCCATTAATAATTTATTAATGAAATTTTACACTGTGTTATGGCAATCCAAAATAGAGATTATTATCAAATGTCGGTAATTTATTATCAGCCTGAATTTTCCAATCTTCGTATCTGGAATTTATTGATATTAAAATAATCCATGACAAAATACTAAGAATCATTAGGAACGAATAACCGTACATAACAATGCAGAAAAAGGTGATTTTTTGTAAAAAAATATGCTATAATTTTATCATACAGGGGGTAATTTTGTGAAACAGAACATATTGGCAGAGATTATTTCAAAGCTGCAAGAAATCGGTATTAATACTCAGAGCAGTAACGAAACCGATGTTATGTTCCGTCCTTATCTACACCTTCGGTAGGTCTGTAGGCAATGCCAGTCAAGCAAGAATAATAAGTGTTGGAAAGATACATAATAGCTTTAGTGAAAAACTCAAGCAGAAGGTGAATGTATGAAAAAAATACTTTATATTATTGCAAACTCAAAGGCCGAGGAACAGTCTTCAAGTAGAACAGTTAGCAGAAGATTAGTCAATGAGATCCTTAAAAAAGTACAGGATTTGGAGCTGGAGGAATTAAATCTGTACGAAAACCATATCCCACAGCTGAAAGGCTGCTATTTTGAAAGCAGAAGTGCAATTGTCAATTCAGATGCCAGAAGCAAGCTTTCCACAGAGGAACAGAAAGAGGTTGCTAAAGTTGAACAGCTGTGTATGCAGTTCAAGGCAGCCGACATCTATGTTCTGGCAGCTCCAATGTGGAGTTTGTCGTTCCCCGCTCCTGTAAAGGAATATCTGGATTGTATTATCCAGTCAGGAATGACAATCTCATTTGAAAACAACAAGCCTTATGGCCTTATGGATGATAAGCCAAGAACATTTATTTATGTTCAGTCCTCCGGTGCAAATATACCATGGTTACTAAAACCATCCCTTTCAAAAGGCCTTAACTATGTTCACGATATCATGAAATTTATTGGTATCAATAGCTTTGACGAACTGTTGGTAGACGGCACGGGAACAACAGAAAATGAGCGCCAAAGCGCAATAGAAACTGCTACAGATAAAATACCTCTGCTGGTTGAAAAACTAGTTATGGACTAAATCGGTCAAATGCGTGCTGATACTGAACACCGTGCCTCGCTTGTCATGGACTTTTCAGTTCATCACGCATTTATCGTTATATAATGATTGGCCCATCTCCCTTTAGAAGCTTTTCACCTTATTTAAGTGCGGATGCTTTTGGCTTTGGGGGAATAACAATACGTTTATCCTGCTGTTCAACAGTCTTATTTACAAACTTTCCAAAAATTTTTTATGCCCGGCTTAAAAGTGAAAATGCCGCTTGGACCTGGTCTGGTCCTCGCGGCAAATTTAGTGATATTACTATTTGAATTCTATACAAGGATCAGGGTACTTTTGCCACGAAAGTGATTCTTTACCAGCCCATTTCTGATGGCTGCCATTCTTTATATGGTAAGTGTATTTTGCTATATATTTCGCCAAGCTTGCCCGATGCTTCCAGTTCCTCAATGCATTTCGTCAACGCTTTGTCAATTTCTTCACTCTTATCACTGTTTGCAAGACGTATGGCATCACTAAAATCATAGAAGTGGCTTCTGTAAATATTCTTCATTTTTGCGTTATTTAAGAATGAATCAACATCCTCTTGCGCCCAAATATAACCATCTATTCTTCCTGCATCTACTTTTTTAACCGATTCCTCTACGTTATTTGATACGGTATATGGGTATCTAAAGCCTTCTTTTAAACTTGGTGAGGACTCGAGCTTATACGGAAACTCTCCTCCATTCTCCAGAGCCTTATCAAGATCTTCCTTTGTGAGTTTCTTATCAACATGGGAATAAAGAACAAATACATTGAGACCTACCGGCTTAGAAACTACTTTATAAGGCAATTTTGAGACATCCGTATACTCGGACATAACCTTTGGAAAATAGAAATCAGCTTGATTATCAGACAGTATTTCTTGCGCACGTGCAATTGGGTTTACAACTATTGTTATGTTTCCGTCAGTATAAAGCTCATCGAGTGCCTTTATGAGATCAACATAATATCCCTTTTCAGGCGATTCAACCAACCCGCCCGGTAAAACCGGCAGACTTGCTATCAAATCCTTTGATTGACTACTAGTATCCTGCTGATTTTGGTCATCCTTGCTTTGCTGGTCATCTGCCTCTGTCGATTCAACGGCTTGTTCTACATTATCATCTGCACCTTCTATTTCTTTATTGCTTGTACACCCTGAAAAAACTACCAGCATACTTAGAACTAATAAGAGTATCAACTTATTCTTCATATTACTGACCCTCCTTATAATAGTAGTTGTTGTTTTATTCTACCAGCCAGAGGTTGGTAAAAATCTTGTGAAAATTGGTCCATTTAATTAAGAACGTATTGATTTGAGACCTCATTAAGCTCTTTAGCAGTTGAGGACAATTTCTGGCTTGCATCACGTATCTTCACCATCATCCCTATCTGTTCCTCTACCCCGGCAGTGATTTCCTGCGTTGTGGCCGCAGTTTCTTCAGATACGGCTGAAAGGTCATTTATCATATTAATTATTTCATTTTTCTTGTCATTCATATCTTCACATAATTCAAATACCTCATTTAACTGTTCTTTAGTCTTCAAAACAGACTCTGATATTTTTTTGAACAGCCCATTTGTTTGAATTACGGAATCTGACTGGGATTTAGTTATACTATCTATGTCCTTGACGATATCAACTGTCTTTTCGGACTTACTTAAAATATCGATAATTAATGCGTTGATTTCCCTTACGGATTTCGATGATTGCTCAGCCAATTTTCGGATCTCATCAGCTACTACTGCAAATCCTTTTCCTGTCTCACCTGCTCTAGCAGCTTCTATGGCAGCATTGAGCGCCAAAAGGTTTGTTTGCTCTGCTATAGCTGATATCGCCTGCGTAATCAGATTTATTTTTTCAACACCTTTATTTGACTCGATTATAGCTTTAAAAATATTTTCTGATGCAATAGCATTCCTCTCAGTTTTATCCAACAGACTGGAAATAACAGCAGTACCGTTAATTTGATGGTTCTCTGTAGCTTTTATTTCGTTTGCCAATATGTTTGAAGAATTTATAACACTTTCTATACTGTCAGATAATTCTTTAACCTTTATTGCACCATCACTTACTCTATTGGCTTGCTCCACAGCTCCATTGGCAATATTGCTTATTGCCAATGAAGTTGCTTCGGTTATTTGAGTTCCTTTATCAGAAGTCGTTAATAAATCTTCAGATGAAGAAAACAGCTCTCTTGATGTAGTCTGTACCTGAGAAGCCAAGATTGCTAATGAATTAATCATTTCATTAGTTTGTAAACAAAGAACTCCTATTTCATTTTTAGAAGTTACCTTTACAGTTTTACTAAGATTACCATTTTTCACTTCTTTCATAATACTTATAATATTGTTAATGGATTTAACAATTGACCTGGAGATTACTATAACAATAATATAAATTAAAAGAATAATGAATAATGTTAAGATTGCATTACTTAAAATTTTGTTGTTAATCAACATATTTGAATAATAAGAAGTACATGTTAATTCAATTTCGCCTACTATCTTTCCATCTTTTGATACCTTCTGACTTATTGCAGGAAGAAGATATTTTTTTTCATATGCCACACCACTTTTATCTTTTGAATATACTTCATCCCCAGTATCATATTTGATATGAACAGAAGAAATAATATTATTTTCCATTAATGCGTCGCCAATAGTTACTATTCCAGAATCATTAAAATTCCATAATGGGTCGATTATTGACAATTCTCCAAGCCTCAACAAGCTGGCAGATGTTTGTTCTAAATTTGTTTTTTGTACTGATTTTTCGGTGCTAGTAGTAATAATTGTAGAAATTGACAACAAAACAACGATCGATAGGGTAATAGGAATAACAAAAGAATTAGAAAGCCTTTTAAAATTAAATAACATATTAACGCTCCCCCTTTTTGCCGATACAATCGCAATTTTGCGATAATGCTGTCCAAAGGCTTACAAACATATCTAGACTTGAATTTGATACTCAACTATGATTTATTAATAAGTAATTCGACAAAATTCGCAAAATTCCTTTACTAGATACCGAAAAAAATATGTCACTTGAACCTGATTCGGCCCTCGCGGCAAAATCAGTAACAAATACAATGTAATTGTTCACATCATTCATTCTTCACCTTGAAATATATCTGAAATGGCTCATACCCGATGTCCCTGATTCTCCTGAGCTGAATACATGGATCCTGATTGACCGTTTTGAAGAAGTAACGCCATTCTCCCCATTGACGCTCATTTTCCATTTCAATTTCAGAGGTGATATCCTCCTTGTTGACATGTAAAATCCTTTCCGACTCACAGACCCCAGCCAGAACTTCAGGTCCATACCGGAATGCACAAATACTTTCATCGTCGGGAAGCGTAACAAACTTTATTCCGACAGGCAGCATTATGCTGACCTTATCACCTTCGCTCCATTGCCGCTGCACCTGATAAAAAGTACTGCTGTCTGACGTTTTTCCATGAAGATGGTCATTTACAAAAATACTTGCCTCCGATTCGATCCAGTCTGGAATCCTCAAATTTAATGAAAAATCTTTTGATTGAGATTTGCGTACCACAAAATCATATTTTCTGCAATGAGGAATACTCTCATGAAGGGCAGCCACTCCATTGACTTCCTGGTATCCCGCCGTATTTGAGGAGTCCAGCAGACTACCGCTCATGTAGTCCTGTACCTGGATGATGTGAACTTCATCTTCTGCTATTTTTGTTCTAAGCTCGGAGGCGAAGTACTGACATATGTAAATATTACTGCCTTCCTGATAGTAAATACCTCTATTTAAAGCAGCGTTTGCCTGAACCATAGTCCCATGGCAGCAGAAAAAGCTATCCGTCTCCTTACTCCAGTCTTTGCATAATCCTGCCTTCATGGGAAGAAAGTATGTAAGCAGCCCTTTTTCAGGATAGTTGTGTCTGCGGCCTGTAAGGTAGTATTCCTGATAGTAAGCCTGCGCCATTAAGCCGTTATACAGGTTATACTCCATATATTGCAGATATCCGGGATCAGTTGTCTGCCTGAACAAAAACTCCGCCAGGCGCATCATATTGTATACTGTACAATGCTCCTGGTTCTTATCTCCAAGACGGTTCTTGAAGTTCAATTTCGGCATCCAGATCTCTCCCGATGTCTGGCCTCCTGTCACAAGACAGCCTCTGTCTGTCACAGCGCATTTCCAGTATGCTTTAACAATATCCAGCCATGATTTTTCTCCGGTTACCTCATACGCTTTTGCACAGCCAAGAACTTCAGGAATAGTTGTATTTGCATGCATGTTCGTCAGTACATCTTTGCCCTCAAGAAGCGGTCCGAAAAGTCTGCCTCTATAATAACGTCCCAGCAGTGTTCTATACTTTTCTTTCCCTGTTATCTGAAGTAAATCAGCCCATACCTCAAGCATTCCACCGGTCTCTACGTCAAGTATGTCATCGAATTCCTCTCTGGTATACCTGCTGCTCCAATCGAGAAACCAATCAGCAAAGTGATCAGCTATTTCTAACGCCTTCTCGTTTTCTGCATAATAAAACATGTCCACAAGGCCCATAAACAGCTTGTGAGTATTATACTGAGGCGCCCAAATGGGTTTCCCTTTTGCGATCCAATAAAGATACTTTTCCGGGATCGGTGCTGTCCACTGTCCTCCGTTATCCTTCTGGCATTCAGCGAGCTCGTCTATGATGCGATCGGCTTTTGCCTTCAGTTCCATATCTCCGGTTTCATAATAATGAATTGCCGCTGCGGAAAGCCAATGGCCAAGAAAATGTCCTCTGATCTGGCAGACAGGTGACTCCCAACCAGTATGCGCATCCTCCGGAATACCTCTCCCAGAAAATCTCCCGGCTTCAAGCCTGAAATTGAATAGAAGATTGTCACTGGTAAGCTTCATAAGATAGTCCCGATTTTCCTCTTCCCTTCTGTGCAGCTCCTTATCGCTAATAACAACATGCTTGCCTTTCAATTCTTCCATAACAAATGCCTCCGCTTTATTGATCTGAATTTATTATAACGAAAAATACAACTATATAAAATACAGCTAGGAGAAATGCAATTTAGATATACTATACGGCAAAATCAAATCGCTAACCACACTTTCAATAGATCTTACCTCAGGACTTCAGAAAATGCTCAAATTTCCAACTAAAGTCCAACTTAATGGCACTTCTGATTGACATAAGGCTATGATATCTTGTTTATGTTTACTGAATATGGAAAAAAGTTAATAAGGCTTCATCAAAATATAGCCTCTAATTGGAAATTTGAGCAAAAAGTTGAGGTATGAGCTACAAATGTGGCCCCTAGTTGAGAATTTGAGCAAAATTGTGAAGTTCTATTGACAGGCTAGTAATCGCTAGCTATAATTTTAGCTAGTAATCACTAGTTAAAATTCAATCGTTAACTAAGACGTAGTCGATGGCTAAGAAAAGAGATAGGTGTTATGGGAAAAAGAAATACAAAACAAATAATTTTAGCAGAAGCATTGAATCTATTCGCAATATACGGATACCAAAGTGTTTCAGTTGCTCAAATTGCCGATGCGGTCGGTATCAAGGTACCTTCGCTCTATAAACACTATAAAAGCAAACAGGAAATTTTTGATATGCTACTTCAGGATATATTAGTTCGGATGAGCGAGGCAAGAAACAGGCTCGCAGTGCCTATTGATGAAAAAATGACAGACATCTACGACAAAATTGATCTCGATTCATTGAGCCAAATGTTTTACTCGATGTTATCGTTTTATCTGGAAGACGGCATGGTCTCGAAGTACAGAAGATTCCTTAGTATCGAGCGCTACAGTAATCCTGAAGCTGAGCGGCTATACCAAAAGATGTTTATTGATAATGTTCTGGAGCTGGAGACTGCTTTGTTCCGCGAGTTAATCAGCAGAGGTCATTTTATCGATACTGATCCAGATATTATGGCTTTACATTTTTATTCTCCAATTTTCCTCCTGATCAACAAATATGATAATAGCACATATGATCCGGAAAACCTAAAATGCTTGACACATCAATTGGTCTACTCGTTCTCAGAAATATATGTAAAAAAGGAGCTGTCAAAGGATGAATAAATCAATATCCTTATGGAGGTGCAGAAAAATGTGGTTGTATCTTTTGCTTGCTTTGGTTGCTGTTTTTTCCGGCATTACCGCCGTTCAATATCGCCGTGATATTAAAGCGGCATATGAACGATTAGATTTATATTTTGCTAAGTCCCTTCAAACAGAATTCGGCACAATGGCTTATGTCGATGAGGGAAAAGGCGAAGCAATTCTCATCTCACACGGTATTTTTGGAGGATATGATCAGGGGCTTGTCAGCTTAAATCAGGTTGCAGGAGAAAATTACAGGAAAATATCCATTTCCCGGTTTGGATATCCAGGTTCTGATCTACCGGAAAATCCAACGCCTGAAAATCAAGCCAGGGTATTTGAGGAATTACTTGACGAGCTGGGCATCAAACAGACCTATATCCTCACAACCTCTGCCGGGGGTACTGCTGGGCTTCGGTTCGCCCTTGATTATCCCGACAGAGTAAAGGGATTGATTCTTTTATCATCAGGTGTGCCTGATCAGAAAAGAACCCCGGAAGAAATCAAAAAGTTAGGCATGATGGGGCCTCCCGACTTGTTGGTTAATGATTTCCCCATGTGGTTTTCCATGAAGTACTTTGGTTTTGTTTTTAACTCTATGATGGGGTCTAATGTGAGCGGTGGCACATTATATGAAACCATGCTCCCTGTGAGTCCCCGGAGGCAGGGTGTAATAGCGGATACAAAAATCACGAATACCTACATGTCGCTGCATTACGAGGATTATCCGCTCGAAAAACTCAAAATGCCGATACTGATTGTACATGCAAAGGATGATCCTATGGCGCAATATGAGCTTATTGAAAAGACGCTCAGCCGGATCAAGGCAGAAACCGCTATCTTCGAAACAGGTGGTCACACAATTGACGGACACGGCGAGGAAGTTAAGGAAGCAATCGTAAATTTCATTGAAAAATAAAGTGATGTTGGACAGGGGGACAAGAACTACAAAATATAACATAAAAGGTGTTCACAGAACCTTAAAATTCCTCAAAATTAAGCATACGGAAATTTGTTAATTTGTTAGGCGACCGTCAGTTAATAGAACTCCCTCGTGACAAGAACAAATTAGGTTATGGAGGATATAACACTGTGAAAAAGTATTTCTCATGTCTGCTGGGTATTTCAATAATCTTGTCGTTATTCTGTTTAAAATGTTCATGCCGCAGCCCTGTTGTGGCTTGTTCTGATCATCCTGCTCTTATTTGCGAAACATTTGTTTGTGTTTTTGGAATCGTTTCACAATTACCTATAAATACCTTGTACTATATCTCATCATTAATAACTGTATTGTTAAAAATAGGTTTTATCACTACAGCAGGCTACCTCTTTGTACGCAGTAGGGGTTATACCTACAACCCTTTTGAATATCCTGCTGAAGTAGTTGGGGTCGCCATAACCTATATCAAAGCAGATTTCCTTGATACTCCGCTGATTTTCTGCCAGAAGCTCCTTTGATTTTTGAATTCTTAATGATGTAACATATTCGATGAAGCTTTCTCCCACCTGATCCTTGAAGAGCTTACTAAAGTAATGAGGACTAATATTCACCTCCCTGGAAATATGCTCAAGGGTAATTTCATTATTGTAATTCACCTTTATATAATTCATTGCTTTAAGAATAAATCCATTCACTCTTTTATCCATCATATCGCCTATACGCTGTGAAACATGCTCAATCCTTTCCCTGCACCATACCTTGAGTTCTACCAGGTCATCGATACCTAAAAAGTCCTCGATATAATCGCCTATTTCAAAATACTTGTCATCCTTGATCATACAATTGCTTCCCAGACGGTGTATCAGTACCATCAGCTCCAGCAGCTTTGTCCTAATGCTTCAAAGTGATGATGGATACTCCTTGAGCAGCCAGTCAAAAATATGGTTAAAGGCTTGTATGCATGCATCTATCTCTCCATATGATACTTTGTCCAGCAGCAGCTTCTCCTTTGCATGGGGATACTCCGATACGGAACCTGAATTAGCGGGATCATCTGTGGTAAAGGCTGTTTTTTGTTTCACTAAATCTAACTGTAAACGATAATAAAAATGACATTGCTCAACTTGGATCTTATTTACCTTATTGCTTCAATACCATTTATTCCAGGCATCAATATATCAATAAAAATGATATCAGGCTTTAAGGTTTGAGCCTTTTCTATGGCTTCACGCCCAGATCTCGCTGTTCCGGTCACAACCACATCGGTAAAGCTTTTGCCGATTATAGTCTTGATTGAGTCCAGAACACTCTGTTCATTGTCAGCAATGAATAGTCTATACATTCAATACCCCATCTTCCAGCTACCGGCTACTTACAAAAAAGCCTCACCTTCATATCCGGGATATTCAATACAGAATGCCACTTTTCCTTTATTTCCCATTTGGTTGTTTTTCATTAGAAAGAGGACCTGGGGCAGGTTCCTCCCCCGTCCCCCCCGCTTTAATAACTGTCTAACTGTGGTGCCTGGCACCTCATATCCTGGTATTTTTTTGGAGTCATGCCAGTTCTTTTCCTAAAGACTTCAATAAAATAGCTCTGATTCGGGAAGGCAAGTATCGATGAGATTTGAGATGTGAGATAGCTGGAATATTTAAGCATATTCTTTGCTGTTTCGATTTTTTTGATTTGAATATACTCACTGACAGTAATGCCTGTCTCTTTTTTAAACAATCTTGAAAGGTAGCTTGGATTAAGTCCGGTGTATTGAGCTAATTCTGTGATCAGTATCTTTTTATGCAGATTGCTGTAAATATAGTCGATACATTCTACTATTTGCTTTGAAAAAACACGGTTTTTCCGGAGCTTTTTCATCCTTTGGGTATAATCCATCGACATTTCAGTATGAAGCTGTGAGATCTGTTTAATCAAAGTACACTTGTCAACCCTCTGAATATATACATCGCTCAGGCTGTATGCCGCCTCATGCTCCATACCGCCTTCGATACAGTATCTCGCAATAAGCGCTGCAGTAACCACAAAATGATATTTCACATTTTGCAGCGGATTATCGGATAGCTTTCCCAATCCTCTCTTATCTGAAAACTCATCCTTGCAAAGCTGCGAAACCTTATCGATTTCACCATTTTTTACAGCTACATAAAAAGCAAATTCGGAATTGCAGGGTGTGTGGAAAGAATTGTTTTCACGCAGTATGAATTCTTGATAGCTCAGTTCCTTATCTGTATTCATAACAGCATCCTCCTGTTGAATCACATAATTAAATCATGTCATCATTTTAATAAAAAAGCAATAATAACGATATATTTAGGAATATGAAAGTGATACTTTAGTGTTATAACAGAAGTGTTATAAAGGGGGCGATTATCATCAAGGAATTTGTCGGGTATAAAAAAGGTATAAATCTCGGAGGTTGGCTCTCCCAGTGCACTCATAGCCGGGAGCATCACGATTCATTTATTGCCGAAAACGACATCAAACGTATTTCGGAATGGGGACTTGACCACGTGAGGCTTCCCATTGACTACGAGCTTGTCAGAGCAGAAAACGGCAGCTTCATAGAAGAAGGCTTCGCATATATTGACCGCTGTTTTGAATGGTGCGGGAAATATGGGCTGAATATGATTCTCGACCTGCATAAGACAGCCGGGTTTACTTTTGATGAAGCTGTAGACGATTTCTTTAGAAATCCAGTGCTTCAGGACAGCTTCGTTTCACTGTGGGATGAACTTGCGAGGCGTTACGGCATGTATGACAACAGGCTCTCATTTGAACTTCTAAATGAGGTGGTGGATGAGAACGTTGCGGATATCTGGAATGGTATAATTAAACGCACCATCCCGGTCATAAGAAAGCATGCTCCTGCCATAAAAATAATTGTAGGCGGAGTAAGAAACAACAGCGTATATTGGGTAAGCAAGCTTGATATTCCGTATGATGAAAATGTTGTATATACCTATCATTTTTACGAGCCTCTTATTTTTACACATCAATCAGCATATTGGGTAGATAAAATGCCGGCGGATTTTTCAACAGAATATCCTAATGAAATAAATGTATTCATCAGGGAAACAGAGGAATTTCTTCCGGACGAGAACAGAGAAATATATAATAGTATTCAAGCAGAAAAGACCGATAAAAGCTTTTTCAGGGCAGCATTTGCCGATGCACTCAGGGCTGCCGGAGAGCGCAATGTTGCTTTATACTGCGGAGAATACGGAGTAATTGACAAAACATCTCCTACATCAGCATTGAACTGGTATTCAGACATAAACAGCGTTTTTGTAGAATACGGAATATCGCGCGCTGCATGGAATTACAAAGGAAAGGATTTCGGCATAACAGATGAACACTATTCCGAAATTCTGGATAAGCTCATTAAATTGCTCTAACTAACCATAAAAGGAGGATTCCCATTATGAAAATGAAGAGATACTTGTGTTTACTGGTTTCTGCGCTTTTATTGCTCGGCAGCGCTACGGGCTGCGGCAATACTACTGAACAGGCTGCAGTCAGCGAAATCGCACCGGCAGAGAGTGCTTCTCCTGCAGACTCATCTGCTGAACCGGCTACTCCCGTTGAACCGGCTGCTCCCGTTGAGTCAACCGCTCCGGCAGCAATTCCCCAGTATGACGGATATACCCTGCTGTGGAATGATGAATTCGACGGCAGCAGTCTTGATACCGGCATCTGGAACTACGAGCCGCATCAACCCGGTTGGACAAATAATGAACTGCAGGAGTATACTACTTCCGAAGAAAATGTCTTCATAAAGGATGGACAGCTTGTCATTAAAGCAATTAAAACTACAGACGCCGGCGGAAAGGATTACTACACATCAGGTAAGATCACTTCCCAGAACAAGAAGGATTTCATGTACGGCAAGGTTGTTGTCAGTGCAAAGGTGCCTGAGGGGAAAGGCCTTTGGCCGGCAATATGGATGATGCCAAAGGACGAAAGCTTTTACGGGCAATGGCCTAAATGCGGCGAGATCGACATCATGGAGGTGCTCGGTAATCAAACGGATACCGCGTATGGGACCATTCATTATGGCGAGCCCCATGCCCAGCAGCAGGGTACATATGTTTTGAAAAATGGCACATACTCAAGTGATTCCCATGAGTTCTCCGTCGAGTGGGAACCGGGAGAAATGAGGTTCTACATTGACGGGAATCTTTATAATACCGTTAATGACTGGTTTACTGCAGTAGATGGCGAGGATGAAAAGCCTTATCCTGCTCCGTTCAATCAACCGTTCTTCGTACAGCTCAATCTTGCAGTTGGCGGCACATGGCCAGGCAATCCCGATGCATCGACTAGCTTTGACAAAGCAGAGTTCATGGTCGATTATGTAAGGGTATATCAGAAGCCGTCATACGACACAAATGTTCAGAAACCGAAAAAGGTGTTTGCCGAACCGCTTGAAGACGGAAACTATATACATAACGGAGATTTCGCTGAAGCAGAAGATCTGACGGACGATGTATATTGGAAGTTCCTGCTGTTCCAGGGCGGAAAAGGTGCTGCGGAAATCAAGGACGGAATGATGACAATTACTTCTACTAATGAAGGCCCTGTTGATTACGCTGTTCAGCTAGTGCATCCCCAAATCCCAATGATGAAGGGTAAGACATATAAAGCCAGTTTCGATGCATACGCCGATGAAGCAAGAGATATTATCGTATGTGTATCGGCTCCTGACAACGGTTGGATACGTTATCTTCCGGATACAACACTGACTCTGTCGAAGGACTGGAAAACCTACACCTATGAATTTGAAATAACTGAAAAAGATGACCCTAACGGCAGGCTGGAGTTCAATCTTGGCCACAGGGGCTCGGTTGCAACAGTACATATAAAGAATGTCCGTGTTGAAGAAGTAAAATAAACGAGAATCAAGGGGGACGGGGGTTTTTGATTATCGATTAGCTAGCTAATCGATAATCAAAAACCCCCGTCCCCCTTGATTCTTTAAATTAAAACTCGAACGTTTGCCTGCCCGTTACCTGGAATGGCCCGGGAACAGCACTGTTCCCACGCGGCTCTCCAAAGAAGTCAGTATCAAAACAGTAGGGTGTTCCATCCGGCTTCTCGAAAAGCTGCTCGCTTTGGAAACCGGACCCGAGTTTCTCAGTGGTGATAATATCAGCTGCATTTTCGGTAAGCATTTCAGGGTTTGTTATATCGATAACAACCTTTTTATTTTCCCTGTCAATTGTATATTCAATGCCTGTGTCTTCGTACAATTTCGCTCCCTTTTCCTTTTTATATGCGATCGCTTTATTGAAGTAAACATTGTTTTCAATATAAACAGCAAGAGGAGCGGGGTTGGAAAGGCTCGCGTATGAAGGCTTCGCCTCCTCGCCTTCTTTGATTTCACCTGCAAACATTCTCCGGATCTTTTCCCATGGCTTCTCCTCATCCGGCCCGGGACAATTATTGTAAACAGCTGTTCCAACCGGATATGACAAAAATGCACCTGAAAACGGCGTTATATCTTCGGGCTTTAAGATATCGTTACCAAAAAAGCTTTCCATATAAGGCTCATCCGAGCGTGTATCACCCTTCTCGCGGATGAAAACATTATTGTAATAGCGGTCGTCACCACCTGTAAATCTGTCCATTCCGGCGACTGAGGTGCTGTGAGGTACGTGGTAGGGCGTGTGCCTGTTCAATTCCTTATTGGTGGATATTGTTCCGGCAATGAGGTTATGAACAAGCGCGCAGCTGTGGCTGAGCGTTTTGAACGAATGACTGGAAAGCAGGATATTATGATCGAGCATAGTAGGCCCATGGCTGACTTCAATCAATATATCTTCGCTGTCGTTTCCAAATACTACATTGTTGCAGACACGAGTCCCCTGTGCCTGCCAATCCAGCCAAATGCCCCTGAATGAGTCGTGGATCACATTGTTCCTGATGATTGTATCTATTGCGGCATGGAGCTTGATCCCGCCAACCTCCGCACCCTCAAATTCTCTCTTATGCCTTATGTGGTGGATATGATTGTTTTCAACAAGGCTGAAGACGCACCCGAGATGTCCGACAACGCCGGCCTGCCCGCAGTTATATATATGATTGCCGCGAACAATATGACCTCCTATATTATCCTTGTTCCAGCCATTGTTGATTGCCCTGAAAATAACCTCCTGCTCACGCTGATGACCCATTTTGGTAATGAGATTCATCCATTCATTTTGACCGGTGCTCTCCTCTTTACCAAGGCTAATGCCGCTGCACCGGGAATCGCTTATGGTATTGTTTTCAATCATCCAGCCCTTGCTCCAGTGAGGCCCGATAAGGCCTTCCTGCAAAGCGGTCGGCGGCGCCCACTGAGTAGCAGCCTGTTTCATTGTAAAGCCGCGAACTGTTATGTAATTGCGGCCTGGATTATCAGGCCAGAAGCAGAAACGGCGCACATTTATCTCAACGCTTCCTTTTGTCGGGTCTTCTCCCTGAAAGTTAGCATAAATAGTAGTATTATGATCATCAACTTCAGCATACCACACATATACTGAAAACTCCGGTTCAAGCGAAGTCTGTGACTTTTTCGGATTGCGTACCGCTTCAACGGATACCGCCTCGTACATGGAGTGTCCATCCAGATAAACGTCACCAAGATGAAAAACCCTGTCTCTTGTAAAAAGCCAGTCCCCGAACAACGCTTCACTGTATGGGTTAAAATCGCCAAAAAACTTGTTGTCAATAACCGTTTTCCATATGTCCCCGTCCTTATCCCATTCTGTGATGACCTCAGAGCCCGTAATAGTAACATTCTCGCCCTCAGCCGCCTGGTAGGTTATCCGCTGTGCAGAAGTTCCGCCGCATTTAGGGCTTACCCATTCGCGGTAAATTCCTTCATGTACAGTAATAATATCTCCCGGTTTTGCGACATAAGCAGCCTTACTGATAGTCAAAAAAGGCTGGTTCTCTGTTCCGGTGTTTAAATTGCTTCCAGTCTTTTTAACATGATAATTCATAGTATCCTCCTTGGGACAGGGGACAGTTCCATCGTCCCATTTTTGATGCACTTATTATAACATTTACCACCTTTAATGCCAAGTTACAGCCGGGGATCAAGTGATGAACTGTAATGTGACAGTGGACCTGTCCCCTTGTATAACATGTTTGAACTTACCACTTTGGGGATGCTGTTTTGGCTCCTCTGAAGACAAAGAAATCTCTGCATGATGAATTCCGTGTGAGGCAAGGAATGTTCTTAATGCACTGCAGGCTGATTCAAATACCGCTGCTTTACTGTGTCCGTTGCGCTGATCTATTCTTAATTCCAGTTTATTATCCTCATAGGCAACGATCTGGAATCTTTGTATTTCATGGATCTCCTTCAGTACTGCATAAATGGCGAGCGGAGCAATTTTTATTTCTTTCCCGTCTTCCATAAAAGTGATAATATCATCTACACGCCCCTCAAGAGTCATCCAAGGCGATGGATTACCACATGCACAGACTTCATGATGCATTACTACACGGTCAGTCACCTCATAACGAATGAAGGGCTGTGTATAATTATAGAGATTTGTCAGCAGAATTTTGTCGGACTGTACACCATCGGGTACCGGTTTATTATCTTTGTCGACAGGTTCAACTATCACCCAATCGTCATTGACATGGAAATGCCGTTCTGAGCATTCACATGCAATCGTACCGCCCTCAGTACAGGAATAATTCGTCTGAACGTAGCATTGAAACGTTTCCGAGAGTTTTTCACGCAGTGTATCACTTAAATACTCTCCGCCTGTCATAATGATCACAGGCTTTATATGTAGACGTCCGCTTTTCTGTTCATCAACAAGAAGTTCCAAAACAGTCGGGTATCCACCAAGCATCGCAGGTTGAAAGGCATTCAGCTCATCAACCATTTGAGATATCGGCAGCAATGCACTCGTGACGGCCATCTGCTTTTTCTTCCAAGGCATAGAAAGTAATCTTGATCGTACAGAACTGTTTGCCAGATAAAAACCACCTGTCGCAAATACTCCAATCGTCTTGTTTCCTGCCTTAATGAGTGATTTTAAATCTTGTTTTCTTGCAAAGGCACGTGTCGTGTTTATTCCACCCATTACATTATTGGCGTTTCTGTCGCAAAGCATGACCAGTGGATTGCCCGTGGATCCGCTTGTTGTAAAGACAAGATACTCTCCTCTGAATTTGCGTCCAATGTTATCGAGATCTTTCATAAAATCATTAATATCCGAAAGTCTTATAGAATGATCTGTTGACCACTCATCGAAGTGTGCCATCAACTCCTTCTTGTTTGTGGGTGGTAAATCAGAGAGTTCGAATTTATCAGCAACGTTTTTATAAAGTTTTTTATAATAAGGGCTGTTCTGTTTTACATAGCTTACAATACTCTCAAGCCGCTCCCTGCGTATTCCTTCCTTTTGTGCTCCACTCATCTTTTTGTATTTCAAGCACAATATCATAGCTTTGAACATGCCTATCTTCTTCATTACACTCCCTCCTTCACAACACCATATAACATAAAATCTATAGATTTCCTAATTTCCGCCTTGATTTTCTCAGATTGTTCAAAGAACTGATCCGGCATCTCTTTGTATATTTCCAGATATCTGTTAATAATTGCTCCTATATACACCGTAAGAGCGGCTGTTACTTTCTCGGTATTCGAGTCTTTCAGATTAAGGGTCGCTACTGCCTTCGCCATTACCTTTGAGGATTTTTCCCTGTTTATCATCATATACTTTGCAAAAACTTTATTTTTTTGCTCAAAAACCTGGCTGTTCGTCTCCCGCGCTGCCATATTAACAATCCGCATCTCTTCCGGAAACATACGGCAAGCAAGAAATTTCTCTTCCATAAAACAAAATATTATTTCATAAAAATCATTTGCTTCCGGCTCCTGCAGATCTTTACTAAGTCGTTCCAGTGCCTGTTCAAGGCAATAGCCATAGAACTCATTTTTACTTCTGAAATAATGAAAAAGTATCCCTTTTGATATACCGCAATTTTTTGTTATTACATCTGTACTGGCTTCTGAATATGATTTTCTGGAGAATTCGTATATTCCGCTTGTTGTAATAGCATTTTTCCTATCCTCCGACAGCTTTTCAAATGACTCTCTCACCATACGCGCCTCCTTTTTTTGACTGGTGAGTCAATATCATGAATCTATAATACACCCGGTTTGACTCGCCAGTCAAGTACTTTACACATAATAACCCAAATAACAAAAGCCACTGGATTTCATCTATAAACCCAATGACTTCCAATCTTTGTATACTACGCCTCTTAGTCCAATAATCTGGAGCTATAGTCTCTAATTAAATCTAGTGCCAACTGGTCATTCAGGGATCAATGCTGTGCTACACCAGTTCGGCATATTATCCTCCGGTATGAGAGGCAGTTCAGCATCGATCATGGCTGCGGCGTAGGATAACTTTCTACATCACAAAAGCTTTAAGTGCCCTTAGTATGTCGCTCATTGTATCTGCCAAATCGTTTTCGCTTCTTAATTTCGCCTCACTAAAGGGGATTGCACATCGATTAATACTAAATATAGAGGTAACACCCATATCGTATGCAGTCTGGATATTATCACCGATATCACCAACCACTGCAATTAAAGGGATACCTGCATTTTTTGCACGACGCGCCACCCCAATTACCACTTTACCGCGAAGTGATTGAAAATCGATCTTTCCTTCGCCGGAAAAAATCAAGTCGGCACCCTGTATCAGAGTATCAAAGTTAACAGTATCGAGAACTGCTTCGATACCCATCCGTAGTTTTGATGAAAAGAAAGCTACCATTCCTGCTCCCATTCCACCTGCAGCACCTGCTCCGGGTATTTCCCTTACATCCTTGGCAATATCACTCTTTACTATATCTGCAAGATGTGAAAGCCCTTCATCGAGATATTGGACCATCTTTGCATCTGCTCCCTTTTGCGGACCGAATACATGAGCGGCTCCGTGTTCGCCGCAAAGCGGATTATCAATATCACACATTGATGTGATTTCTACGTTCTGCATACACTTATCTATATTGGATAAATCAATAGAACAAATATCCATTAGTGTATTACCGACAGGCACGAAGCTCCTGCCATCCTTGTCCCGGAAATTTACACCCACCGCTGCAGCCGCACCGGCACCTCCGTCATTAGTTGCACTTCCGCCAAGTCCCATAAGGATTTTATTACAACCATTTTTTGCAGCATGAAGTATAAGCTGGCCAACACCATAAGTAGTTGTAAGCTCTGCATGCTTTTCATCTCCTACAAGAGGAAGGCCTGCGCATGCTGCCATTTCTATAACAGCAGTATTATCCGGTAAAATTCCGTAAAAAGCTGTCATGTCCTCAAAATATGGTCCTTTTACAACTATATCTACCCGCTTTCCTCCAACTGCATGGAGAAAGCAATCTACGCTGCCTTCTCCGCCGTCAGCAACAGGAATTGATATTACCTGAGCTAAAGGGTAATGATAGTGTACTGCCTTTTCCATCAAGCTGCAGATTTTTGTCGAACTCATGGTGCCCTTAAAGCTATCGGGAATTAATATGACTTTTTTCATAGCTGATCTCCTACCCATTTTTAGTCATAAGCTCAAAACAAATAGCGATAATACAAATACGATAAGAATGCTTGCGATACTCATTATTGACGTCATACCGGTCTGCCATTCATATGTACGATTACCAACCGTAGTTTTGTATTCCTTTCTCTTTCATGTTTTCTTGAACCTTATCGTCGGAGCAAGCCATGGCATTTCCATTTAGCTCCGCGAACGCATTTAATCCAATAGAACAAGCGTGAAAAATTAATACAGCTCATTAAGAAAGTCCCTAATATACTCTGATAATTCTACATACACGTAGTCATGAATATAGTGGGGACAATCAAATTCTACATATCTTCCATCTGCAATATTTTTCAAATACTCCTTCTGTGTATTTCGCCATGTTTCTTTATCCCATCCGGTTCCTGTCCCATTAGAGATAAAAAACAACATCGGTACATTTGGAGCTCTGCCATCTCCTACTGTTTTTGCGCTGTCCAATATACACTGGACCTCGTCAATCATTGCAGCTGTTGCTGTCCGTGAAAAGAAAACAGCTCTGTAAATATCTTTTTCATTATCTGTCAGCGTTCCATATTTGATGGCATCACTTTCTGCAATTCCAGGAATCCATCTTGTAATACCAACATTTGCAGCAAACTGCCCCAACCTGATTGTGAACATATTAATATCATAATTTTCATATGATTCCGGCACTGCCATATCAAGACCGACAATGGCTTCAACCTCTTCAGGATAAGTCTGTGCCCAATATAGCGCTTCAATGCCTGACATGGAGTGCGGGCATAACACAAATGGTCCTTCTACATTGGCTGCTTTAAGCGCTGATCTTGTTTCACTCAGGACCACATCAATACTTCTATTCTCATTAACGATATCGCTAAACCCATATCCGAATTTTTCTATGACAACGATTCTATAATCATTACTTAAAAGAGAATACAATGACTTAAAATCTAATATAGGTGAGCAAGTTCCTCCTCCGGATAGAAAAACCAGTGTCTTATCTCCATTACCTTCGCTATAAACGCTCATGTTATGGCCATTCACCTGAACGATGTCACCAAGTGGAGTTAATAATGCCTTTGCCTTATTCATTTGAACTTTATGGTTGATAAAACTGACTAATATAAAAACAACGGTTATCACAATAATTATTAGAATCACTCTTCGTATGTATTTCCATACTTTTCTGCCTATCATTTGATAAATCTCCTACGCCCTAGGCTTTCATTCTATGTTAATGCAAAAATTAAAATACATGTCAATATAGCTAGTATACCACAGGATAGCTGTAGTGCGGCACTATTGACCGAAAAATGGCAGTGATATACTATGTTTCTGGCAAATAATGCTTTGACGCAGGAGGACTTGATATTACTGCTATTTCATGGTTGCTGATGGCGGAACTCATACCTGGAATTATGTAAATCAATACTTATATTGCATTCTACCCGACTTCTTTAAGTAGAAGCACACGGAAGGCAGACAACAAAAAGGGGTTCCCGACATTGGCAGTCCCGGCAACTCAACCGGGAAAACAACTAATATCAGGAAACCCTTTGTTCTAACTTTTATTAGTCCTTCTACTTATCGACTTTTTGCATCAGTTTTCCTAAAAATCATCGTCCTCGTTCAGGGGAATCAGATCGTCTGGTGAAACAATATGTTTCTTGACCAGTTTTGTATCCCTTGTAACTGGTTTTGTCATTCCAGTCTTTGCAGGAAGAGATGAAAAGCCCTTGTTGCCAGGCCGTCTCATCTGACTATCCCGCGAATCATTCTCCACAGGAATTGAAGCGTTTTTAGATCCCTTAATTAAATCATTCAATTCTAGTACTGCATTTTCCAGCAGTTCAGCCTGTGCAAACAATTCCTCGGCAGTCGCTGCACTTTCCTGTGCTGTTGCTGCATTTTGCTGGACAACATTCTCCATCTGGCTTATGGCCTCTGTAACCTGACCTATTCCTCTTGACTGTTCTTCACTGGCAGCAGCTATTTCCGCCATCAATTGGTTGACATTTTTTGTTTTCAGTGATATTTCCTCAAGTGATGCATTCACATCCCTGCTGACATTAAGGCCCTTATCAGAAAGCTCGATATTCCGTTCTATTATTCCTGCCGTATCCTTTGCCGCCTGAGCACTCCTTTGCGCCAGGTTCCTGACCTCCTCCGCAACGACCGCAAAGCCAAGCCCCGCATCACCGGCCCTTGCCGCTTCAACTGCCGCATTCAAAGCAAGTATGTTTGTTTGGAAGGCTATCTCATCAATAACCTTGATGATCTTTGAAATTTCGTTACTGGATCGCTTCAGTTCTTCCATGGACTTATTCATATCCGACATCTTCAAGGCACCCTTAGCTGAAGAATCACTGGCTTCCTCTGATAAGTTTCTCGTTTGCCGGGTGTTTTCCTCATTCTGCTTCACCATAGACAAGGTTTCCTCCATGGAGGCCGAGGTTTCTTCGATTGAAGCTGCCTGCTCGTTGGAACCACTGGACAACTGCTGCCCTGCATCAGACAATTGCATGGACGCTTGTCTAAGTGCACTGGCAAGCTTTGTCTGCCTGTTAGCAACAGCTGTAAGCCTCCTGATAAGACGCTTGATAAAAAACAAAATAACTAAAACAGCAATAGCCATAATAATTGCAGTTATAATATATACCACCAGCTGCTGCTTGCTGGCACTTCCCATATTTTTTCTGGCAACTACATCAGGGAAGAGGGCTAAAGTTTCTCCAACTGCATTCATGTTTTCTCTGGCATCCGTAAATAATTGGCTGTTGATTTTTATTCTTTCAGTCAAAGCCTCAATATCCTTGCCTGATTCATATTGCTTCATCAAGTCGTTAGTATCGGCAATCCAGGCTTCAAATGCAGGAAAAAATTCATTCATGTCATCCTTAATGGTTCTTTTGCTCTCCGGGTGTGCCAGCTGTTGCAAGTCAGTATTCGAATCTACAAGTCCTTTAATAGTGTTCATCCTTTTATTTACATCATTGATATTAGTCATGACGATATCATATGCACCTTTGTAAAACTCCGAATCCGGATCAAAGAGCAACGCTGAGTGTAAAGCATCCAATGACTGATAAGAATCACGGTCGGCATTTAGTATGAGATCAATGCTCTGATAGGCTTCATTTTTAAAAGAATCAGCCATATTAGTTATTGTTCTGTTAAATACCAATCCTCCAAGCACGATAGATAAAAGTGTGATAGAAATCAGGAGTGCTACCAGAAATAACTCTTTGAACATCAAGCTTCCATTTTTCATAATTCATATTCCCCCTAATTATTTGTTTACCTCATTCAACAAGTTAAGTTCATTAGTTGTAAGGATTCCCTCAGTCTCAAGTATCATAACAACACGGTCCTTTAATTTACCCAGACCCTTTAAGAATGACTGCTCAATATCTGTACCATATTGAGGTGGAGGCTCGATGGTATTTTCATCGATCTCAATTACCTCCTGAACTGTGTCAACCACAATACCGCTTGTACGAAGCCCATTTCCAGTGTCGATCTCAACAACTATGATACAGGTCCTGTCGTCGTAAGGCCTGTCCGGAAGACCAAATTTCAGCCGGAGATCTATGATGGGAATGATCTTACCCCTCAGGTTTATCACACCCTTCATGAAATCCTGCAGCTTTGGTACATGGGTAATGGCCATCATTCCGATGATTTCCTTGACCTTTAGTATTGGAATCCCATAGCTTTCTTCTCCCAATGCAAATGTAAGGTATTTTTGATCTTTCCCCACCATAAGCTGTTCCCCCTATTTATAAATTCTGCACAATTTCATGAGCAATATTGCTCAACGAAACTACCTTCTGGGCTGCCCCCATTAGAATTGCCTCACGTGGCATCCCGAAAACTATACTACTCTTTTCATCCTGGGCTATTGTAAATGCTCCGGCATTTTTCATTTCCAATAGCCCTTGCGCACCATCTTTCCCCATTCCAGTCAACAAAGCACCTATGGCATTTTTGCCGGCAACCTTTGCCACAGAAGAAAACAGGACATCCACCGCCGGTCGTTGATGATACACCATCGGTCCATTAAATAACGATACATAATATACAGCACCACTCCGTTTTATCTGCATATGCAGATTTCCGGGTGCTATAAGCACTTTCCCGGGAGATAGGATTTCTTTATCTTCCGCTTCTCTTACAGTGAGACCGCAAAGCTCATTAAGTCTGGCCGCAAAGGGCTTAGTGAAATACTGTGACATGTGCTGAACAATTACTATCGGAGGTGAAGTAACCGGCATCTGCTGGAGCACCACTTGTATTGCTTCCGTCCCTCCTGTTGAAGCACCTATCGCAATCACCTTGTTAGTAGTCTTAAGCAGTGACATTTTAGGTTCCATATTTACCAGAGGTTTAGCCGTTTTAATACTTTTACTCTTTATCCGATCGATGGGCACCATGGCTGCTTCTTTGATCTTTTCTGCCAGCTGCTCTCCCATATCCTGTACAGAATAGGCTACGCTTGGTTTTGCCACAACATCCAGCGCACAATATTCCAAAGCCTTCATAGCTACTTCGCTTCCGCTTTGTGCAAGAGAGCTTACAACAATGACACGGCAGGGATAGTACTTCATTAGCTTCCTTAAAAAAGTAAGGCCATCCATACGCGGCATTTCAATATCCAATAGGATTACATCAGGTTTCAACTCCACGATCATATCCCTGGCAACAAATGGATCCGGGGCGGCGCCGACCACTTCAATGGCTGAGTCCTTACCAAGTTCCTCAGTCAACATTTTTCTTACCATTGCTGAGTCATCAACAATCAATACTTTAATCTTATCTATGCCAATCACTCTCCCTCAGCTGTTCGCATTTGTATACGATCACCTCCCCGGTAGCAGTATTAAATGCCACCTTTCTTCCGTATTGCCCTCCAACATCCACGGAGGCTGGAACTAATCCGATCTTTTTTAAATACTGTTGAACTATATCTGCATTGTCCTTACCAATAGAGGAATTAAGCTTCGGATTCTGGGCTCCGCCCACTACATGGATCGCCAGATTCTCGAGTCTGGATCCACAATCCGCCATCATCCTGAAAAGGTAGGGACACGCTACATCTCCAAATTTCGTGCTTATTTCTTCCTTACCCCTCCTGGGATAAATAAAATGATTCATTCCACCAAATTTATTCACCTTGTCCCACAGACACACTGATACGCAGGATCCGAGAACCGTGCTAATTATCAACTGTTCCTGGCTGGCATACAAATATCCGGGCTGTAGAAAATAGTTATCCAACTTGTAATTCATTCTATCCTCCTGACAATCACATACCGGCAAGTTTAAAAAGCGCCTCAACATCAAGGATCAGTGACACTCTTCCATCGCCGAGGATCGATGCTCCCGATACAATGTCAACCGAAGCAAAATCAGCACCCAGAGGCTTTGATACAATCTCCTGTCTTCCGATGATCCTATCCACCGGTAAGGCTAGAAGCTTATGCTCCATATCCAGGATAATGATTTCTTTCTGATTTGGTTTTTCACTTTTCTCAGTTCCCAGCACAATATGTTCGGGTAAGACGGGAATTACCTTGTCCCTAAGTCTCAATGCCCTTTTTTGTCCCTGAATGCTTATCAGTTCATTGTTTAAGATAAAAAACTCCTGAATAAACAAGACCAGCTAATAGTTGTCAAGAGATTCTGAAAAATATTTTTCAGAATCTCTAT
>CAZBEQ010000038.1:19734-34905 GCA_964490975.1 uncultured Oscillospiraceae bacterium | reverse complement strand
ACTTTCAGTCGCAACAATAATTCCCTGCACTTTGAGTGCAGGGAGTGGTTTAGTTGCCTGCACTGTAAGGATGGGGTGCCGTATTAATAAAATATGGTGAGTATTTATGATTCACATGCAAGGGCGGCGGTGATAGATTTATTAGCCGTGCTGGGAGGGTATAGCTATGAGCGATATTACAAATACAATTTATGAAATTATGGTCTATATCAACTTAAACTTGTTTGAGTATATTACTTTGGATACATTGTCAAATAAGTTTTCATATTCAAAATATCACTTACATAGAAAGTTTAAAGATATTGCAGGAATAACCCTAAATGATTATATTAAGAAAAGAAGAATAGAAAACAGTATTTATTTTTTGTCAGCAAATCCAGATGCGAGTATTACTGAAGTTGCCAGCCAATGTGGTTTTTCTTCAGCAACTTATTCCAGAGAATTTAGAAAAGTGTTCAACAGGACGCCTATTGAATGGCGCAATATTTATAAAAAGGATACTGGTATAAAAGAAAATAGCAATATTTGCAAAAACTATGAGCAATTTATTTGCTATATTCATAATGGGATTCCGAAAGAGATACAAAATATCAACATTGTTGAGATTAATCAAAAAAAGATATCTGCAAAAGTTTATTATGGTAACTATTACGACAAAAGAATTAGCGATATTTGGGCTGTAATTAAAAAGTATAATAACAAAGGCGGACGGTATGTATTGATTTCAATGAATTCTCCGGCAGTAACTGAAATTAACAGCTGCTTATATTTGCTGGGATTTGAAAACTGTTCGGAAATTTCAGAACTGAGTAATATTGCCATTGACGGGGACTATATAATAATTGATTTTGAAGGTTCAAGAGAGAAATTAAAAGAGGCTTATACCTGGATAATAAAATATTACTTACCCCAAAAAGGATTGATGTATGATTATCGTGCCCAGTTTCATGAATATATCCAGGTCCCGGATTTGAGCAAAAGTGAAACATCCTGCAGAATATACATACCAGTAAGCAAAAGAGCTTAATTAAGAAAGGTGGTTTTGGCATATGATTATTAACAATTTTAACTTAGTTAAACAAAAGAGAAACAACACTTGCGGGTATGCAACCGTTGAAATGATTCTTTCATTTTTAGAAGGCCAGAGCGTTGATGAGGAGTATCTTTTTGAAAATGAACCTTTCGATGAACCTGGTATTACATTTCTAAAGTTGATGGAGGTATATGGAAAATACTTAAAGAAATACAAAGCAGAAATTGTCTATGGTGATATTGACAAGATGTCGCAGGTTATAAAAAACAGCCTTCAATCCAATACGCCATTACATATCATGTATCTTACTAATAATTTAATGGGTGATGGGAAACCGGTATTGCATTACTCAGCTCTAATCGGTTATGACGATGCTGAAGAGACTTTTCTTATTGCAGATCCATATGGTAAAATTAAAAGCCTTAAAAAGACAGAATTTTTTAATGCCATATCATTTAGGAATGAGTGTTTACCTGATATAATTAAACAGAAATTTCCAAGTAACATAATGATAAGGTTTACTTTATGCTAGTATCAATGACTTGTATAACCCGATAGTAAATTTTCCGCTCCGGGTGCTTGTATCCTCCATTCCTTCCATGTTAAGGTTTGCAAAGAATGCTAAAAAGGGTATAATTATCATTGCGTCTTATCAATGAAATTTACTCGCAGAGCTGACACAGAAAGCCAATGGCTGTACTGATGACATACTGTCTGAGATTTCAAGCTACCATACCCTGATTTCAAGACTCAAAGAACAAATTGCCCAGTTCGGCGATCTGTCCAGCTCGCTGAAGTCAGAAGCAAGCCAGCCACTGAACTAGCATAGGTGTGGAAATCAATGGGGACGGGGATATAGATATCAGCCTCACAATAATCATCTTTTGATATTTTTTCCCCTGTCATGCCTTTTGGCACTGAGTCTAGATCTGTTACTTCTAAAGCAGGTAAGTACATGCTTTCATTCGAAGTAATAGCCTCATAAGTTGAGAGGCTGATGAGTATATTCGGATCAGTTGCATTCAGAATTCATTTTCTATGGTTGTAATAAAAACCTTTTGCCAAAGTGAAGCTGTTAGTAATATATTATTGCTTTTGGAAGTAAGGGATTCGGAGAGGACTGTATATACTTCACTACTTACGGCAACAAAGTGTGTAAGCTGAAATCGAATGATAACAACGGTTTTTAATAGTAAACTGATGCGAACGCAAACTATATTGTATTGACACTCCATTTTCGTGTGTGATACGCTCTCTTTGAAGAAAAAGTGTAAGTAATTTTAAAGAAAGAATCGTATTGACGCAAAATATGTCATACAAATATGATTATGATTTTTTTCTTTAAGTAATGGATGCCTCTCTGTAAGCATGAGTGAAGAATTTGAGGCAGTAGCTGTACATTTAAATTCAAGGAAGTAAATTCATTAGGGGACAGGGGGACAAGGAACCTGTCCCCCTGTCCTCGTCTGACTGTCAAAAATTAAGGAATTTTCTATGTGAATAATTGAAAAACATAGTATAATCATATTGATTATTCTACATAATGAGGAGCTGCTAAAGATGAGAGTTTTATTATTAACACTGACAGCTGGGCAAGGTCACAATTCCACAAGCTATGCTCTGGCAAATTATCTTGAAACCCGGGGCGTTGACTGTACTGTTCTGGATACGTATAAATTTTTGAGCAAGTTGATGGGTGACTTAATAGATGTTGGATATACATCAATGGCCAGGCATTCTCCGGAATTACATTTGCTTATGTATGACAAAGCAGAGAAGGATTCCTCCAATGAGAAAATTCGAAAGACTTACTTGCCCTACACAATTGCAGAAGCTTCAAAGAGCAAAATGCTAAAGTATATTAATTCTAAAAAGCCGGATGTTATTGTCTGCACACATATTTTTACTGCTATAATTATTACACAAATGAAGCGGGATGGTATTCTAGACAGTAAAATACCTGTTTTTGGCGTTGTAACTGATTTTGCCCTGCATCCTTTTTGGGAAGATACAGTTCTGGATTACTATGTGTTGGCAAATGAACTGATGATTTATACGACGCAAAAGAAGGGAATCAGCAGTGAAAAGCTGTTGCCTTTTGGTATCCCGGTCAAAGAAAAGTTTTCTGACGATATACCATTGTCAGAAGCACGAGCTCAACTGAATCTTAAGGACAAAATGACTATACTACTTATATCAAGCAGCGTTGGATTTGGTAATATTCCAGAGCTTTTATCAGATATCGACAAAGTTCCTATTGATTTTCAGACCGTTATTATATGTGGGCGTAACAAACGACTTTCCAAAAAGATCAAGAATACCAATTACAGCAAGGATGTTATTGTTGTAGATTATGTGAACAACATGGAACTCTATATGGATGCTGCGGACATAATTATCACCAAGCCGGGAGGCCTGACTGTATCCGAGGCGCTGGCAAAGAGAAGGCCTCTTATTATTACTGATCCGATACCAGGTGTGGAGACCCGAAATACCTATTTTCTCATAAATAATAATCTGGCTGTTCATGCGGGAAAATATGCAAGAATAGATGATGTCATCATGCAACTTTTCTCACAGCCCGAGAAGTTAAGCCAAATGAAGCATGCCCAGGAATTGTACGGCAAAAGGCACAGCACGAAAGTTACGGGAGATTTTATTATCAAACTGATGAACAATCGGTAACGGCTTTACTAAAAGGTGGGACAGCGGGACAATGAACCAACCTGTCCCCCTGTCCCTTAATTGAATATTCCTTCCGCAAATACTGCACCACCGATAACCAATAAACTGCCTATCAATGTGCGTAAAAAGACTATTTCATAGCTTGTAAGTGAAATATTGCTTGCAACGATGTCGTTTGATCCAAATAGTAACAGTGCCAATATGTATTTAAAGTATGATATTTTATTTATTGGTTTTATCATCGCTGCACCATATTAAGGTGCCAGGCACGACACATAGACAGTTATTATTTTAATAACTGTCTATGTGTCGTGCCTGGCACCTTGTGGATAAATCCATTGTATTTTGAAGATACTATTAAAAGCATCTCTCAGTTACTGGAAAAGTCCACAAAAGCATTGGAGGTGTATGAGTGGAAGAAGTTTTTGAACTAGTTCAATTCAAGAGAAAAAGTGGTAAAAAACGTTCTCTGGATTTTCTTAACGAGGAAGCCGCAAAGAAAGTTAAGCAATTTCATGAGAGTTTCCCAATGTATCAGGAAACTCCTTTACAAAAGATGGATGGCCTGGCGGAAGAGCTGGGGCTAAGAAATATCTATGTAAAGGATGAATCCTATCGATTTGGATTAAATGCTTTTAAAGTACTTGGCGGAAGTTATGCAATCGGTAATTATATTGCACAAAAGCTTAATAAGGATATTACGGAACTCCCATATAATAAGATTATTTCGGATGATGTCAGAAAAAGTCTTGGGGATCTTGTTTTCGTAACAGCAACAGACGGAAATCATGGAAGAGGAGTAGCGTGGACTGCGAATCAACTAAAGCAAAAGTCTGTCGTATATATGCCCAAGGGAAGCGCACAGGAAAGACTGGACAACATTAAGGCAGAAGGAGCAGATGCTTACATTACAGATTTGAACTATGACGAAGCAGTCAGGCTTGCGAATGAAAAAGCAGTGACTGAAGGATGGGTCATGGTCCAGGATACAGCATGGGAAGGCTATGAGGATATTCCAACCTGGATTATCCAGGGGTATGAAACGATGGGGTATGAAGCATTCGAACAACTAAAAAGATACGGAGAGACTAAACCAACTCATATTTTCCTCCAAGCGGGAGTAGGCTCGATGGCTTCTTCTATTACCGGTCTGTTTTCATCTCTTTATGGGGAGGATAGGCCAATCATAACGATAGTGGAACCTAATAAGGCAGATTGTATTTTTCGCACAGCAAAAGCAAACGATGGCAGGCTTCACTTTGTAACAGGTGATATGGATACGATCATGGCCGGATTAGCTTGTGGTGAGCCTTGTACGATCGGATGGGAAATCCTCGCGGACTATGCGGATAATTTTATATCCTGCCCGGATTATGTAGCAGCTAAGGGGATGAGAATTCTTGGAAATCCTCCGAGGGGAGACGGGAGAGTGATCTCTGGTGAGAGCGGAGCAACAACCCTGGGGTGTGTAGCAGAAATCATGGTCAATCCCAAATTGGATTGGTTAAGGGAAAAACTTAAGTTGAACCATGATTCGAAGGTGTTGTTTTTCAGTACAGAAGGAGATACGGATAAAAAGAACTATAGAGATGTTGTTTGGAATGGCAAATATCATAGTTATGAAAAATAACGAGACAAAAAGGAGAAGTGTTATATGGGATTACAAATCATACCGGTAATTATTCTTTGCATTTACATTATTGGAATGTTTAGTATTGGTTTCCTAGTAAACAAATTTTTCATTAAGAGCAGCAGCGACTACATGATAGCAGGAAGACGGATGGGTGTTATCATGGTTGCATGTTCCCTTTCGGCGAATAATATTGGCGGTGGAAGTACGACCGGCGTTGCGGCAAAGGCGTTTTCCGGCTGGGGACTCAGCGCTGCCTGGTATGTTATCGCTGCAGCAGTGGCGATGGTTCCTTTGGCATACTTTGCGCCAAGGATTAGAAAGACGATGGCTATTACAATACCTGAGGTAGTGAACCGCAGATTTGGATCCGCTGCAGGTACCTTTACAGCTATTTTGAATGTACTATCCTTAATCTTCTTAACAGCTTCTCAGATATTAGCATCTGCAGTAGTAATTTCTGCAATTACAGGGATCCCCCAAAATGTTGCTCTGGTGATTGCTGCAATCATTATCGTTGTATATACGTCTATGGGTGGTTTGATGGCAGATGGTATCGCCGATATCATACAATTCTTTATCATACTTTTTGGTCTTGGCATATCGGTTCCTTTTATTATCAATGGAATTGGCGGTATCGGTGTATTAACGACCGCTCTTCCGCCGGTGGAGCTTAGCTTTATAAAGGTGGGTATTCCTACAATTTTAAGCTTGATATTCAACTATTTTTGTACGTTCCTGTCCGGTCCTGAGATGGTAAGCAGATTTGCCGGCTCTGAAACTGAGAGCGGCACAAGAAAGGCAGCGCTGCTTTCAGCGGTGTTAATGTCTGCTATGGCATTCCTGCCAACTATAATCGGTCTTTGCGCATTAGCTGTCAATCCGGGGCTGGATGGCGGAACGGGTAAATCAGCTCTAATGTGGGTTACCTCGCAGTATGCTCCTCCTATAGTAACCGGTTTGATATCTGCAGCAGTTGTAGCAGCAACCATGTCAAGTGCTGACTCCAACTTGCTATGTTCTTCTACAATCTTAGTTAATGATATTTACCGTAGATTCATCAATCCAAAGGTTGAAGATAAAAAAATAATATGGATGACAAGAGCCAGCAACGTTGTTATTTGTCTAATATCAAGCTTGATTTCCTTATTCAGTATTCCGATTGTAACACTGAACCTGTTTGCCTTTGCATTAAGATCGGCGGGCCCCTTTGCGGCATATGCTTTGGGATTGGTAGTTCCAAAGGCAACTAGGAATGCAGGCATTTTCTCAATCATCGTTGGATCAATAGCGGTTTTATTCTGGCAGTTGATTAATCAGCCCTTCGGAATTCTTCCGATTGTTTTTGGAAGCGCCTTGGGTGTTATTACCTTCTTCCTGGTTACCGCAATAGAAACCGGTATGGGGAAACCCCCAGCGCCGTCTGCATACCAGGAATAATAACCGAAGGTTTATGAGCTAGAACTAGAATGTTTTATAGAAAGGAAGGTGTCAAGAATGGATTTTAAAGCAATTAGGCAGGCATCTGAAGCATATTTGCCTGCGATGACAAAATTTTTAAGAGAATTAATTGCGATCCCTGGTGAAAGCTGTGGTGAAGAAGGGCATATCAAACGAATAAAAGCTGAAATGAAGGTCTTGGATTTTGATAAAGTTGAAATAGATCCCATGGGGAATATATTGGGTTTTATGGGGACAGGAAAAACCCTCATTGGATATGATGCACATATTGACACAGTTGGAATCGGTAACAGAGCGAATTGGAGATTTGATCCGTACGAAGGCTTCGAAACAGAAGATGAAATCGGAGGGCGTGGCACTTCTGATCAATTAGGAGGTATCGTAGCTGCAGTCTATGGCGCGAAGATCATGAAGGATTTGGGAATGTTAAGTGACCAATACACTGTGCTTGTCACAGGAACAGTACAGGAGGAAGACTGTGACGGACTTTGCTGGCAATACATCATCAATGAGGACAAGATAAGACCGGAATTTGTAGTTTCCACAGAGCCAACTGACGGGGGCATCTATCGCGGGCAGCGCGGACGTATGGAAATCCGTATTGATGTACAGGGCGTTTCCTGTCATGGTTCCGCCCCGGAGCGTGGAGACAATGCTATCTACAAAATGGCAGATATCCTTCAGAATGTTCGGGATCTGAATGAAAATGATGCCGCGGATAATAATGAAATCAAAGGCCTGGTAAAGATGCTGGATGAAAAATACAATCCGCAGTGGAAGGAAGCCCGTTTCCTTGGCCGTGGGACTGTAACCACCTCTGAAATATTCTTCACTTCCCCCAGCCGTTGCGCAGTAGCTGATTCCTGTTCAGTTTCTTTGGATCGTCGTATGACAGCAGGTGAGACATGGGAAAGCTGTTTGGAGGAAATCAGAGCACTTCCTTTTGCAAAAAAATATAATGCACAGGTGAGTATGTATCAGTATGACAGACCCAGCTATACTAATCTTGTATACCCGATCGAATGCTATTTCCCTACATGGGTGATCCCGGAGGAGCATCCGGTTACCAAAGCGATGGAGGAAGCATATAAGGGCCTTTATGGAACAACACGCAGCGGTTCAAAGGATGCCGATGGTATGAGAAAAGCCAGACCACTTACTGATAAATGGACCTTCTCAACTAATGGTGTATCGATCATGGGACGCAATGGGATTCCCTGTATTGGATTTGGGCCAGGTGCTGAAGCACAGGCGCATGCTCCGAACGAGAAAACCTACAAGGAGGATCTGGTGAAATGCGCAGCTGTATATGCCGCGCTTCCAACCATCTATTGCCGGGGATAACTGCTTTGTCGGAAATAAAACATGTATGCTTGGATATTATTTCTAGGAGGAAAATTTTCGTGAAAACATTAAATAGTTATATTGAAAAATTAAACAAATTGAACTTTAAGGAGATGTATAATAACGACTTCCTGCTGACCTGGGATAAAACTGACGATGAGCTGGAAGCTGTATTTACGATTGCAGATGCGCTTCGCTTTATGAGAGAGAATAATATATCAACAAAGGTTTTTGAAAGCGGACTGGGGATATCGATTTTCCGTGATAACTCTACCCGTACCCGTTTCAGCTTTGCCTCAGCATGTAACCTGTTAGGACTCGAAGTGCAGGATCTGGATGAAGGTAAATCACAGATCGCTCATGGCGAGACCGTTCGCGAGACAGCAAACATGGTTTCCTTTATGGCAGATATCATCGGTATTCGCGATGATATGTACATCGGTAAGGGCCACACCTATATGAAAGAGGTATCTGAAGCAGTTTTTCAAGGAAGTAAGGATGGAGTTCTGGAGCAGAGACCTACACTTGTGAACCTGCAGTGCGATATTGACCATCCGACACAGTGTATGGCAGATATGCTGCATATCATTCATGAATTTGGCGGCGTGGAGAACCTGAAGCACAAGAAGATTGCTATGTCATGGGCTTATTCACCCTCCTACGGCAAACCTTTATCTGTTCCACAGGGAGTGATCGGTCTGATGACACGAATGGGAATGGACGTTGTTCTTGCCCATCCGGAAGGCTACGAGGTAATGTCAGAGGTAGAAAAAGTCGCGAAAGCAAATGCAGCAAAATCCGGTGGCTCTTTTACAAAAACGAATAGTATGGCAGAAACCTTTAAAGATGCCGATATTGTATATCCTAAGAGCTGGGCGCCATTCAAGGCGATGGAAAAGCGTACCGAGCTTTATGGTAATAATGACTTTGACGGTATCAAAGCTCTAGAGAAGGAATTGTTAGCTCAGAATGCACTTCATAAGGATTGGGCTTGTACGGAAGCTATGATGAAAATGACGAAGAATGCAAAAGCTCTTTATCTGCACTGTCTGCCTGCAGATATTACCGGAGTAAGCTGTAAGGAGGGAGAGGTGGATGCCTCCGTGTTCGATCGTTATCGTACACCTCTTTATAAAGAAGCAAGCTACAAGCCTTATATTATTGCTGCGATGATTTTCTTAAGTAAAATAAAAAATCCTCAGGCTACCTTACAAGAGCTTGAAAAAAGAGCCACAAAGAGGAAGTTCGACTGATATAACGAGGCGATATGTCCCTAACCTCGTTGAACCGAAGTGCTATAAGGAGGGTGCATGCCCTATGAAAAACAGGATCGTAATAGCTTTAGGCGGAAATGCGCTGGGTAATAATCTTCCGGACCAAATGACAGCTGCGAAAAACACCGCAAAAGCAATCGCAGACTTGATCGAAGAAGGTCATGAGGTTGTGATTTCTCATGGGAACGGCCCTCAGGTCGGGATGATCGATCAGGCTTTCCTTGAGTATACAAACATGACAAGGGATATAAAAACATTTACACCATTGTCTGTTTGTGTAGCCATGAGTCAGGCTTATATCGGATATGATCTGCAAAACACCTTAAAAGAAGAACTGGCAAACCGGGGAATTGAAAAATCTGTTTCTACGATCATAACCCAAGTCCGTGTAGATGAAGCGGATCCTATGTTTGATAATCCGACCAAGCCGATTGGCCGGTTTATGACAAAGGAAGAGGCTGACGTCGTCGCGCAAAAGGGTTATAATATAGTAGAGGACTCCGGAAGAGGATATAGACGGTGTGTTGCCTCTCCCTATCCCAAGGAGATCATTGAAATCAATACAATCAAGGACTTGATCAATGCCGGTGAAATCGCAATTGCCTGTGGAGGTGGTGGAATTCCGGTGATTCGGGACGGCCTCCATTTAAGGGGAGTAAAAGCTGTAATCGATAAGGATTTTGCCAGCTGCCTGATGGCCAGGGAGATAAATGCAGACTATCTGATCATCCTGACTGCTGTGGAAAAGGTTGCAATCAATTATGGAAAGCCGGATGTAAGGTGGTTGGACCATATGTCCGTAGCAGAAGCTAAGGAATATATCAACCAGGGACAGTTTGCACCCGGTTCCATGCTTCCCAAGGTGAAGGCTGCAATTGATTTTGTTTCCGGGGACGAGAACAGGAAGGCGTTGATTACTCTTCTGGAGAAAGCAAGAGACGGTGTTAACCACAAAACCGGAACTTTGATCACAAAGTATTAAGTTTATGGAGATGAAGCTATGAAGAATGTAATTGCAACAAATAAAGCTCCTGCGGCTATTGGCCCATATTCACAGGCGATCGTGGTGAATGGTATGGTATATACCTCAGGGCAATTGCCGGTGAATCCAGTCACAGGAACAATGCCGGATAGTATTGAGGAACAAACAGAGCAGTCGATGAAAAATATTCTGTCCATTCTTGGGGAAGCGGGCCTTGGTGCAATGAATATTGTAAAAACTACGGTTTTCATAAAAAATATGAAAGAATTTAGCAAAATGAATGCGGTTTACGAAAAATTCTTTCAGGAAGGCTATCCGGCCAGATCCTGTGTGGAGGTAGCAAGACTTCCAAAGGATGCTTTAGTTGAAATTGAAGCTATAGCAGCTCTGTAAATAGCTAAAAGGATATTTCGAAAATGGTAAAAGTGAAATTGCTTTTACCATTTTTGTGTGCGTATGGAGATATGTAACCTAACTTTTTATTGGCAAGAAAAGTCGAGAGAATCTTTCTGAGCTAGATATAATTATGAATATGATAGTGTAAAGTAGCTTATGAAAAACAGCCCAAAGCACTAACAGGTGCTCAAATATGCAGGTCTAGGACGTACTTGGCCAACGGATTGCTCAAATATACAGGTCTAGGGATAAAACTTAAAGGAATCTATTGAAATTTTAACTGGCAAGGCAACATAAATAGATAAATACACATATTATGTTAACTCACAACAGTATAAACCTTCCCATTACCTACAAATTTGAGCACATAACTCAATCAGTACGTTGAGCCGTAATTAACTTTACACTAACATGAATATTCGGAGGTGATAAGGATGAAGGAACAGATAATGGCCGTTCAACGGATGCAGGAGTATATTGGGGAACACCTGGAGGAGGAAATAACCCTTACCGAACTCGCAAACGTATCCTGTTTCTCTCCCTGGCATTCGTACAGGCTATTCCGGGAATATACAAATCTGATGCCGAGTGATTATATCCGTAGGCTGCGCCTTTCAAAGTCTGCGATTAAGCTTAGATCCGGAGATGTTAAGGTGATCGATGCGGCTTATGATCTCGGCTTCGGCAGCGTTGACGGCTATCAGCGGGCATTTTACAGAGAGTTTGGCTGCAATCCCGGAGAATATGCGAATACCTCCACATATGTACAAGGTGTGGAAGCATCAATGGATTATGATGGAATTGTCCCGGATGGATTTGATGTGATCGAGCTCCCTCATACGATATATCTTGTGTTTCAGGGAGAACCGTTTAAGGAAGAAGAATACTGTGAGGCAATCGTGGCAGTACAGCATGCAATGGGAAAATACGATCCAACTGTGATCGGATATGAGTGGGATGACGGTAACCCGTGTATTCAGCTTGAACCTCGTGGAGAACGCGGATATATCGAGCTTCGTGCTGTTAAAAAGCTAAGTGTCAGCAATGGATAATGCAAAAGCGAAACAGGAAAGCAGAACGCTGATTTTCCTGATAAGCTAGGGTGGAACAAGGGGACAGGTTCCTCGTCCCATGGTAACTGGGTCGAAGAACCTGTCCCCTTGTCATCAGATAAATTGACAAAAATATCTTTTTAGATTATTATTATGAATGACACAAATTGGTCAAAGAAGAAATATTATGTCGACTAAACGAGCATTAGTATATCTGGCAATGAAATATTTTACACTTTATTACATTATAACTGCTTAATATTTCCCTTTTTCTTAGGTGCTGTGAGCAGGGAGGAACACTTAAGTTTCTGGATAATTAACCTCAATATCAACCGTAAGTCAGGTAAGAAATCTATTAAACGGACAAACAAAGAACTATTTATTAGGGGGAGATGTTAAAATGAAAAACACCGGTAAAAAGATAATATCAATGCTTATAATCATGGCAATGGTGATAAGCCTCATGCCAGCTATGACACTTTTTGCAGCCGGACCTCTGTTGGGAACGGGAACTGCTAACGATCCGTACCTGATTTCCAGTGAGGCGGATCTACAGCTGATGTATACAAATTATGCAACATATTTTGACAAGTATTTTGTGCAGACAGCGGATATCACATTAAGCTCAGCATTTACGCCGATCGGAAAAACGCCTGACGCAGGCGGCTGGTATATAGGTTTTTCCGGCACATATGACGGCGGCTGGCATACAATTACAGGCTTAAGTATCACCAGCGTATCGGATACGAATTACACAGGTATGTTCATGTTTATCGGAAACGGCGGGACAGTAAGAAATCTAAGGCTGTCAAATGTTAATATCGGCCTGTCAACACCCGTGCAATTTGTAGGCGCTATTGCCGGCCAAAACTTGGGCACTATTGAAAACTGCAGTGTTATTTCCGGAGCTGTTTCAGGCGGCCACGGATATACACAAGTCGGAGGCATAGCTGGTATTAATAGCGGGACAATAAATGCCTGTTATAATTCAGCAAATATTTCAGTTGGTAACAGTACAGGTTCTCAAACTACGGCGGGTGGAATAGCAGGTATTAACTACAAAACTATTATTGACTGTTGGAATTCAGGCAGTGTGTCAGGCGGTACTGGTAGTTTATGCGGTTTGATGATAGTTGGTGGAATCGCCGCTACAACTAATTTTGCTAATGGCATCCAAAACTGCTATTCAACCGGGACGGTTTCTTACTCCGGTACTGCGGGCACAAAAGGCGGCGTCGCTGGAACTGCTTTTACAGGGAATTGCTCAGGTAGTTTCTATCTTACAGGAACATGCACAATGGGTATAGGAATGCTGGATAACCAATATTCAGGCGACATGCCAATAGGAGGTGAGGCGGGAACAGCGCCGATCTCGGACACAGACCTGAAAGCAACAAAGCCATTCACTGACGCTGGCTGGGATTCAAGTGATATCTGGTCAATACCTGGGGGCTCCTATCCAACCCTTATGACCAGCGTGCATACGCCGCAAAATCTGGCAGGAACAGCCGGAGACGCGAGTGTGGCATTAAAATGGGAACGCGCTACACGTGCTGGAGGATACTATATTTACTGGCGTACATCTTCTGGTTCATATAATGAGACTAATAGAAAACTCATAAATGGAAAGGCCGCCGAAGGTACAACAATTACAGGCTTGGAAAATTTCACCCAGTACTATTTTGTTGCCAGGGCAATCGGTGATGGGGGTTCTTTGAGCCCGCTTTCCAACGAGGTATCATTGACTCCTGAAGACCCTGATTTCAATATAACAGGATTTATTTGCGGTGTCGGCGATGGAAGGGCTGATTTTACTTTCACAGTGCCATCGACGGCATCAAGCGTAACACTATACCAGTCTTCGGATGATGGAACAAGCTATACCACTGCAACAACAGATGTCCCGCTTTTTAATATGTCTACAAGCGCAACGGTGAGTGGGCTAACCAACGGAACAGCTTATAAATTCAAATTAGTTGCTGCTCTTGGTACACACGAGACCGTTTCAGATATCATATCGCTAATACCTGGCGATGCTTTGGTCGGAGAATTGGGTGATGTCATAGATCCTGATGATTATGCTCTTATTACTAAAGCGAGGACTAGCATTCTTATTCCATTTCAGCCAGAATATCGAAATTATAAATTCACAGCACCCGTAAGTGGAAACTATAGATTTTATGTTGAGGATCCGAAACGTGATGCTTACCTTTACTTTTCTGACGATCCTGCTTCTGACGCTTGGTCTACAGCAGATGTCGGTGAATCGGGGAAAAACTTCTCATTAACTACCGCTCTTGAAAAAGATAAAACCTTATATCTTTGTATGGGTGACTTGATCGCTACAGGCCCTGTTGATTTCTGCATTTCCGGCCCGGGACTGAACCCTGATATTAATGTCTCAGGAACGCCGGACACAGACATGAAAGAAGAAAACCTGGACGGCAGAACAATAGAACTTACGGTATCGGGAGACGCCTTTACAGGTTCAAACGGAGCGCTTGATACAAACAAATTTACGCTCAATAACAAACCGGCAGGCTTATCGGTAGCAAGTGCAACCCGGACCAGCGATACGACAGTTGATATAGTACTTGCGTATGACGGAACAGATTTTGATTCAGATATATCCACCCTGACAGTGACAGTAGCTGCAGACCGGCTTGCAGTAAATAGTGCACTCACCACAGGCAGTCTGGCAATTACTGCTACAGTAGAAACAGCAGCCACAGGGGTTACAACTACAAGCCCGGCAACAGCGATCACAGCAGTTAGCGCTGTAGTAGCAGGCAATGTAACCGCTGACGGAGGCGAGACTGTAACAGAAAAGGGTATAGCATACGGAACATCAGCAAACCCGACAGCGTTAAAAGTACCTAACGGGACAGGCACGGGAGCAATATCGGCAACGCTTACAGGGCTGGAACCCAATACACTATATTATGCAAGAGCGTATGCAACCAACAGTGTCGGAACAACCTACGGTGTAGATATAACCTTCACAACTCTTGCCAGAACAGTAACAGGAACACCGGACCTGACAATGACAGAAGAAAACCTGGACGGCAGGAAAATAACACTCACAGTATCGGGAGACACCTTCACCGGTGTAAACGGAGCACTTGATGAAAGCAAATTCACGCTCAATAACAAACCGGCAGGCTTATCGGTAGCAAGTGCAGTCAGAACAAGCGATACGAAAGTGGACATAGTACTAGCATATGACGGAACAGATTTTGATGCAGATGTAAGCACCTTAACAGTTACGGTAGCTGCAGACCAGCTTGCATTAAACAGTGCACTCACTACAGGCA
>CAZBEQ010000038.1:0-19634 GCA_964490975.1 uncultured Oscillospiraceae bacterium | reverse complement strand
AACAAGCGATACGAAAGTGGACATAGTACTAGCATATGACGGAACAGATTTTGATTCAGATATATCCACCCTGACAGTTACGGTAGCTGCAGACCAGCTTGCATTAAACAGTGCACTCACTACAGGCAATCTGGCAATTGCCGCTACGGTAGAAACAGCAGCCACAGGGGTTACAACTACAAGCCCGGCAACAGCGATCACAGCAGTTAGCGCTGTAGTAGCAGGCAATGTAACCGCTGACGGAGGCGAGACTGTAACAGAAAAGGGTATAGCATACGGAACATCAGCAAACCCGACAGCGTTAAAAGTACCTAACGGGACAGGCACGGGAGCAATATCGGCAACGCTTACAGGGCTGGAACCCAATACACTATATTATGCAAGAGCGTATGCAACCAACAGTGTCGGAACAACCTACGGTGTAGATATAACCTTCACAACTCTTGCCAGAACAGTAACAGGAACACCGGACCTGACAATGACAGAAGAAAACCTGGACGGCAGGAAAATAACACTCACAGTATCGGGAGACACCTTCACCGGTGTAAACGGAGCACTTGATGAAAGCAAATTCACGCTCAATAACAAACCGGCAGGCTTATCGGTAGCAAGTGCAGTCAGAACAAGCGATACGAAAGTGGACATAGTACTAGCATATGACGGAACAGATTTTGATTCAGATATATCCACCCTGACAGTGACAGTAGCTGCAGACCGGCTTGCAGTAAATAGTGCACTCACCACAGGCAGTCTGGCAATTACTGCTACAGTAGAAACAGCAGCCACAGGGGTTACAACTACAAGCCCGGCAACAGCGATCACAGCAGTTAGCGCTGTAGTAGCAGGCAATGTAACCGCTGACGGAGGCGAGACTGTAACAGAAAAGGGTATAGCATACGGAACATCAGCAAACCCGACAGCGTTAAAAGTACCTAACGGGACAGGCACGGGAGCAATATCGGCAACGCTTACAGGGCTGGAACCCAATACACTATATTATGCAAGAGCGTATGCAACCAACAGTGTCGGAACAACCTACGGTGTAGATATAACCTTCACAACTCTTGCCAGAACAGTAACAGGAACACCGGACCTGACAATGACAGAAGAAAACCTGGACGGCAGGAAAATAACACTCACAGTATCGGGAGACACCTTCACCGGTGTAAACGGAGCACTTGATGAAAGCAAATTCACGCTCAATAACAAACCGGCAGGCTTAACGGTAGCAAGCGCAACAAGAACCAGCGATAAGACAGTAGACATATTACTTGCATATGACGGAACAGATTTTGATGCTAATGTAACCAACTTAACAGTGACGGTGGCTGCAGACCGGCTTGCAGTAAATAGTGCACTCACTACAGGAAATCTGACAATTTCCGCTACGGTAGAAACAGCTCCCGGAGCACCTAGCGTTGGCACAGCTATAGCTGGAGATGGACAGGCAACTGTGAGCTTTACAGCCCCGACAGTTACAGGAGGAGAAGCAATTACTGGATATGCTGTAACATCAAGTCCGGATGGGATTGTTGGAACCGGCACTGGGAGCCCCATAACGGTGACAGGGCTTACAAACGGTACTGCATATACATTTACAGTAACAGCAACAAATAGTGTTGGCAAAGGATCATCATCGGGAATATCCAACAGTGTTACACCATTAAGCTCTAGTGCAGGACTGAAAAGCATAACATCACAGACAGACATCAGTACATCCGGAACTGGAGTTGACGCGTCAAACCCAATAACATGGGAATTAAGTGTAGACAGTTCAAAATCGACGCTGTCACTGAGTGATATTACAGCGGTGGCCGGCGCAACCGTGAAATTGTATTCGGACTCAGAATTTACGTCTGAGATCACCGGAAGCAATACTCTTTCTCTGAAAGCAGGAATAACGACAGCTTACATTAAAGTAACCGCCCAGAACGGAACGACAGTAAAATACTATGCCATAGCAATTTCCAGAGTAGAAAAGCTGAACACTCCAGTAGGGCTAACATGGGATTCGATTGTGAAGGGAAGAGCTACCTGGGGAGCAGTAAACAATAGGAGCAGCTATACAGTACAACTATATAAGAACGGGTCAGAAAGAGGCAGTGCAATAAATGGAATAACCAATACATACTACGATTTCTCATCAGTGATGACAGAAGCGGGTACATATACGTTTAAAATAACAGCAACAGGAAATGGAACAACCTACAGCGATAGTGATTCTTCGACAATAAGCCCGGCTTTAGGAGCTTACACAACAACTTTCAAAAAAAATTACGATATTTCTGATACAGCAATTTATGGTACACCTCAGATTGTGATTAGCGGCAACAAAGTAACGACGCCTGTGCAGCCTGTGAGAAACGGATATATATTCGGTGGCTGGTATAAGGAGAACACTTGTACAACAGCATGGAATTTCAAAACCGATTCAGTATCAAGTGACACAAATCTCTACGCTAAGTGGACACCTGAGCCGGTTCCAACCTATTCTGTAATGTATTTCGCAAACGGAGCTACTTCGGGGAGTGTACCTGTTGATAGTAATTCTTATACTATAGGTACTACAGCAAAAGTAAAAGGTAATACAGGAAGCCTTGCAAACGCGGGCTATACCTTTAGCGGATGGAACAGCAACGGAACAACATATAAAGCAGATCAAACATTCGCCATTACAGGGAACGTCAACCTGACAGCGATTTGGACGGCGGTGCCGGCAACATATACAGTGACATACAATAACAACTATACCGGCGGGGGGACTCATGCCTCTCATGCGGGTATCGCTTCAGGCTCAACAGTGACAGAACCGGCAGTACCAAGCCGTACTGGCTATTCGTTCATCGGCTGGTATAAAGATACTGCCTGTGCAAACCCATGGAAATTCAACACAGATACTATCACATCTAACACGATTATCTATGCAAAGTGGGCAGAAAACACCTATACCATCAGTGGTACGGTGAATGACGATGCCGCAACGCCTACTGCCGTAAGTGGCGCAACAGTCAAAGTCGTACAGGGTACTGTTCAGTTCGGAACGACTGTGACAACGGACAATAACGGCGACTTCACAGTAACAGGTGTTCCCGACGGCATCTATAATCTGATTGTGCTAAAGGATGGGCAGGAGGTTACAGTCTGCATTACAGTAAGCGGCGGAAATTATACATACACCGGTTCCATTACGCTGCCCAGCGGCAATAAGAATTCCAAGCTTGATGTTATCGGTTCAGGTACGCCGAATGTTGTAGTAGATAATCTGAACAATGTCTTCAATGATACAACCGTATATGGCTCTACTGAGCAAAATACCGTTACAAGCGGCGGAACTGTTGAAATCAAGTTAACAGTTCAAAAGAACGATTATTCGGAGAACAAAGCTACAGTAGAAGCGGCGATGAGTTCCGGCGGATACACATCAGGGTCTATTCTCGATGTGGACTTGACAAAGACTTCGACATCGAGTAACGGTGCATCTGAGGAGTCATCCATTACCGAAACAAACAGCCTGATCAAGATCATCATACCACTCCCTGCAGAGCTTCAGGGCAAGGCCAGCTATGTTATATACCGTGCTCACGATTATGGCAGCGGTGATGTTGCGGACGCTATAACGACATCGGTAAACACAAACGGTGAGTATATAGTAGTCAGCAGTGATAAAACTCAAATCACAGCATATTTGAAATACTTCAGTACCTATGCTATTGCATATATCAGCAGCAATACAACGCCATCCACGGATAGTACAGCAACCAGTTATGACATTAAAACTGTTGCAAGCACTGGCGGAAGCATAAATCCAGGTGGAAACGTGTATGTAACAGCGGGGCAAGGCAAGACCTTCACCATTGCAGCTGATCAGGGCTATAAGATCTCCGATGTATTAGTAGATGGGAAAAGTGTCGGTGCTGTCACAAGCTATACCTTCTCAAATGTAAGCACAGCACATACGATAGAAGTAATATATTTGAAAGCTGCAGATTTGCCATATTATATAGATGATAAAGGTAATAATGTGTTCATTGGGTTTGCTTCTGATGTCAGCAGTGTTATGAAATACATTGCGCCACAAGGGAAAACTGTACTTTTTAAAGAGAATCCGAGAAGCTTCACGGATATTTCAGGTCATTGGGCAAAACCAAATATTGATTTTATAGCACAAAGGGAACTGTACTTAGGTACTTCCGGAGATACTTTCTCACCTGAAGCAGGAATGACACGAGCAATGTTTGCTACAGTTATTGGACGGCTTTATGAGAGGTCCTACGGCAAGCTTGCAACGACAGGAATCGGAAGTAAGTTCAGTGACGCTGACTATACTGCATATTACGGAAATTATGTAGATTGGGCAGCTGAAAACAATATAATTACCGGTGTTGGCAACGGCAAGTTTGAACCCGACCGAGTAGTGACCCGAGAGGAGATGGCTGTGATGCTTTATAGATTTGCAGAACTTCTGAAGGTTTCAACTTCAGCTTCCGGAGCGGCACATCTGAGTTATCCTGATGCCTCGGCCATTTCCTCCTGGGCAGCAGATGCGGCAAAGTATTGTCAGTATACAGGAATAATTTCAGGGCGCGACGGCGGAAAATTCGTTCCCCAGGGCACGACTACAAGAGCCGAGGTTGCAGTTATTCTGCAAAGATTTATAGAAATAATTGTAAAGTAGTATTCATAATAATTAGCAGTTAGTGTAGAATTAAAAGGTAGACCGATTTTGCCCCTGGAGATAACCGAAATCCGGTCATTTCCAGGGGCGTTATTTACTAGGAAGAATACAATGACAGAACTATTTGATACATTTCCGTATTTAGAAAATAGCAAATTAATCATAAGAAAAATGGAAGAACGTGATGTGACTGCATTGTCTGAAATAAGTAATAATGGCAATGTATATAGGTACATACCACCTTTCTTATATAAGAAAAATGATAAGCTTTTGGCGACGGCAATCAAAAATCTTGGAGGAAGAGATTTCGACAAGAAAAAGTTAATTATTGCGGGAATTTACTTAAAGGACAACCCGGATAGACTTGTAGGTTTAGCAGAAATGTTCGATTATAAAAAGAGAGAGAATAAGATAACGGTAGGTTATCGTATAAACGAGGATTATTGGAATCAGAAGATTGCGACAAATACATTAAAACTAATGGTGGAATATTTAGTAAATGAGATTGGGATAACAATACTTCAAGCGTTTGTTATGCCCGAGAATGTTTACTCTTCAAAAGTGTTGCTGCATAATGGATTTACAAAAGAGGATCATACTGTTCAAGAAAAGAATTGGGGCGGCCATGAAGTCGTAACACTTAACGTATATACATTCACTAGACAGTGATGACAGTGGGTGGGACAGGAGGACAAGTTCCACCTAAAGACCATGAGGGGGCCGAATTATGTTTTATGAGGAATATGGAAGCAGAGAATTGCCGACAGTCATTATGCTGCATGGCGCAGGGCTGGTCCACAGCTTTGTTAATCAGTATCTATTATCAGATAAGTTTCACCTGGTAATACCTCATTTGTTCGGAAATGGACGAGAGTCCGCCGAGATATTCAATGTCGGGAAGACTGTTGATGCTATCGCTGAATTAGTAAAACAAATTGGGAAGACTAAAGTCAGTGTTGTTGGTTTTTCGCTGGGGGCACAGCTTATTGTTCCGTTACTATGCAAATATGAAGATTTGTTTGACAGGGCTGTACTGGTAAGCCCATGGGTGTTGAAAAATGAGAAGACACTAAAATCATATGCTAAAATGACTGAAAGAACCTATATTTTTACAAAAGCCAAATCCTTGATAAAACTTCAGTCAAAAATTTATGGATTGAATGAAGCGCAAACTAATGAATGCATATCATATTACCAAATGATGACAAAGGAAAATCTGGTAGCCTTTATTACAGACGGAGTTAATATCCACGACTATGCCGGATTTAAAGATGTCAAAGTTCCGATGCTTGTCCTGTCGGGCAAAAAGGAAATCAAAGAAATGATAGAATCTGTCAACTATCTGGGTGAGATAAACCCAAACTGTAAGGTTGAGGTTTGGGAAAACTACAGGCATGAAATTCCGATGAAAAATGCTGAAAGGTTCAACAAAACCATGCTTGATTTTCTATGGTACTTACAGCATCGACTATCTGATCGGCGAAACTGATTATCTTGGTAAGGGATTCGAAAAAGCCATTATTATGGAACTATAAGTGCCAGGCACGATAGATAGACAGTTATTGGGGACAGCTGTCCTCAATAACTGTCTATCTATCGTGCCTGACACCCCACTGTTGCCTACCTCTTTACTAAACGATTTATCATTACAAAAGCTTCGGCTCTTGTTACATTCTTTTGTGGATAAAATATATTTCCGGAGTATCCTTTAATAATATTCATTTCAACTGCTTTTGGTACGTATTCAATAGCCCAGCTATGAATATCGGCTGAATCGGCAAACTCAAATTTGTACTTTGAGGCTTTCCGGGAGCGAATGCCCTCATCAAGACAGCAACCGCTTCTTTACGTGTTATATACTTGGAAGCCCTGAACGAGTTGTCATCATACCCTAGCATAAGTTTGTTTTCAAGAGCTGTTTCGATATAGGGATTTGCCCATTGAGCAAACTCTCCTGAATCTTTGTAGTAGTTGGAGGATGTATCGGTTAAATCAAGCTTCAGCACAGATACAATGAGCTTTGCCATTTCAGCCCTTGTAATGGTGGCATCCGGCCTAATAGTTCCATCATTATATCCGCTTACAACATTATCGCTTATCAGCTCCATAATATCTTTTTCCGCCCAATGGCCTTTGATATCCTGATATACCGGAGCTCCTTCCGGTACTTTTTCCTCGGGAACTGCAACCACAGTCGGTGTTATAGGAGTACCATGATTCTCTGAATAAGTTTCGCTATTTGATTCTGCCGGGTAATTATCCCTCACTACACGAACATTATAGGTTTTTTGTGTTTTTTGATCCTGGGCAGTAACAATAAATTTCGTATCAGTATTTCCAACTCTCAATTCAAGTCCTCTTTTGTTTCCGCCTTCAATAGATGCACCCGCATCAGATATGCCCGCAGTCAGCAATATCCTTATGGTGCTGTTTGGTACATCTATCTGGTATTCGGCTTGAGATGGTGAAAACGCGGGTGTAAGCTTCCCTTCGCTAGAAGAAATGCTTGCCAGATCCGCATTGACGGATATGACATTGACAGTTCGGGTGACCGGAGCTGCTGCATTTCCAGCCGAATCAGACACGGAGTATACTATCGAATAACTGCCGGGGACGAGTGTATTAATACTATTTTCCACAAGGATCTGGTCATCCTTTATGGTGTCAAAATTGTCTGTTGCGCTTGCTCCCGGGTCTGTGTATTTGTCTCCTGAAATAATGCTTGTGACGCTGTCACTATTAATTTTTATGTTGGGGCTTGTTTTGTCAAAGTATATCGAGGATGTCATACTAAAAGGTTGTCCATCAAAGCTTTTTCTATCTGTATTATTTTCAACCGATGCATAATCGCTAATGGTAACCGGAATATAGCCTTCGATATTATCACTGTTCATCTTATAAATCGCTGACCAAACGGCACCTTGCTTTGTTACTTCTGCATCACTTCCGGCGATTATTACCTTTGGTGCCGTAATTGCTTCACTTGGAGTTATTGTTAAAGTGATTGTATCTCCCACCTTGGCAAATCCAGTATTCTTGTTGCTGGAGGTCGCAGAACAGCTTGTAATACAGACAGCCATCTCCAACTGTATAAGCTGTACCAACTGTACCATTCCATGGCTTGCATAATCTGAAGCTTTGCGTTTTCATTTGTAGTTTCAATTCCAGAAATTTCGCCGCTCGATGAAATGTCAATTTTTGTAGAATCGGCAAAAGCTTCGTAGACGGAAGAATATAGCACGCCGACGAATAGAATCAGAGATACAATCCTTCTTTTAAACATTTTTGCTATTCCTTTTTATTTACTTGGACAGGTGGGGCGAGGGTGGGACAAGGAACCTGTCTCCTTATCCCTTACATGGCTCTTTATTTGACAGTAATCATACAACTTACTACAAAATAATACAAATGTCTTTTTTGAATTTTTACGATATTTGTCTAGGTGAATCGAAAAGATAAATTTTGACTGATTCGGGTAAAATACCCCCTTTTTACTGTTAACAGATCCTTAAGAAAATGCCGATATGTAAATATATTATAGAGGACTAATTGGTACATGATAAAAACAAAAGTAAGCTATATCAGAATAATTGTAATTATGGCTGTGTTTTTATTAGCCTATCTTGTATCGTCATTATTTAAGTCGAATATATGGGGTAATATTTTGTCGCCGCTCAATGCTTTGATAGCGACTGGGATATTATTTTTTGCCTATTTGAGATCGGGAAGCTCAGTTAAGGTCAGAGTTATTCTTTTGCTTTACGCCTTGGCCTGTGCAGCCTGGGGCGTTGCCGATATCCTTTGGGCAATCATTGACTTTAGCGGAGGTAGCCCGGACGAATCCATGGTTTTATTGGTCATCTATGCTATGCCGAACTGTTTTCTGCTATTGTCCGTGCTGGCCTTTACTGCTCACCAGTTCCACAAATGGGATTTAGCCCAGTTTGTTATTGATATATTCGTCAATGTATTGTTGATTACCCTTATGTTTTGGATTGTTTTTTTACGTAAAGATTTTACTATATTGAATGCCTTAATACAGTCTGATTTTACGAGTATATTGTCGATCGCCACTGATGTAGTCATTTGTATTCTGGTATTCTCCTGGCTGCTTTCAGTACGCAAAGGTAAAATTCCGAGTTTCGTATATATTATAGCGCTTGGATTGGTAATGTTTTCATGGGCCGATTTGCTCTATTATTATCTTGACTACAGCAGCTTGTATTTTCCAAATACCATAATTGATTTTCTTTATATACTGGCGATGGTAATTATTGCTTTTGGGGCCTTGTGGAAGATTTATAGACACTATAAGTCATATGATTTTTCGATTGTTACAAATGTCGGGGGCGGAAAAAGATGGGGTTACCTTCTGTTATACCCGCTTGGTACTATTATGCTGTCGGTATTCGATTTTCTAAATATGCAGGTGAATAGTGTCGATATCTTCATATTTGCTATGCTTATTGTGATGTACTGGGCAGCGTGTAAATATATCCAGCTTTCACTTGAAAAAGAAGCGCTCCTGAAACACCAGAAGGAAATCCTCGAACAGCGTGTCGCCGAACAGGTCACTGAGCTGAATTTTCTTGTTAATCAGGACACCTTGACAACGCTGTTTAACAGGCACTATTTTATGGATTGCCTTGACGAGGCACTGGAGAAAAGACGACCGAACGAAGTTGTAGCACTTTTAGTGATTGATGTAGACCGGTTTAAAACAATTAATGATACATACGGTCATGATATCGGAGATAAGGTTCTTATTGATCTTTCCCGCAGGATGATCGCCTGGAACAATATCGGGGCAACTATCGCCAGACTGGGCGCAGATGAGTTTGCTGTCATGGTTGTCGGCAAATACACACATAAAGACATTGAGAATATCTGTATGGAAATCCTCAACTTAAACAGTATGACCGTAAGTATTGGCGAACACAAGCTGAGTGTGACAACAAGTGTTGGCGTTGCGATAGCCACAACAGTCTCTTGTCATGGAAAAACAATAATGCAAAATGCGGATATCGCCATGTACCAGGCAAAGTCGCAAGGATACAATAGATTCCTGATTTACGACGCCTTAATGAGCCAGGATTTTAAGAAGGCACTTGAGATTGAGGCGCTGCTGAGGCAGACCGACGCTAAAAAGGATTTCGAGCTGTATTACCAGCCGCAGTATGCGCTGCCTGACAAGAAGCTCATTGGCGCCGAGGCGCTTATCCGCTGGAACAATCGGGAACACGGCTTTATTCCGCCAAATGTTTTTATACCGATTGCCGAGCAGATTGATTACATATTTAAAATTGGCGAGTGGGTTATGCAGGAGTCCGTAAGACAGGCAGAGATGTGGAACAGGGAATATGATCTGCAGTTGAAAATCGGGTTTAATATCTCTCCGAAGCAATTTCAAAATGAAAGCTTTATAAACCGAATCAAGACCTTGATAGAGGAAGAAGAGGTTAACCCTGCTTTGCTCGATGCGGAAATTACTGAAAGCGTTATGATGGGCAATGAGGACAGTCTCAGGCATGTATTTACATTGTTGCACAAATTGGGTATTACTATATCGATCGATGATTTCGGTGCCGGTTATTCGGCACTCGGAAATCTCAACAAGTTCCCGTTTGACAGGGTAAAGATTGACAAATCGTTAATCGATAATATCAGTAATAAAAGCCTCACCGGTATCAATGTTGTGAGAGCTGCCATCAACATGGCCCATGCCTCCGGTATTATAACAATCGCCGAAGGTGTTGAAACATTGGAACAGCTTGATAGTTTATGCAAGCTGGACTGTGATCAGGTCCAAGGGTACCTTCTTGGCAGGCCGGTACCGGCCGATGTATTTGAAGACAGATATATCAAACTTTATATTAAGGGATCTGAAGTAAGTTAAAAAATCAAGGGGGACGGGGGTTTATGATTATTAATTAGTTCGTCAATTTATAATCATAAACCCCCGTCCCCCTTGATTATAACACCAAAAAACCAAAAGGAAAGGATGCCATTGTGAACTCAATTATATCAGTTTTGATAGCATACGATCAATTTTTCAAGTTATCATATCCAGCAATTACTGGTCTTCATTGCGAAAAACATACCGTTAAAGTCTCCAAAGCGGGCGCGGCCGGTTTCTCTGTAAAGTCTGCGACAATACCTTTCCCAAAAGCTTGCCTAAGCCGGTGCCTGGGATTTTTTATTGTCCCTTCTGCGGAAGCACCCTCGTCAAGAGGAAGGACCGCAAGCATTTCAGCATTCACAAGTGCAGCAACAAGAACTGTTCATTCTACCTTGAAAATCTTAGAAAACTATCTCCTCTTCAAAAATTCCTGGCTTTTACTGTTCCAGCCTCATTTGCCAGATGATAATGAGATGTACCATATTGAAATCAAAATGGTAAACGGGCAGGCAAGTAATAAACTTGATACGACAAACTCTCTTGATTTCGGAAAAATCGAAAAAAGATGAACTGATTGCAGAACGGACTCAAATTGAAGATGCGTCGGCTCAGATTGATACCTTCCTGGGAAATGAGCCGGATAAAGAGGGATGACAAAGCTAAGTAGAAATATTTACCCGGCAATAATTTTTCATCTCTTAGCCGATCTACTTTTACTTGATATTATCGATTCCCTGTGTATACTATTCTTTTGATAACTTGATAATTAAATGAAATCATATGAACAATATGGTAAGATGTAGTTATCGTTATTGATCCTGGGTTTAGTTAGAATGCGGAGAAAGGATGAGCATGCCAAAAACAAGAAAGATGCTTAGTGACTGGAAAGCACCGTACATTCAGTCACTTATGAAATTAATTGAAACGCAGAGTAAGTCAACACTTGCGAATTGGGCGAGTGACTATGCTGAGTGGGTTTTATGGCCGCTGTGGTGTAAGTATAACCCAAATGACCTACGCCCGAAAAATGCGCTGAATGCTGCCCGCAAATGGTTGTCAGGCACAATCAGGCTGCCACAGGCAAAATCGGAAATCCTTGGCTGCCATGCGGCTGCACGTGAAGGTGGAGGGAATCCTGTTGCACAAGCAGCTGCCAGGGCGATTGGTCAATCTGTCTCGACCATCCATTCAGCACGGCATTGCATCGGGCTTGCCTTTTATGGAGCTATAGCGGTAGCTTATGAGCGGCTCGGGACTGATGTGCCGTGGGAGCAAATCGAGAAATGTACCGCTGAAGAGTGCAGACGTATGGAAGCTGCACTGCGTGCTGTTGCCGTGGAGAACGAGCCAAACCCGGCAAAAATTGATTGGAAATGCTAATAATTAAACTAGCCTGGTAATCTTTCAAACCAAACTGGGGCTCTGGAACTTCCGATGGATAATGATTTTACATTCCAATGCAGCATGAATATGCTTAATGGATATGTTAAAGTAGTAGATAATACTAGTGATAACAAGTACAACACCTTGATGTAATGGGAACTTCAAAAACAAAGGATGTGCATATATGGTAAAAAAAGAGTCATTGAAAATATCTGGCATGAGCTGCGCAGCCTGTGCGGCCAGAATTGAAAAAGGTCTAGGCAGACTGGAGGGAGTAAACTCTGCCAATGTCAATTTAGCAATGGAGAAGGCAACGGTCGAGTACGATGACAGTATAATCAATCCCGGCGAGATGGAAGAAACGGTAAACAAGCTTGGTTACGGGATTATCAAAGATACAGCAGAAAGAAAAGCAGTTCTTGCGGTTACTGGCATGACCTGTGCCGCCTGTTCGGCTAAAGTTGAAAAGAAGCTGGGCAAGCTGGCCGGGGTCTCTTCAGCAAACGTAAATCTGACAACTCAAAAAGCCACAGTGGAATACAATCCTTCGGAAATCAAGGTATTCGATCTGATCAATACTGTAAAGTCGCTGGGATATGGTGCGGAACGGGCGGAAGAGGTAACAGCTGACCGTGAAAAGGAGCAAAGGGAGAAAGAAGTCAGGAGCTTGAAGCTTTCTCTTATTGTGTCTGTTATATTGAGTTCTCCGTTGGTTTTGGCAATGATACTTTCTGTTATCGGTATAGATGTGCCAGCCCTGCACAATCAGTATTTTCAATTAATTATTGCGACCCCGGTCCAGTTTGTGATTGGTTTCCGGTTTTACAAGCATGCTTATTATGCACTCAGATCAAAAAGTGCAAATATGGATGTGCTGATTGCTATGGGCACTTCGGCTGCATATTTCTACAGCCTTTACAATGTATTTTTTGAACCTCCGAAGATGGACGGAATGAAGGCCTTATACTTCGAAGCGGCAGCTATGATTATAACTCTGATCCTGCTAGGCAAATATTTCGAGGCAGTGGCTAAAGGCAAAACCTCTGAAGCTATTAAAAAGCTGATGGGCTTGCAGGCAAAAACGGCAAGGATTCTTCGGAATGGGACCGAAACGGACATCCCCATAGAGGATGTTGAGGTGGGAGACATTGTTATTGTCAGACCCGGAGAGAAGGTGCCTGTGGACGGTAAAGTCATTGAGGGCAGGTCATCTATCGATGAATCCATGTTGACAGGAGAAAGCCTACCAGTCGAAAAGAAGCTTGGTGACCAGTGCATCGGTGCAACGATCAATAAATTCGGAACGTTTCGTTTTGAGGCTACCAAGGTAGGCAAGGATACTGCATTATCCCGGATCGTAAAGATGGTGGAGGATGCACAGGGCACCAAGGCACCCATACAAAAAATTGCGGACCGAGTATCCGGTATTTTTGTTCCCTCTGTTGTCGGAATCGCATTGGTAACATTCCTGCTCTGGTTCTTTATTACCGGTGACTTCACGAAGGCTATCATCAGCGCTGTAGCGGTTCTTGTTATTGCATGCCCCTGTGCATTGGGACTTGCTACACCTACAGCAATCATGGTTGGTACAGGCAAGGGCGCGGAAAACGGGATACTGATTAAGGGAGGCGAACACCTGGAGACAGCATATAAACTGAATGCTGTTGTTCTGGATAAAACAGGGACGATTACAAAAGGCGAACCGGAAGTTACTGATGTGATCGATCTTGTTGGCATGGATGAAAAAGAAATTCTCAGATTGGCTGCCATTTCCGAAAAGAACTCGGAACATCCTCTTGGTGTGGCGATTTTTGAAAAGGGGAAGAAGGAATTTGGACCGGTCCAGGATCCTGACAGCTTTGAAGCGATTCCTGGAAGGGGTATAAGGGCAGTTGTTGAGAACAGGACTGTTTATGTTGGAACACGGAAGCTGATGGTTGAGCAGCAGCTGGAAACCGATCCAATAGAAAACATTCTGGCCGGGCTTGAAAATGAAGGGAAGACCGCTATGCTGATGGCTGTGGACAACAAGCTGGCAGCAGTTGTTGCAGTAGCCGATACACTAAAGGATAGTTCGGCTGATGCTATAAAAGATCTGCAAAGCATGGGCATCGATGTTTACATGATAACAGGGGACAACAGGAGGACGGCGGAAGCCATAGCAAAACAGGTTGGGATCACAAATGTCCTGGCAGAAGTTCTGCCTGAAAACAAGGCACAGGAAGTGGAAAAGCTGAAAGGCCAGGGTAAGGTCGTCGCAATGGTTGGTGATGGCATCAATGATGCTCCTGCACTGGTAACGGCGAATATCGGCATGGCGATCGGAACCGGAACAGACGTAGCAATCGAGGCTGCCGATATTACGCTGATGAGAGGAGACCTTAAGACAATACCCGCTGCAATCAAGCTTTCTAGAATGACCATGAGGAAAATAAAGCAGAATCTATTCTGGGCATTCTTTTACAACATCATTGGCATCCCGTTTGCAGCCTTTGGTTTATTGAGCCCGATTATTGCAGGCGGAGCAATGGCGTTCAGTTCTGTTTCGGTAGTAACGAACTCACTGAGCCTGAAGAGATTCCGCCCCAATGAAATATAGGTGCCAGGCACGATACTTAGACAGTTATTCAGGACAGCTGTCCTGAATAACTGTCTAAGTATCGTGCCTGGCACCCTGAGGAATTATTATGCTGGATAATAATCAGAATGAGTATGTTGCAAGGATACATAAGGTTCAAGATTATATTGAATATAATTATGGGAAAAGTCTGTCTACAGAAGAATTGGCAGTAGTAGCCGGTTTTTCAAAGCTTGGGATTATATGTACCAGAGGTGGCTTTTAACAAGCGGGTATGTTCCAAGAAATGTTGCTCCTTTTGAGGTATATTTGAATGATCCCAAAGAGGACAAAGAACACCTGATTAAAGTAGAAATCTATGTGCCGATTGAACCCATTTAGTAGATTCGCTTCGCTCATCAATTCTGTCATCATTCATCACCGACCAGTATAGGGAAGTCTCTTCTAACTGCGGGATATGATGACGATGAGAGCACCTTATAAGTTTAAGCATGCGCCTTATACAAAATATTTTACCAGTGAGGATTGGGTAAAATCATCTTTGGATTTGCTTGGTGGCGAGGGAACGATAGGAGATTTTCGATATGCTCCTCTCATAGGACCGGATATATTCTCAGGGATACTGGTAAAAGCAACCGGTATGTCTGTACTGGATTTTGCGGATAAATACCTATTTGGACCGCTTGGGATCGAAGTTCCGGGGGATATTGTTTTTCACAGTAAGGAAGAGCAGATGGAATTCTATAAGAGCCGGACTGCAAGAGGATGGGTTGCGGGTCCAACCGGAGTACATACGGGAGGTTGGGGTCTTACACTTACCCCGGACGATATGGTCAAGCTGGGACAACTTTATCTGAATGAGGGACAGTGGAACGGACAACAAATTGTATCAAAAGAATGGATACATGATAGTACGGAAGAGAAAAGCCGATGGGGAGAATTAAAGTATGGGTTGCTATGGTGGGTCATTGATACAGAGGATCATTCTTTTGCTGCTTTAGGAGACGGCGGGAATGTAGTATACGTGAACCCAAAGCAGAAGATGGTAATTACTATTGCTTCATATTTCAAGCCAATGGTTGAGGATAGAATGAAATTGATTAAAGAGTATATCGAACCTGTTTGGAGCGAATAAGCCCAAGGTGCCAGGCACTACAGTTAGACAGTTATTATGGCGGGACAATGAACCTGTCCTAGAAACCACACTCAATCAGTGTGGTTTTTTCATATTTATTCCATAAATCAAATATTTGTTTATTCGACATAGTGTACGGGTACAAATATATAGAGACTGATATGAAATGACATAATATCTTAATTTGGAGGTACATGCATGCCAGTCTTGAAAGCCCTTTTTGTCGATGATAGTAAAATGAAGCAATATTTTATAAAAGAAAATATTAGTAGAATAGACATTGGCGCAAAAATCGATCTTACCTGCTATACAAATCCGGTTGAAGGCCTTAAGAAAGCTATTACTGAAGATTACAACATAATAATTCTGGATTATAACATGCCTGAAATGAATGGACTGGAGTTTATCCGTATTTTCAGGAAAACAATGAGGAAGACACCTGTATTAATGGTGACTTCAGAGAAAGATGATCCTGATTTGAAAATAGAGGCATTGCGTTCCGGCGTTAGCGATTTTCTGACATATCCTTTCAACTCTGCGGAGTTTCAAGCCAGAGTTACCAATCTTATAAGCATGGAGCTGATGCAAAGGGAGTTGGAGAATAACAATAAATTGCTTGAGGTGAGGGTACTAGACGCGACCAGGGATATACTGGAGAGAGAGCAGGAAACACTGTCGATTCTTGCAAATCTTACTGAATACAAAGATGCTGAGACAGAATTACATACTAAGCGGGTAGCTTTGTATTCACGATTGTTGGCTCAACAATATGGTTTCAGCGACAGGGAGACCGAAATTATTTACTGCAGTGCACCTCTGCATGATATTGGAAAAATTGGAATACCAGATAATGTTTTATTAAAGAAAGGGACATTTTCTGACGATGAATACAATATCATGAAAGGCCATACTACCATAGGCTATAAGATTCTTGAAAATACACAAAGTGAGTTTTTGATAGCTGGAAAAGATATTGCGCTTTCTCACCATGAACGGTTTGATGGAAGCGGCTACCCATATGGCAAAAGAGGAGACGAAATTCCAATTCAGGCCAGAATTGTTGCTATCGCGGATGTTTTTGATGCTTTGTTATCAGTACGGCCTTATAAAAAGGCCTGGGATTTTGATGAAGCAGTCAGATATCTTATAGAACAAAAAGGCCGCCAATTTGATCCAGTACTGGTTGATGTATTCCTTCAGAATATAGATGCTGTAAAAAATATCTTTAATACTTTTAAAAAATAGAATGTGAGAAGCTACTATGATTGACGACTTGTACAGCGATTATTGTAAAAGCCTGTTATTTAAAGTAACAGGGATAAAAATATCAGATGATAAAACAAATCTTCTTTATGTGAAGCTGAATCGATTCATGCGAAGGAAGAGTATTAGTTCATACCATGACTTTTACAAGCTTATGAAGGATGATTCAAATACCGCAGAACTGCAGGAATTCATTAATGCTTTTACAACAAATACGACATCTTTTTTCAGAGAGCGCGACCATTTTGATTTTATCAGGAACAATCTGCATATCATTCAAAACCGGCTGCCAAATATATCTTCAAATAGTGAGATACGGGTTTGGTGCGCGGCCTGTTCCAATGGGCAGGAGGCTGTTACGCTGGCAATGGTGCTGAAAGAATTCCTTCCGCAGGATATTCAGATAAAGCTTCTTGCTACGGATATCAATAGCAAGGTTTTGTTGAAGGCTAATACTGGATTTTATACATTGGAAGAAATCAAAGGAGTACCCAAATATTACTTAACGAAGTATTTTATACGGGATAATAACGGTTACCAGGTAAAGAATGAAATCCTTGATTTAATAAGTTACCGGCAATTCAATCTGATGGATGAGTTCAGATTTAAACATTCCTTCGATATTGTTTTCTTAAGAAATGTTATGATCTATTTCAGCCGTGAGGTTCAACAAGCAATTATAGACAAAATGTATAAGGTTATAACGCCGGGAGGTTTGTTTTTTCTAGGCCATTCCGAAGCTCTTATGGGTAAGGGGCATAATTTTTCAGCATTAGGACCTTCGGTATTTGGAAAGCAAAAAAATGAAAAAAAGGTGACCGGTGAAGCTAAAAGGGGGGATAAGTGTGAATGAATATCTGAAAGTCTATATTGAGGATCTTAGAGATAATCTCATGACATTTAATGATGCATTAATGACGCTGTCAAAGAAGAAGACAGACATGGAGGCAATAAACAGCCTCTTCAGGGCTGCCCATACGATCAAGGGTAATTCTGCTGCAGTAGAGTTCTTCAAAGTTGAGAAAGTCATGCACAGTATGGAGGATATTCTTCATGAAGTCAGACAGGGGAAAAGAGAGTTAACTCAAACGATAATCAATTTATTGTATGAGGGCCATGATTTTCTGGAAGATTTTCTGGATAAGCTGGAAAACGGTAAGAACGAAAATGATAATTTCACTGATACGACCTCCCTGATTGAACACCTGGCAGTAATCAAGCAAAACAACCAGGCTGTTGAAGATAAGCCTTCAATGCCGTTAAAGGAGAGCCCTGCGGATAAGGACGACTTCTTGTCAAAAGTACCAAGGGATACCTGGGAGATAATTCTGGAGAATATGAAACATGGCCTGACAGCCCATAACATTAAGGTTCACATGGTCCCCGACAGTCCGATGAAAGATGTCCGTGTCTGGCTTGTTTTCAACGAGGTCTCTAACTATGCATTACTTGTTTTCTCTATACCAACTGCAGATACCGGGCTTGATTCGTATGTAAGCAATATTGCCATGAATGGCGATATTGTTGAGATGATTGTATTATGTGAAGGAAATGTTGATGATTTGTACAATTCTCTGTCCCAGCTTATTGATATCACAAAAGTGGACTGTGTTCCTATTGAAAAGGAGCAGGTTCAATTTTTCCTTGAGGAAAAGAACAGCTCTGACGTCGTACTTCCTGAGAACGTCGTACTTCCTGTGGAAACTGTTGCAGAACCTTCAGATGCTACTGATAATCAGCGCTCGGAAGAAAAGATCCCGGATCAAAAGACCCTGGAACAAAAAGCCCCGGAACAAAAGGCGCCGGATCACACTCCTGCGCCTGCAGTCTCAACAGGTATAGACGGCGGAATGATACGTGTTCCTGTTAGTAAGGTGGACAATCTTCTGGACATGCTGGGTGAATTTATGATCCTGAATTCTCAATTGACGCAGCAGACAGAAATGTACATGAAAGATAATCAGGGAATTATGAATACGCTTTCAAGGTCGGCTAAGATTATCAGAAGCATCCAGGACCTGTCTATGTCATTGAGACTTATTGAAATCAAAAATACAATGCATCGCTTGAACAGAATCATAAGAGATACAGCTAATGAACTTGGTAAAAGCGTTAACATATCCCTTGAGGGGGAAAACACCGAAATTGACAGAAGTGCTGCGGAAAAGCTTTTTGATCCTCTGATGCACCTTGTCAGGAATGCGGTTTCTCATGGTATTGAGACTCCTGAAGAGAGGGTGGCTGCCGGAAAGAGCCCTGAAGGTAATGTTGAGATCAAGGCTTATAGCAAGAGAGGCCATGTATATATGGAGGTCAATGACGATGGAAAAGGTATGGATCCCAAGAAAATCCTGGCAAAGGCTATCAAGCTTGGAATGGCAGCAGAGTCCGAAAATTACAGTAATGAGGATATTATCAAACTTATTTTCAAACCGGGATTTTCCACGCAGGAGAAGGTAAACAACATTTCCGGCAGGGGCGTCGGTATGAATGTTGTAGATTCCGAACTTAAAAAAATCGGCGGAAAGATCGATATCGTCAATCGACAGGGCGAGGGATGCAGCTTTATTGTACGAATACCTATGAATCTGGCGCTTATAAACGGTACCATTGTTGAGATTTCCGGAGAGCGTTATATCATCCCTACCTAGTACAATATAGTTGTAGACAAACAGCAGACATCCATCTACTGTAGTTACCA
>CAZBEQ010000037.1:0-36009 GCA_964490975.1 uncultured Oscillospiraceae bacterium | reverse complement strand
ATCAAACCGGTTATGTTGCTAATTGGAATTATTTTGCTTCATGCGGTCACCGTGACATACACGATCAGTGCACTATATAGTCAAATCTTCAGTAACGAAGGTGATTGCTTCAATCTAGCGCTTTATGCATTATCACGATGCTAAATGGGCAATCTTCTCCAAATAATACTTTGTTCATCCTATACACCTCATAAAAGCCAAGTCTTTTCCAGAAGTCCAAGCCTGCCGTATTCTTGTCGACGACAGATAAATATGCGTCAGCAGCACCCTTCGACTCAATAGCGTATTTTAATATGATTTGTGCTGTCTTCGTGCCGATTCCCTTCCTCCTGCTTTCAGGCATAATGGACAACTGCTTTATCCATATGGCACTTGTATCCAATATTCCGGAGCATAGGCCTGCAAATTGCATAGCACTATCTCCTGTCGGGCAGAAGGTTTTTATATATATTCCATTCAGGAATTCGTTTTCACTGGCTTTTGTATGCTCAAGAAGGGATGACAATTCATGAACGGAAAGCCTGCCATGCAAACCGGTCGCATAGCGGGTATCCTCACAATTGTATATGCGTGCGGCATCTGCAAGGCTGTCTGTGTCCAGAGGCTTAATAATAATATTGCTTTCCCGCATTAATATTTCGATCAATCATACGCCCCTCCCTACACCTGTCCAAGGTATCCCATAAGTGCCTTAGCGTTTTCTATTGCCTTTCCCTTGGGATGATTGTTGAAAGACACAAGGGTCATGCCTGACTCATCATCCATCTCTCTGAGTCTGTTGACCCATTCCAGCAGTTCGCTGCCGTTGTATAGGTAGTCATATCTTTCGGAGCCCTCGCCCGAGTACCATTTATCAGTATTCCTTCCATGCAGGCGCAAATAAGCGATCTTTGAAGTCACAGCAGTCACATTGCTGATCAAGCCTCGTATGCCTGGCTCATCAACACATACAAAGCCCATATCCTCTCTGCGGAGCAGATCGAATACTTCACGCTTTATCCATTCACGGTTTCTGAACTCAATACAGATTTCATGCTCATCAAATTGCTCTCTGAGGGCCTTAAGATAATCTGAATTCTCGTCTGTGCAATGGAAGGAGTATGGAAACTGTGCAAGAATGCAAGCCAATTTCCCGCTTTGAATGATTGGAGACAGAGAATACCTGAATTTCTCAGTCTCCTCCCGCCCGCAATTCCTCTCATGCGTGAATCCTCCGAACAGCTTAACGGCAAACTTAAAATCCTTCGGAGTCTTTCTGTCAAGTCCTTCGAATAATTTCAAACCGGGCATATGATAATATGTAGAATTCACTTCTACAAAGTTGAAATTTATTGAATAATAATCAAGCATCGTACCCGATTTTGTGCCTTCCGGATAAAACGGTCCGACCCAGTCCACATACGAATAACCTGCAGTGCCAACCCTTATCATAATATGATACTCCCTTCACCAGGTTCATAAAGCCACGCTGTAATATTCTACAAGAATACAGGGTTTCCCTTCAAACTAGCGTTTACATTCATATCTAAAAAAGGTATAAAAAATATTTTTATTTCTATAATTCTTATTTCTAATTGATTAATATTTCAGCATTCGCTATACTATACAGTGGAAACAGGTTTTATTACGGCATGTTTCTACATAATACTTAATAGGAGAGATAATTATGAAAGAACTGCTTGCAGGCTTTACGAGTATCAGTTACCTTAACATAATTATGTATGTAATAGGTTTATTATTGATATTCCTGGCCATCAAAAAGAACTACGAACCAATGCTGCTTTTACCTATTGGTTTCGGCGCAATTCTAGCCAACCTTCCTCAATCCATCGTAAAGTATGCATCCATATCTGACAAGGTTGACCCGTATGTAACAAACTTAGTCCAACAGAATCCTAGCTTGGAGAGTATATTTGAAAAAAGCTTTGTTTTTGACAAATTAGGAAATGCTTATCATTATGAGCCGGGATTTCTGGAGATATTGTATCAGTCAGGTATTCTCACAGAATTATTCCCTATACTGATATTTATCGGAATTGGAGCAATGATAGATTTTACTCCTCTATTTAAAAATCCTGTTATGATTTTCTTCGGAGCAGCAGCCCAGTTTGGAATATTTGCAACTATGCTGGTTGCCATCGTTCTGGGTTTTGACCTAAAAACAGCATCCGCAATAGGTGTTATAGGTGCTGCAGACGGACCGACTGCAATTTATGTGGCAAACAAGTTTACTAAGGAATTTCTAGCTCCTATATCGGTGGCAGCCTATTCTTATATGTCGCTTGTGCCGATAATACAGCCGCCTGTAATCAAGCTTCTCACTACTAAAAATGAGCGAATGATCAGAATGGAATACAAGGAAGAAAAGGTCTCAAAATTTGTACTTATCTCATTCCCTATAGCTGTTACGATAATTGCTGGTATTATAGCTCCTATCAGTGCTCCGCTGGTTGGTGCATTGATGTTTGGTAATTTGATCAGGGCATGCGGCGTACTTGAAAGACTCTCGCAGGCAGCTCAGAACGAATTGTCCAATCTCGTTACACTGCTTCTTGGTATTACTATAGGTTCGACAATGGTCGCACAAGACTTCCTTAAGTGGGAGACACTGCTTATACTTGCAATGGGGCTGGTAGCATTCGTATTCGACACTGCCGGAGGAGTTCTGTTTGCAAAATTCCTCAACCTGTTCAGGAAGGATGACAACAAGTTCAACCCAATGATCGGCGCTGCCGGAATATCCGCCTTCCCTATGTCCGCCAGAGTAATACAGAAGATGGCGCAGAAGGAAGACCCAACAAATTTCGTCCTCATGCAGGCAGTAAGTGCAAACGTATCAGGACAGCTGGGATCCATCGTAGCAGGTGGTCTCATACTCGCACTTGTACCGATGCTGGTAGGTTGATAAGTAGAACAGGAGGAAACCATTATGTTGGAAGCATTTGTCAATGGATCGATTATAGAAAAGGGACTTTTTGTAACTGTAGCAGGAATATTAGGTGTTTTTATAGTTTTGATATTGTTTTACCTGGTAATAAGACTGTTTTCAAAATTATTCCCATATAAGCCGGAAGAAGACAATAACTAACCTATGAAAAAAGTATTAATAGTAACCTACTCCTTCCCGCCGGCTGAAAACACATGCGCCAGGAGAGCTGACAGCTTTGTCAGGCAGATAAGCAAATATGGATGGGAACCGCTTATACTTACAAGTGACATAAAGGTGAAAACAGCGGCAGGTACCGAAGAACCCATTACTGCATCAATGCCTGAAGGTATTGATATAATAAGGACAGGTTCATGGCAGGGAGCTGAATTCCTTTCATCACTTTTGATTCCTGACAAGAAACGCCTATGGGAATTGTTGTGCGTAAGGAAGGCGCTCCGGTTGGCAAAATCAATGGGAGTTGATTTGATTTATACGCTTTCGCCGCCATCCAGCACACATCTCATCGGATTACGTGTGAAAAAAAAGCTTCCTCGTATCCCATGGGTGGCAGATTTTTGCGAAGCGGCTGAAGCAGAAGGTCGTGGGTTTAAAAAATTAAGGGAACAATATAATAGAAAGCTGGTAAATTCGGTACTCGATGGAGCCGATTGTATAATCACCGGCGATTCCGAAATAAGCAGCGTTTTAAAAGCAAGCTATGACAGCGCAGTTCAGCAGATTGATATATGCCATGTTCCCGATGGTCAAGTACAGGAATTATCGGAACAGTTTGAAAAGGCATGCAGGATAATTGCCGCAAGAAAACTGAACAAAAACGATGTATAAAAGTTGTAGACTGCCGTAGAAATACGGCAGTTTGTATATGAGGAGGCACAAGATGAGAGTAGTACATATAATAGGCGGCGGTGATATTGGAGGAGCAAAAACGCATATGCTTTATCTTCTTAAGGAACTGTCGCGCCATATGGAAGTAAAGCTTATAAGCCTCCGCCCCGGAGTCTTTGCCGACGAAGCCAAGTCTTTGGGCATTGATGTATCAGTGGTTAAATCCGGAAACATTTTTGCTGATATAAGAAAAGTAAAAAAAATTATTACAGATGGGAAATATGACATAGTTCACTCTCATGGTGCAAAAGCCAACATATTTTCGCTGGCTGCAAGCCGCAAGGCCGGACTGCCTACAGTAACCACCGTTCATAGCGATTACCGGCTTGATTATATGCACAGCTTCACAAAAAGAATAACGATAGGCTTGGTTAATACTATAGCCCTGCGGTTTATTAAAAACCATATAGCAGTATCCAATAATTTCAAGGAAATGCTTATAAGCAGAAATTTTAATCCCCTTGATATCTATGTGTTGTATAATGGTATGGATTTTTCACAGCCCAGTGTCGAGTATTCCAGAACAAAACTGCTTGAAAAATTTAATCTGGACATTCCTGATGATAACGTCATAGTAGGCATTGCAGCTAGGCTTTATCCGGTCAAGAGCATAGAAACAATCGTGAAGGCCGCACACCTTGTGAAAGCCAGTAACAAAAAAGTCAAGTTCCTCATAGGCGGTGACGGAGAAGACAGGAAGATGCTCGAGTCCCTCACTGCTGAGCTAGGTCTGCAGGATACGGTATTTTTCCTTGGATGGCAGGATGACCCCAATGAGATAATGAGCGTCATAGATATAAGCGTATTGACATCTATCAGTGAAAGCTTCTCATATTCCATACTGGAAGGCGCACGTTTCAAAAAAGCAACTATAAGTACACGTGTCGGTGGTATCCCCGACCTCATAGAAAACGGAAAAAACGGCTTCCTGTTCGAGCCAGGCGATGTAAGCCGATTTGCTCAACTAATACTGGAACTTGCCGGGAACGAAAAAAAGCGTACAGAGATGGGCGAACGCCTGTATGAAAAGGCTCTGTCCCAATTCTCAGTCGAGAGCATGGGCAAGACACAAATCAGTATATACAAAGGCATCCTTGAGAAAAAAGCTGCCACAGACAGTGGTCAAAAGCCATACGATGCTATTATTTCAGGCTATTATGGTTTTAGAAATATTGGCGATGACGCGCTTCTTATGTCCATTTTGAAGGATCTCAAAAGCTTTAAGCCTGATATAAGGCTAATGGTCCTTTCCAAGATACCCGCTGAAACAGCCAGGGATTTTCAGGTGGCATCGATAAACAGAGCTGACTTGCTCCGTATATACCATGCAATGCGTAAATCCAAAGCCTTTATATATGGCGGCGGCAATCTACTGCAGGACAATACAAGCACAAGATCACTGTTTTTCTATCTTAGTATGGTATGGCTCGCAAAAAAACTTGGTTTGAAGGTCATGTTCTACGCAAACGGTATCGGTCCATTGAAGAAGAGCCAGAACAGACTGCTCACAAAAAAGATCATGAACAAGGTCGATGTAATAACACTAAGAGAAACCTTGTCCTATGATGAGCTAAAGCATCTGGAAATAAGCAAGCCAAGGATACTTTTGACTGCCGACGCCGCGCTTGCAGTAATGGACGGATGCGTCAGCCCCGGTTCCGGGATAATTAAAAAATTAGGGTTAGATAACGCAAGACCATTGCTTGGGATTTCACTGCGTAAATATCCGGGGCATGAAAGGACCGAGCATGAGAAATATGAAACCGTTATAGCTCAGGCTATCGATCACATGTCCGACAAATACGATGCATATCCGGTCTTCTTCCCAATGCAGCATCCTGAGGATATTCCGATACTAGAAAATGTAACAGCAAAAATGTCATGTAAAGGTACCATAATAAAAGATAAGCTGGATGTCATTGAAACATATGAGCTTATCTCTGAAATGAAAATGCTTATAGGCATGAGACTTCATGCGCTGATTTTCTCTGCTGTAGCTGCCGTACCCATAGTTGGCCTTGTATATGATCCCAAAATACAGGGGTTCCTCGATTGTATAAACCAGCCTTCAGCAGGCGATGTGCGTATGCTTGAATATGGCAAGCTTACAGAGCTGGCAGAGAACGTATGGGAAAACAGCGCAGATATCAAAAAGCAGCTCTCGGAGCACATTCCTTTGTTAAAGGAAAAAGCACGTGAGAATGCCAGAGTCGCAGTCGAACTTATTACGGGTGTCCAGGAAAAAGGGCAATAACCGCCACTAGCGGCCAATACCCTTTGCCAGGCCTGTTCAGCGCAACTACATCACAAGGGCAAAATATATTATAGGTCCGTATAGTACTGGATCCGTTCCATTATTTTCTGCTGTTTCTTATCAATTTTATCAAAATCCATATGAGGGATATAATAGGACTCAATCTCATCATGCAGTTGCTTTTCACTGTGTAGCAGTTCCAAAGACTTATCAAGCAATCTGTCAAATTCTAGTCTGTTAAATTCAAAATCCGAACTATATTTTCCTATCCTGTTCTCATCGAGCATTTCTCTAAAGTCGACCTTCTTTATAGAGCACACATCTGTATTGTGATATTTGCATACAGTTGTAAACGCAGCGTTCAAGTCTGGTAAAATCAAATGCTCCAGCTTACCCGGCTTGAATGCGCAGTAAAATGCCTCTACGTAAAAGCCTCTTTCCAAAGCTTCGGTTTTTATCCTTTCAAGCACCTTTTCTGTACCTGCACCCGGGAATCCCTCCAGCACATATATATTGTCCAATGTCATCAGGTCATCCAAATAGTTGACAAGTCCATCCGGTGTTATCGCGCTGGCAAACATCCGCCTCTCAATACCCGGTACTGCCGCCGGGGGCAACGAGTTAAACAGCATATCTATAAAATCCCTTGATACTAAGCTGGGAGCGGCTTTATTCATGGCGGATGAATATATTGCCGCAGTATCCTCATATATCTTCAATGCTGCGCCAAGATATCTGTATGCTCTGGTAAAACAATTGCTGATCTCATTTTTCACTTTTGCTATTTTATCCTTATTTGCTGATATTGCAGATTCATCCCAAAATTCGCCAAGATTTATGATCTCGTCAATAGCGCCAGGCATCTTTGGGTCTACCACATGCGGAGCTGTCCCGTCCACCAGCGCCACACCAATGTCAGGTATAACCAAAGCATCAAGGCTGTTGGGATCACTGGAGCAATGCATATGCTCGACATCATGGCCTCCCATTGTCACAGTATACGAAATTTTCTTCATAAAGGTACTTTTCCCGACGCCCGGACCTCCTTTTAGAACAAAAATCCTCCTTGCATGATCCTGGTTGATTATGTAATCAAAGAGACTGAAAAAACCTTCAGAGGTATTGCCTCCCGGAAACATATTCCTTATTTTACCTTTTTGCATTCAAATGCCTCCCCCATTTTGACACATGTTTTATAACACTTCGATTCAAAGAAATTTTTTTCAGTTGTAGATAAATTTTCTTACCCAAGCATAAAATTTCCAGAGAAAATTCTTATGCTATAGCAATGTTTAACGAGGCAGGAGATATGATCACCGCCTAATTATAATATGCCAAAAAGGATAGTATTGATGCTTATTATGGCATCTCACTTTTACTTAATATCTGTTGCTACATGTTCAGTAAAGTAATCTCTTGTTGCATTTCATAAAAACCTGGCTACACAATTATACATTGCAAAAATGCATATCCGATGTTAAACTTAGACTGTTATTCAATAACATAAAATCGATAATTTTTAACGGGAGGATTCATCTGATGGCAGAATACAAAAGGCGCTTTGGTGATAGGTATGACGGCAGGCGCATCAGATCATTGAACCCATTTTACAAGATTGTTCCATTTATCATGAGATACAGGTCTGACTCCCAGAACTATTTCGAGGAAAAAATCGATATCGGTCATACAGAATCATATTTAAGGAAAATAAGGAAGACATCCGAAGTTAAAATAAGCATGCTGCATATAATGATAGCTGCAATGGTGAGGACTATAGCTTTAAAGCCAGCACTTAACAGATTCATCGCAGGTCAGAATATATATGCCCGCAATGAGCTCCTGGTATCACTGGCAATAAAAAAGGAACTGAAGGAGGACAGCCCGGAAACCACTATCAAATTCAAGTTTGAGCCAACAGATACACTATCTGAGATCGCTGAAAAGATAAACAGCCAGATCGAAGAAAACAAATCTCTCGAAGCAAGTAATGACACAGATAAGGTCGCACGCCTTTTTATGCTTTGTCCAAGCCTTATAGTGAAATTTTTAGTTTTCATAATCAGAATTCTGGATTTTTTGGGCATTATGCCAAAAGCTATAAACAAAGCCAGCCCTTTCCACACGAGCTTTTTCATAACAGACCTTGGCTCAATTGGCATACAGCCCATTTATCATCATCTTTATGATTTCGGCACTACTACCTTTTTTATCGCCTTTGGCATAAAAAGCAAGGAAAAGGTCATAGGCGCCAATAATGAAATAGTAGAAAAAAGATTTATAACTATGAAGGCAGTTACTGATGAGAGGACTGTTGATGGACATTATTATGCCTCAGCCTTCAAGCTATATAAGACACTGATCCAAAATCCCGAAAGGCTGGAAGTCCGCCCCGGAAACCTGGAACCTGATATTGACTGATACAGATATATTAATGGGCACCTGTGGTATTTACCGCAGATACCCATTTTTTTGGTACAACGCCCCTATGAAGCCGTATCAGTGCTCGATCCTCTTTTCTATTAACCAACTTGTTCCTACAAGCAATAATACGAATGTAATAATATTTGAGATAATCATACTCACTGAGAAATTGATATCCAACAGGTTGAATGTATAAATAGGGAATCTGTTAATCTGCGTATCTGCAATGGCAAGGACAGCTGTGAGCAGTATGAACACAAGTATGCCTACAGGCACTGCTACAGTGTTTTTATGAGTAAAGGATTTGGCTACAGCAATACACAGGAATATCATTATGTAAAGTGATGCAAATGCAAACAGCAGCAGTACTATCGCTACAATACAAGTTAAAAATTCATTACTAATAACTTGAGCTACAAATTTCATAAATTCTTTAAAATATAAGAAGTTACTATTTACTGTAATGAACATAAACATCGAGAACAATGAAATGGTTCCACATACTGCCAAACTTGCAAGAGTGGCAATCAGCTTGGATAATACCTTCTGCCACGCGGCTGCGGGTATCATCAATTCCAGATAAGCCTGTTTGCCGGAAAGGTCTCTTTCAAATCTATACATACTTTCAACAAAAGGATAGGCTCCTATCACAAATGACAGCATAAGAAACAGTGTCGTAAGTAATCCAAATCCCAGACTGACATTTGCACTTGTGTCGCTGCTTATTCTAAAGCCATCCATCAGTCCTTCATTCCATAAAAACGCCCTTATTATAAACAGCAAGAGCAATTGGACTGCACCATATCCCAGCAGGACATACCTGGAGGATTTCCACTTCTTGCGGAGTTCATGTATTATCAATTTGCCTAGCATGCAAACACCTCCCTGTAAAGTTCGTCAAGTGATTTATTTCTTTCTGTCCTGAGGTCATCAGTCGCCCCATACAGGATGATCTTTCCATCCTTCAGAAAGTAAGCCTCATCCAGTATATTTTCCACTTCATTTATCAGATGGCTGCTTAAAAGTATCGTGCTCTCCTGCGAGAAACTCCTTACGATGGCGCCGAGGATCTGCTCCCTTGCCACAGGATCAACACCATTCAGCGGCTCATCGAGTACGATCAGCTTTGCATTTCTGGACAGTGTCAGGGCAAGTGCAAGCTTTTCCTTCATACCCTTAGAAAGCCTCTTGACTCTCATGTCCAGAGTCAACATCATAAACTTAAGCAGTTCATAGAATCTAGAATTATCAAAATCTTTGAAAAAAGCTTTATAAGTATTGCCTGCATCTTTTATAGTCATCCAGTCATACAGGAATTCTGAATCCGGCAGGAATGAAATAGTTTCCTTTGTCAGATACCCTATTTCCATATCACAAACTGATAATCTGCCTCCTGTCGGTCTTACCAGACCTGTGACCAGCTTCAGGAATGTTGTTTTGCCACTTCCGTTCGGTCCAAGCAGGCCGACGATCCTGCCCTGTTCAAGAGAAATATTAACGTCGGACAAAGCACTTTTCTTGAAATATTTCTTGCTGATGTTTTCAGCCTTGAGTATTGTCATTATCATTTCCCTCCAAAACCTTTTTAACATTTTCCAGGATCTCATCATCATCCATTCCGAGTTCCTTCATTTCATCGACATACCTTCCGGTATACTTTTGAGCCTGGGTGTCTCTCAATTTTTCTACCAGCTGCTCATCCTCGCTTATAAAAGTACCAATGCCTCTCTGAGGATAAGCTACACCTTCACGCTCAAGCTCCATAAAAACCCTTTGGACTGTGTTTGGATTGACCTTGAAGCTTTCGGCTATTTCCCTGACAGATGGGAGCTTATCCCCTCCCTTGAGCTTGCCTGCCACGACATCAGCTTTTATTTTCTCAACGATCTGTAAATATATAGGAGCACCTTCATTAAACTTAATCACATAGATTTACCTCCTTGATATTTCACTAGTGTACTATTATATTAATACACCGACACATGGATGTCAAGTAAAAATTTGAAATACTTATTAATAAAAAAACGGCACTCATCATAGCTGACAAATGCTGTTCATTAAAGTACCGTTCATTAAAAGCTCAACTATTCTTTTCCATTCCAGCAGTATGTGCAAACCTTGCATTCAGGCAGGCCTATCGCATCTATCATATCACCAAGCTCCTGGAACCGCAGGCTTGTGAATTTCAGTTTTTTCCGGATACACTCGACCATGCGGCTATATTTCTCTGACTTTGGATCGCTGTATTCATCCAGATTTGCTGTATCAGAGCCCTCAATTTCCTTTATGACCTGGCGGGTTATAAGGTCCATTTCAGAACGTGAACGCGAGAAATTGAGGTATTTGCAGCCATAAAGCAACGGAGGGCACGCGGGTCTGATATGCACTTCCTTAGCATTGAAATTATAGAGCAGTTCAACGGTCTCGCGCATCTGTGTACCGCGGACTATTGAGTCATCGCAGAAAAGTAAACTCTTGCCGTTCACAAGTTCCGGGATAGGTATAAGCTTCATTCTCGCAACAAGGTTTCTGATGCTTTGATCCTGAGGCATAAAACTTCTTGACCAGGTCGGAGTGTATTTTACAAAAGGTCTTGAATAAGGGATGCCGGACTCATTGGAATACCCTATGGCATGAGCGACGCCCGAATCAGGTATACCAGCCACGTTATCAATAACAGCATCATCTTTTCTTGCAAGCGCTTCACCGTTCTTATAACGCATTACTTCAACATTTTTGCCTTCATAGGAGGATGCGGGATACCCATAATACACCCATAAAAAGGCGCATATCTTCATCTCATCTCTTGGCGGAGATATCGTCTCAATACTATCAGGAGTCAGCAGGACTATTTCTCCAGGCCCTAGTTCCCGCTTGAGAGTATAGCCTAAATTGGGAAGCGCGCTTGATTCAAATGAGACACAGTACGCTCCAGTCTTCTCCCCGATCACAAGAGGGGTTCTTCCCAAACGGTCTCTGGACGCATAAATACCGTCACGATTAAGAACAAGCATCGTACATGAGCCGTCGATCAATTCTTGTGCCTTCAGAATGCCATCCTTTATTGTGCCCTCCTGGTCAATGAGAGCAGCAACCAATTCTGTCGGGTTTATTTCTCCCCTGCTCATTTCAAGAAAATGTATATACTTATCCGCAAAAGCCTTCTTAACAAGCTCATCAATATTGTTGATCCGCCCAACAGTCGTCAGCGCATAATGCCCGTGATGTGAACAAACGGTAAGAGGCTGCGCCTCAGTATCACTGATACATCCGATACCCATATTGCCCGACATATCTGCAAGATCCTTTTCAAATTTTGCTCTGAACTGAACATTTTCAATATTATGAATGTACCTTGAAAACCCATTCCCGGTGTATACCGCCATACCGCCTCTGCATGTACCAAGATGCGAATGGTAGTCAGTGCCAAAGTAAAGGTCCATTACACAGTCGTTTTTTGAAACTACCCCAAATAACCCGCCCATAGTTATACCATCCTGTCAAATAGTTATTATGTTATTGTCAAATAATAAACATACTACTATTTTATTTTTTAATTTAAAAGTGTCAATACATTTTCGGCAAATAATAAATAATTATACAAATTTCATTAATAAATATTACCTCATAACTCTTTTCCCCAGCAATGAGCATAATAGTGAAACAGCCAGCTCCCCTGTAATGTTGGCATTGTCCAGTATCGGGTTCAATTCGACAAGTTCAACAGACCTGAGCTTTGGTCTCTGAGAGAGCATCTCAACCGCAAGATGGGCTTCCCTGAAAGTAATTCCACCTTTGACAGGTGTTCCAACTCCCGGCGCATCAGATGGTGTTACAACATCAAGATCGAAGCTCAAATGAAAGCCTTCAGTCCCATCCTCAACAATTTCAACAGCTCTTTGCATAATGCTCCTGAGTCCGTACATATCGATATCTTCCATTGTGAAAACGTTTACCCTGGATCTTTTCAGCAGTTCCGCTTCCTCAGGGTCCAAATCTCTTGCCCCGATTATGACAACCTTCTCAGTGTTTATATAGTTGACATCATCCGACTTAAACCTCGTCATCTCAAACATACCGGTGCCTGTTGCAGCCGCCAGCGACATGCCATGAAGGTTTCCCGACATAGTTGTATGCTCTGTGTTAAAATCGCCATGGGCATCCATCCATATAACACCTATATTCTTCAGGCTTCTCTGTGCGCCGAGCAGAGAACCCGTTGCAATACTATGGTCACCCCCGATGACCAGAGGCATATTGCCTTCGGCAATGCTTTTGCCAACCATATTGTACAAAGCTTCGTTTATTGTTGTTATCTCATTAATGAACCTTGGACTATTTGTTTTGTCGGATTCAAAGCTTGTGCTCTCAGGCACGGGAACCGCAATATTCCCGAGATCGCAGCATTTTCTGCCAAGTTTTCTTATTGCCTGGATAAGGCCTGTATATCTGATAGCACTGGGACCCATGTCAACACCTCTGCGGTTTGAGCCAAGATCCACAGGTACACCAATCACATCTATGTCCATTTATTTATCCTCCCTGATTAATCATACCACAAAATCAAGGGGGACGGGGGTTTTTGATTATCAGTTAATCTTTTAACTGATAATCAAAAACCCCCGTCCCCCTTGATTTTATTAATTTTGTAAAGTCTGCGTTTGTATAAGGCTTTGTGGCATCGATTTTAGTGTAGCTGACTGTGCGCGGGTCAGGCTGCCCTGAGGATCGAATACTGTCTTTCCATCCTTGGTATAGCCCTGGATAAGTCCATATTTGACGGACAGCGCAACATACTTTTTCATATTAGGTGAAATTTGATCAGCATCGGCAAAGCTGGCAAGTATGCCTTCATCCACTGTCTCATTCTGATAACCCAATGCCTTTACCAGCGCGACAGCCATATCTTCTCTTACTGCTGCCAGTGAAGGTTTGAAGTAATCTCCGCTGGTTGTCCTGAAGCCTGTAAGGTAGATCTTGGCGCTTTCTACATAAGGATATTCCCAGGCTTTCTTATTTACATCAAGAAAAGATGGCGTCTCAGGCTTATATTGCTTAATCTTAAGGGTATTGACCATCATTATTGCAAACTGTGCTCTTGTGACAATGCCATTCGGATCAAAGGTGTCTTTACCGGTACCGCTGATTATGCTTTTACCGAGCATCCACATGATATCCTCATATGCCCAGTGTCCCAGCTTAACATCTTAAAGCCCCTTGAATTGAAATGGCCGTTAATATTTTTGGCAAACGCCGGAGCTGATATCGAAACCAACAATACCAAGCATAAAAAAACCGATACTAACCTTTTTAGACTATTTTTCATGATTTATTTCTCCCTTCGATGTTTTATGTAATATACATTCGTTGCCAAGGGAGAATTTTCTGAGGTGATTTTTATTCGTAATATAATTGTAATATTAATGCCCAGCTTTTTACTGTAAAAGTCAGGCTTCTAACCAATGCTCAATGTAAACCTGTGCACTATAGCTGCAACCTCGGCACGTGTCGCCTTTCCCTTCGGATCAAAAACACTGCCCGGTTTTCCGTTGACTATTCCCGCATTAACAGCCCATTCGACTGCTTCTCGTGCCCAATTTGAAATATCGTCCGAATCGCTGAATTTGTCACCGATTATACTACTCTTTGTACCCATCCCGACATCAATGCCCTTCCATTTTGCATAACGATAAAGGAATAATGCCATCTGCTCCCTGCTGACATTGTCATTAGGGCCGAAGGATCCGTTTCCATACCCGCTCACTATCCCATTCTCTGATGCCCATGCAACAAATCGTGTATACCATGATTCATCTTTGACGTCAGTAAAATCCGTATCTGCCAACCCGCCATCGACCTTGCCGGATAACCTTCCAAGGACAGAAACAAACATACTGCGTGTCATATGCAGTTGAGGAGAAAAATTGCCTCCTCCTGTTCCATTGAATAGCTCTCTTTCAAATACATACTTCACAGAATCCTTGTACCATGCAGTCTCACCGATATCAGAAAACACTTCAATAATTGGTCTTTCCTCCAAGGCCGGTTGCTGTGGAATCACTTTAAACTCAACCCTTACTGTATGGTCGGAAGTTACCCCTTGCAGCTTAAGCGACCAGGTCCCGTCATCGTTTTTTATAAGGCTGCCGATATCTGTCGGTTTGTCATCGATCATAACACCGGATATTTCAAATCCATCATCAGGTTTAATGATCAAAACGGCATCCGCTCCTTGGACTGCGGTTCCGCCGCCCGAAACACTGCCGCCCGCTAAAGCTTCCGCTGTGACTTTAAACTCTGTCTGCGGTAATAGCGGTAAAGCACTGCCGAAATCAATTGGCGGCATTCCGCCTCCGCCCCCGCCTGGGGCAGAACCGCCCGGAACAACCGGATTTTGCGGTGTAGTATCATCAATAGTTAAGGCCAGCTGTGGATCATTACCGGCACTGAAATCAAATGTCAAAGTTGTATCGCCCTTGGAAAGCTTGTCCAGATATGACTTGTATATAGTCACCGAACCGGGTTCAATAGCACTCTGACCATATGCAATACTATAGTCCAAATCTTTTTGCAGCATCTCATCACCATGCTTTACTGCAATAATGGTATTGCCATAAAAGATAATACCCTCCGACAGGTCTTTGTTGTAAGCACTTCCTGCATACTTGTCGTATCTTGCAGAAGCTGTTGACAGTATCGATTGACTTACCGGAAACGAACCAACGTGAATATTGGCCAAAACCGGGTTGCTTGCAGACTTTCCGTCACTCGCCCTGACCCTGACCCTGGCCGTTTTTTCGGCATCTGTGGCAGCGGGGATAAAAATCAGACCGGCTCCGGATGTTGAAACCGTTCCTCCGCCTTCCAGCACATCGGCGATGTATCCAAGCACATCCCCGGTATCTGCATCATAAAACCAAACCGATACATCATCCAAGCTAAATGCTCTGGCAGCAGTAATGCCGTCATACGATGCCGGAGCGGCAGCATTTTCGACCGTATCAAATAATTCTTTGCCATTCACTATGGCAGGCTCATAATTACCAGGGATATTAAGACAAATATTGTACTCTCTGGCAGTTACTCTATCTCCGGCTGTCACAGTAGCCTCCCACGTCAGTCCCCCGACGTAAGTGACTGCTGTATAGATTGAGCCGCTGTCTTCAGTTACGATTTCAACGGATGATGGAGTTGTTGACGGCACAGTCCCTGGCGGCACCACAACATTGAACCTCTCCGAGCTCTCGTCCCACACACCCGGATATCCCGAAACAGCAACAGAAAGAACATCAGTATTATTGGTAGTACTATAAGTGTTTTGAAGCGTTTGCATAAAATCACCGATATCGACAATGCCATAGCCATATGATGTATCATATCCCGGAGCGCCATAATCCTTGGAGGTTGCCATCAAAAGCGACTTAAAATCACTGACATTAATATTTTTATTTGCACTTTTCGCAAGCGCTGCCATAGCTGAAACGATTGGTGCCGAAAAGGACGTTCCTGACCCTATCGCATATTTGCCTGTTCCGCTATAACTCAAGCTCGTAATATCCCTGCCCGGTGCAGTAACAAATACACTTTCGTTTCTTTGTGAAAAACTTGATACGCTTCTGTCTGAATTTACAGATCCTACACCTACTACATTTTCATATGCTGCCGGATAATTGAGTGTTTGCGTTCCATCATTGCCTGCAGCCGCAACTACAATAATACCTTCTGCTACAGCAGAATCTATTGCAGACCTCAAGGAGGATGAATCACTGTCCATGCCAAAGCTCATATTAATTACATCACATTTCTGTTCCCTTGCCTTAGCTATGGCAGAAATCACTTTGTCAATAGTTGTTTCAGAGCTTGTGAAGCACTTTAGCTCAATCAGCTCTACCTCATCAGAAATTCCGACAATACCCTTGCCATTATTTGACTGCGCAGCAATTATACCTGTGACAAGGGAGCCATGGCCTGTCTGATCTGTAATATCAGTAACGCTCCCGCTTAAATTGTATTGGTAGGCTATGCTTGAATAGTCAATATCCTCATGGCCCTGTATAAGACCGGAATCGATAACCGCAACTCTGGCGCCCCTGCCAAGCAGCCCGCTTCTCCATGCTCCGGAGGCATCAGTCATCTCAAGCCACCATTGATTGGCATATCGTGGATCATTCGGCTCTCCATTATATGGGAAATCATACAGCGTAATATAGTAGTTCGGTTCTATGAATTCAATATTTTCGGCGTTCGATATGCTATGTGCAGCTTTTATATCCTTTGCAGCATAGATACCCTTGTCTATCTTTCGCACATCGGTACTGAACAATGACATTCTTGACTTGCTTTCATTTTTCAGCTTGACTATGTATCCCGCAGAAGGAGCAGATCCTTCTGATGATGCTGATACGGGCATTTTGAAACAGAGTAACAAAAAAACAACTGTTAGTATTAGTGCTGCATGTTTTCTCACAAAATACCCTCCCAAGGTAGAAAATAGAATTATCAGCGTTGACAGGCTTCTATCCCTATTATATCATGTATGGACCTTCACATAAATACCCCTTTCCCTTATGTCAAAAGATAACTTATTACTTATAATCATTTGGAGTGCCCCAGTTTTCAAGCCGGTTATACTCTGGGTTTGTCGAGTCAAAATGTATCCATATCGGTGCATTGTCCAAATCAGGACGAGCAGCAAATAATACTCTATCCCCATACCTTATAGCTTCCAAAGCTAATGGCAGCTCACGCCTGAAAATTGCATTACGTACAGCAGAAACCACAGGACCAAATTGACCATCTACATAAACATAGGTATAGAGAAATAGAAATCCGTTATTTGTTCTCCATTCTGCAAGCACCTCATCCCTCATGGCATTGACCTTGTCATAGGCAAACTGTAAAGCTATGGTAAGAAAAAGATCTGCAGTTATATCCGAGTGCGTTAATGTATACTTGCGGCCTATTACTGGCTCAGTCGCTGTAACACCCGTTCTGAATTCTACATACAACTTATCCGGATTCAGTTTTTCCATATGATCACTTCCCAAATCAGACTGTACATTCCATTTGGCATAATGTTTTACATAATATTCTATGTACAGTAACAGGAAAAGTGCTGTTCAAGGAATAGGACTTCTCTCTTGAATATTTAATAGAATTATAGATAAAACAGAATGTTTCTTCTGCTTCTCTTTGTGGTATATTTAAAGAAATGTATATATCTGGATACAATTAGTTACCGTTCCGCAAGGGACACAATAAGATACTTTGGACATATTGGCAATACATAGGAGGAGCACAATTGGAATACGATGTAATTGTAATAGGCGGCGGTCTTTCAGGACTTACAGCAGCCAGCCTTCTTGCTAAACGAAAGCTCTCAGTAGCAGTCATTGATAAAAGCTATAATCCCGGAGGTTCATGTGGAATATTCAAGCGCGGACATGTGACATTTGATCAAGGCGCAGCAATGCTATACGGTTTTGGCGAGAATGGCTTCAACGCGCATCGCTTTGTTTTCAACGCTCTTGAAGAACCAATAGATATGATTCGCCATGATCTCCTATACAGTGTCAATTTTAAAGGCCGGAGAATACGCTTTTGGGCTGATGTAAGCAAGTTTGCCGATGAGCTCTCAGAGATTTTTCCAGCCGAAAGTAAAAATATACATAATTTCTACCGTGATATGCAAAAAGTGTACCAGCATGTAATGATAGAAAGCCCCACCTATACTTCGGCTGATGAAACCGATCCCAAAGCTGCGCTAAAAAGCATGATGAAACACCCGATGTCATATATACGGTTCCTGAGCTTTTTGAATATAAGCGCAAAGCAGCTGTTGAGCAGGTATTTTTAAAGATCCTGAAATCTTCAAATTCTTTGACAAGCTTACGTCAACCTATTGCTATGCAACAGTTGAAGAAGCGCCAGCAGTAATGGAAGCGGTTATGTTTGTAGACAACCATACGGGCGGCAGCTATTACCCAGCAGGTTCTACACTGTTTGTACCGGGCAAGCTCGAGAAAGTTATTGAAGAAAACGGCGGAGACATGCTTCTGGAACGTGAAGCAGTTTCAATACTTTTCGAAAATGGAAAACCCTCAGGTGTAAGACTCGATGACGGCAGTACGCTAAGGGCTGCAAATGTAATCTATTCGGGTACCGTATGGAATCTGTACGGCAAGCTTATCGATCCTTTCCATACCACCGCAAAGCGGAGAAGCTGGGCCGAAAAGCAGGTGCCTACCTACCCGAGCGTTGTGCTGTATGCTGTTGTGAACAAGGATGTTATACCGGAGGATACATCCCCTATTGAGATGCTTGTCGGAAATCCTGATAAGCTTGATGAAAGCGAGGTCACTGCGTATATACTTCTCAGCACTTTTTCAAGGATACTCCAACTTTTTTTGACTTAAGCTATTTTGGCCTTTACCTTGATTACATGTATCCGAAGGGTGGCACGGGAATTCTCGCCCAAAAGCTAACAGATCATATTATTTCTGCAGGTGGCAAAATATTGACGCAGACAGCTGTCAATCGAGTCGACACTGCAAAAAATGAAATAAAAACTGCCAATGGTGAGATATTCCAATATAAAAAATTGATTTGGGGCGGCAGATCAAAAGGCCTTATAATCATCATTAAGCGGTCCTCAAATGCCAAACGTTGAAAAGCAACGTACGCTAACCGGCCATAGTGAAGGAAGCGATTCAGTTCTGACACTTTTCATGGGGGTGGATCTGGGCAGGGATTATTTCGACAGCCTCTGCGGCGCACACGCATTTTATACACCTACGGCTGAAGGTTTGTCTTCATTGGGTGGTCTTTCACAAATCCTGTGATACCCGCGGAAAAAAGAATTAAAAAGATCACACAGTCCATATATACTCCAATTAAAGACGTTTTTCAGTGCGGCCAATGGACATTCAGACCATCCGGACTGCCGGTATCGATATTGACAGGCAAGTTGGCGGCCGATGCTATACGAAAAAGGCTGAAATAATATATCTACCTTACTGCCATAGAGATCATTCTCTGTCATATAGTACTCATATATCTTGGCCCCATACTAACTGCAATCAGCAACACGGTAATCGCATGATTAGAAATACCGGAAACAAAATGGCCAAGATTTCAAGTGTAGGGCACAGTAATTACATGGTAGACTATCATAATGCTAAAAAAGCATTACTTATGTGCACCTATTATCATAAAAGTGGACTATTCCTGAAATGTTGGCCAATCTTGATCATGCGGATATCAGCCAAAGCAATTACAGCTTTGCAGATGTTGCCCCGGGATCATGGTACGCGGACAACATTGCCTGGGCTGCCCGGAATGGGATTGTCATCGGTGTGGGACAAAACCGCTTTGCTCCTGATCAGATTATTACTCGTCAGGAAATGGTCACGATTCTGTACAATTACGCAAAGCTTGGGGGTTTTGACGTTTACGTTTCAGATGGCATGGCGGTTGGAGAATTCATTGGTAGCAATAAAATATCACATTTTGCTATAGCAGCTATGAGCTGGGCAATAAATGAGGGTTTGATTTCCGGAAAGCAAGGAGATGTGCTGGACCCCAAGGTCACTGTAACAAGAGCTGAAGCAGCTTTATTGTTTCAGAGGTTTTGTCGGGGTCAGGCTTGAATAATTCCCTTATTTTCTGATGATATAACAGATTAAACATAATTAATACTTTAAAATCCCCATTTTCAAGCTGATAATAAAGTAATCAACTAGCTGCGGCAGAGATCTTTCTCTATCATATCGCTATGCGCATATATCTTTTGCATAAAAGCTAATAAGAGAATTATTCAAGCCTGACCCCCAACTCTTTTACACGAGCCATCATTTTTGAAAGTCCTCCTGCGTTTTCAAGGCTTGTAAAACCGTATGCTTTTAGCATCTGCATTGCATAAGAGCTTCTTACTCCAGAGGCGCAGTACAGAATTATTTTTCTATCCTTCTTGCCCAGTTCTTCTACTCTAAGCTGTATTTCATCGAGTGGGATATTTACGGCGCCAGGGTATGCACCACTGACAAATTCCTCGTTAGTACGTACATCAACAACTAATGGCTCATTTGACTCTTCATTTGATTCTTCCTTTTTTATTTCAGCTTTTAAAATGCTCTTCCTTTCCTCATTACTTTTTTCTCCAATTGTCTTCGGTTCAGGCTCAGGCAGCTCTAGTCTGAAGTTTAGTGGAGTAACTGCCCTCACATAACCGGAAAGACTTGCAAATCCTCCGCTCACATTAATTACGTTGGTAATTCCTGCTCCCACAAGAATACGCAGCGCCTGATGGCCTTTCTTTCCCGTATTGTCATAGACAAAAATCAACTTGTTTCGGGGAATCTCATTTAATCTTGATGGCAGAAGTTCCAGAGGTATATTTACCGCTCCTTCAATATGAGCTTTTTCAAATGCAAATATATCCCTTACATCAACCCAAAGTGTATTTCTATCTTCTAAATATACATCTATTTCCGAAGCTGTTAAAGCAGGAGAGTACCCTGAAATTCTGTTCTCTGCTGCAAATGCCGCCATATTAATGGCATCATTTGCCGTGCCAAGAGGAGGCGAATACGCAAAATCCATATCTGCAAGGTCAGAAACTGTGAGTTTTGCTGCCACAGCTACTGCAATAACATCCAGTCTTCTGTCAGCGCCTGCATAGCCTGCTGTTTGTCCTCCGAGAACCACTCCGGTATCGCGGTCATAAACCAAAAGAACCGTAACCTGTTCAGAACCGGGATAATAAGACGTATGATGTTCTTTATGGATAACAACCGCATCTGCATTCAGTCCTGCGGCTCTGGCACCTTTTAAAGAAAGCCCTGTTGTACCTGCTACCACATCGAAAACACGAACAATTGATGTGCCCGTTGATCCTTTGTATTCATTTCTTATTCCAAGGGCATTTTCTGCAGCTATCCGCCCCTGTCGGTTAGCAGGTCCGGCCAGAGGAATCCGTACCTTCTTTCCATGCACTCGGTGCTCAAGTTCAATCATATCACCTGCTGCATAAATGTTGTCATCATTCGTTTTCAGTGTCGAATCCACAAGTAATCCGCCTGCTTCACCTATGGCAAGGCCTGCCTCCTGAGCAAGCTTAAGAGTAGGACGTACTCCTATAGACAACAGCACCATATCGGCGTTAACTCTGGTCCCTTCATTAAGAGTCACATTATTTCTTCCAATTTCGGCCACAGCTTTATTTGTCATGACCTCAACTCCGTAGGACAACATTTCCTGTTGGATAAACCCTGCTATTTCTGCTTCCATAATGGCCATCACATGTGGCATCATCTCAGCCACAGAGACCTTGATCCCCTTCTTAACCAATGCTTCTGCCATTTCAAGTCCTATAAATCCTCCCCCTACAACTGCTGCTGTCTTAGGCTTTCTATTTTCTATAAATGAATTAATCCTATCCATATCCTCAAGCGTCCAAAGCTGGAAAATGTGATCCTGTTCCGCGCCGGGAATCGGTGGAGAAATCGGTCGTCCTCCCTGAGCCAGAATAAGTTTGGTATATTCATATGCTTTCTTTTCCCCTGTACGCGAGTCCACAGCATGTACAATCCTATTTATCCTGTCAATTTCTGTTGCTGTCGTATATATATGAACTGATGTCTGATACTGGTCGTTAAAACTTTCAGGACTTTGAAGTATAAGCTTCGATCTGTTTTTTATATCTCCTCCGATATAGTATGGAAGCCCGCAATTTGCAAATGAGATATCGGGTCCCGATTCAAGAATCGTGATTTGAGCTTCCGAAGAAATTCTTCTGGCTTTTGCTGCTGCTGTAGCACCCGCCGCTACACCACCTATAATAATTATTTTTTCCATGTTTGTCTCCTCCAGATAATACATTACTAGCTTCTCAAATTTATTAATTATTATATACCCCCAGTGGGTATATAATAATTAATAAATATTATGTCTAAACAACATAATATTCACCACATATACATTCTCCATTATTCATTTATAGCCCATATGGAATTTAATATCTGTCGGTCTTGTGGTTTTCTCTGTCACCGGCATCTCTGTTGTGCGGAAATGGAAGAATATTTACGTAGATTTGTTCAGTGCACTGCAATTTCTGCAATACCCGTAAATCTCAAGCTTGTGCCCTGTAACCTCAAAGCCTATACTTTCCTGCAGCATTTTCTCATATCCCATCAGAGGACAACCCTCGATAGAAAACATTTTCTTGCAGCCTACACATATAAGGCGATGTTTGTGTGTCATTCGATTCAATTCAAACAATGCCCGGTTATCTTCTCCAATGCTTGATTTTAAAACAAGATTCCTGGTAACCAGAGCTTCAAGAATTCTATAGACAGATGATATATTAATAGATATACCCTTTTCTCTTAGCTCAAAATAGACCTGCTCAGCTGCAATGGGCTGGTCATTTTGCTCTAAATTTTTAAGAATCTCAATCCTATGCCTTGTGCTCTTCAAACTGTTATGTTTTAAGATGTTACTATAATCATCCTTTTTCTGCATTTAATATCATCCCTTAGATTTAGTTGTCGCTAAATTGGAAGCAATTCTTCTCATTCCTACCTTTTTATACTTTAAATGAATTACATATGCCAGGAAAAAACACACTACTGCCAAAATAACAATGGTAGCCCCTGATGCAATATTCAACTCATAAGATATCCAAAGTCCTGAAATGGAAAAAATATTCCCTAAAATAACAGAATAAACCATCCTGGATTTAAGACTTGAAGCAAACAAGCCTGCAGTTGCCGCAGGAGCCGTCAGCAAGGCAAGCACTAAAATAATTCCCACAACACGTATCATCGCTACAACCGTCATTGCTATAAGCAGAAGCAGCAAGTATTCCAGAAAAGCAGTATTAATCCCCTTTATTGCCGCAAATTCCTCATCAAATAAATATGCTTTCCAGTAGTTGAACAGCATAACAACAACAAAAACCACAATAACTGTCAAGCTAGACATCAGGTAAATATCCATTTTTGTCACGGACAAAATACTGCCAAAAAGATAAGAAGACATATCAGGAGGGTAGCCCGGCATTAATGCAACAAAAAGTATACCAAGTGCCATACCGAAAGACCAGAATAAACCTATGATCACATCGGTATGCGCTCCGCCTTTCCTTTTTAAAAAGCCTATACCAAGTGAAGCGCAAACTGAAAAAAGAAAGGCTCCAATGATAGGCTCAAAACCCAAAAGGTATCCCAGCCCTACTCCTCCATATGAAGTGTGCGCTATACCTCCGCTCATCATTACCAGCTTCTTTTCCACTATAATAACTCCAATTATTCCACAGACAATGCTCGCCATAACGCCTGCAATAATTGCATTCTGCAAAAATTGGTATTGAAAAACTGCAGATATCAAAATTTACTCATCTCCCTTATGTTCTTTTAACACCCTATGCGGCACACCATGCGCAATAAGATCGACAGGGCAACCATAGAGACTGTTTACAATACTTTCACTAAGCTCAGGCTCCCCGTGATAAACCAAATGTCTGTTAAGGCATGCCAGTTTGCGCACCTGAGACGAGATAGCAAGCAAATCATGGGTTACAAGAACAATTGTCATGTTTTTGTTAAGTTCCTCAAGCAGTTGGTATATCTGTTCCCGTGAACTTGCATCCACACTTGCGGTAGGTTCATCCAAAAGCAGAAGTTTTGGATTGACAGCAAGTGCCCTCGCTATCAGCATCCTCTGGAATTCTCCTCCTGAAAGCGCACTGATTTGCCGCCCGGCAAGGTTATAAATACCAACCTTCTCAAGAAGTCTATCCGCCGCATCCTTGTCTGACTTTGAATATTTATGAAATAGAACCGGCTTCTCATTTAGCATCCCCATCAGTACTACCTCACGGACTGTTACCGGAAATCTTTTGTCAAGCCCGGCGAACTGCGGAACATATCCCACCAGAGTTCCGGTTTTTCCCGCCTTTCTTCCATAAATCTCTACTTTTCCCGAAACTGTTGGCACTAGTCCAAGAATAGCTTTTAAAATAGTAGTTTTACCGCCCCCGTTCGGACCTATGATCCCCAGGTATTCGCCATGATCTATTTCAAGGCAAACGTCTGAAAGGGCAATTGTTTGTCCGTACTGTACAGAAAGGTTGTCTATTTTAACAGCTTTTGACAAAATATTACCATCTTCCTTATCTCTTATTGTACTCACTTTATTACCTCTGCCATTGTATCAGCCATTTTTATTAGATTTTCTATATAATCCGGTGACAGTGGGTCAAGCTTTACTGTCTGTCCCCCTATTTCATCGGCAAAAGCCTTTGACTGCTTGTTGTCAATTTCCGCCTGGTAGAAAACGGCTTTTATGTTTTCTTTTTCTGCAAGGTCAATCATTTCCTGAAGGTGCTGCGGAGTTGCTTCTTTACCTTCCTGCTCCAGCGCATACATTTTAAGGCCATAGTCATCTGCCATGTATCCGAAAGCCGGATGAAATACAATAAACTTTTTATCCTTCAGTCCTTCAAGTCTTGTTTTGATCTGATTATCAAGCTTATCTAACTCTTCGATGTATTTTAGGGCATTTTTTTGATATTGTTCTTTGTTTTTTTCATCAAGCTTGATCATCTCCTGCTCAATAATTTCTACCATAATTTTTGCCCTTTTAGGCGAAAGCCAAATATGTGGATCTCTTTCTCCGGGTGCAATCTCCCTTTCAGGGTACACTTTTGCAACTTCATCCTGAAGCTTAACTACTTTCATTCCTTTTACTTCATCAGCTTTAGGCAAAATGTTTGCTTCTTCTGCAGCTACCCCAATAGCAAAATATATGGAAGCCTTATTTAATTTCTCCATTTCCCTGGGCGACGGTTCATAGTTTTCCGGGCTATTACCAGGTGGAATTACTATAACTACTTCTGCCAAGTCGCCACATACAGCTTCAGCGAAAGTTTTCTCAGGGATAATAGTCATAGCAACAATAACTTTTTGACTTACTTCTGATGATATTTCCTTTTGGTCATTGCAGCCTGTCATGACCAAAAGGCTGAATACAAGTATTAAAACAAATGGCAGCAATAATATTCTTCTTTTTTCCATGTTCATGCCTCTTTACATTCCCTTATAATAGCATAATAATATTGCAAATGCTTTGCATTTGCAATATTATTATGCTACATTATTTCACTTTATTCAATATATAAACTAAAATCAATAGCTCTTTATCGCTTGATTTAAAAGTTCAAACAATTCGGGCATCCTTTTTCCCATATTAAGCGGTTTAAGGTTCTTATCCGTGCATGCATGCGAGGTTTCGCCTGTTGCAATTAACAACATCCCGTCTTTGTTTAAAACTTCATATTGAAATAGTAATCTGACACAACTGAATTTGATAAGTTTAGTTCTAATAATTATTTCATCTTCATATCTTGCTGGACTCTTAAAACAACATTTTAAATCAATAAGCGGCAGGAGTATTCCCTCGGCTTCGATTTTTGAATAATTTCTGCCCAGCTTCCTGAAGAAATCAGTCCTCCCCGCTTCAAACCATATAGGATAATTAGAATGATGAATAATACCCATCTGATCTGTTTCGGCATATCTTGCAACAAATCCCGTCTCCGATACAATCACCAAATCACCTTCCATCTGTAGAAATTAAGACTGCCAAATCATGGCACAGTCAAAATGTTATCATCATTTTGGGCATACGTCAATTATGCCACTGTTCATTATATTAAGAAAGACTTGCTGGTAAAAGCGCAAAAAATCGAAGGGCAGGCTCCAAGAATCATGAACCTGCCCTTTGAAAGAGGACTATTTATTCTTTCTCATCAATTGCTTGTCCGCTTGGCACCGCTTGGTTATAGCCATTTCTTGTCCATCCCGGCATACCTGTACGGTAGAACATGTTTCTAAAACCTCTGCCTCCACCTAACCCTCTTCCAGATCCAACCCCTCTGTTGGTAAATTCAGGTGATACAAACCCTGTACAGTAACCTGCCCCTCTGCCTGTCATAGGCCCCATTCCCATAGGACCTGTGCCATCTCCTCTCGGCATAATAAATCACTCCTTTATCATTATGGGCATATGCTCATTATAATTATATGTTTATTTTGGGCATATGTCAATAATTTATACTATGCCTATTCTAACATTTTTGTATTTTTCTTATAATAATCATCAATAGCATTCCTTAATGTTTGAATGCCAAGATTGGAGCAGTGTTTTTTATTTTCGGGAAGTCCTCCCAATGCTTCTATTACATCGTCATCCGTAAGTTTTAAGGCCTCCTTGATTGCTTTGCCCTTTGCAAGCTCTGTCGTCATACTGCTTGTTGCAATTGCAGCTGCACAACCAAAAACAAGAAAACTGATATCCTCTATGGACTCATTCTTTACTTTTATATATATGGTCAAAGAATCTCCACAACCAGGATCTCCGCAGTTGCCTTCACCATCAGCATCATTCATGCTTCCGACATTTCTCGGACACATAAAATGTTCAATTACAGTATCAGTATAATCCTCTCTATACATCGAACCCACTTCCTGTCAAATTAAATCATCTTTGCAATTGCATTTTCAGCTGCATTTACAAGCTGATAAGCTATAGGTGAAGCTGTTAGGGCAGGATGGGTACCTGTCTGGAATGTAGCAATATCATCTGCTGTCATTCTATGGAGGATACATGCGCTTATTGTGTTAATAAGTTCCCCTCCACTGAGTGCCCCTGAAACCTGACCTCCTATAACAACCCTGTTGCATGCATCAAATACAAGCTTAACTTTTAGGTTGGTACCACCCGGCATACATCCAGGATGACGGTTGACAGATTCTGCTGTACCTGTAGCTGTACGATATCCCTTTTCATTTGCCTGCACCTCCGTAAGACCTGCAGAAGCAAATGCATTGCCGCCCACAGCAGTAGAATAAACACCTATAACTCCCATATTTGATCTTCTGATAGAATATAAGTTTGCACCAGCGATTCGAGCTTCCATTGTGGCTATGGATGCAAGCTTCAATCCAGATGGCTTTCCGTCAAAAAATGATACTTTTTCAGCACAATCACCACATGCCAATATGTTATTGTCACTTGTCTGCATATTGCGATTTACCTGAATACCTTTCATAGGACCAATTTCCAGGCCTATTTTTTCAGCAAGCTTTATGTTGGCATATGAACCTATGCCCATGATAACCATATCTGCCTTTATTTTTTTCCCACTTTTAAGCTTAATACTCTCAACCAGTTCTTTTCCTTCTAGTGATTCCACCTTTTCATCCAACAAAAGATTTATATTCTGCTCTTGTAAAACTTTTTCAGCCTGTAAACAGAACTCTTGATCATAGACAAGCTGGAGGCAGTGCCTCTGCATTTCAACAATATTAATATTTATGTCAGGCCGTTTTTTTCTGCACTCTTCAGCAATTTCAACGCCTATAAACCCGCAGCCTATAATGCATAAATCCTTTGCTGTTCCAAGCGCGTCCAATACACCTTGCAAGTATGGGACATCCTTCTTGATCGCATAAACATTTTCCTTATCTGAGCCAGGTAAAGGAGGTACTAAAGGGACAGACCCTGTTGCTATAATCAGCTTATCATACGTAACCTTCTCTCCATCAGCAGTCGTTACGATCCGCTCATCTCTTTGTATGTCAGATACATCGCCAACAATACTATCTACCTTGCTGCCCTGGAGCATGTTATCAACCGGTATAAGGTTCTTCTGAGGATCTCCGACTGTTCCGAATACATAAGGTATCCCGCAAGGTATAGGAACAAGTTTTTCCTTTCGGATCAAAGCAATACTCTTTTCAGGGTAATACCTTCGGGCTGTAACCGCAGCTGTGACACCTGCCGCACTTCCACCAATTACAACAACATCATACTTTTTCATACCGATCTCTCCCTTTCTAGTATTTTTTTAACTCACTTTCTCATAAAGCTTTTAACTAATCTTCATTAGGGTGGTCGCATACAGTCTTTTCAATACCATATCCTCTTCCTGCTCCGGGCTTGCAAAGACTTTCACCACCTTCAAGAGTACCTTTCCCCAGCTTTGCTATGACATCATCAATCCTTCCGCTTACTCCTACTAAGGTTTCCATTCCCAATTCCTCAAACAAGCCTGCTGCCCTTGCTCCCATTCCCCCACAGACAATAAGCTTTACACCCTCTTCATTTAAAAACTGCGGGATAACTCCGGGAGAATGTCCGGGATTATTCAATGTATTCCTATTAACAACCTTAGTTCCCTCAATATCCAGTATAGTAAAAACAGGACATCTTCCAAAGTGTTGAGAAACATAATCTCCATCTGTCGAAATCGCTATGCGCATTAAAAAACCTCCATCAAAATAGTATATAGCTTATTGCAATTTGATACCCTGTTACTTTGGTATAAATGTGAAAATCGTTAATAGTATTAATCTTAAACACTTTTTTATCATATTCTATTTTACACCTCCTTTTAACAATATTAAACTACCCAGTTAAATTTTGCTCACCAGCTGTTCCCAAATGTTAATAATTTCTTTGGTAACAGCTTCATTTCCTGCCTCAATAGGAGTTTTAAACTGTTGAAGTGCTTTTACAATCGTCGGGTCAAAAGGTATTTTTCCTATTACCGGACAATTGTTCTTACTGCAATAGTCTTCTATCTGTGCTGTAATTTCAGGATTCAGGTCATATTTGTTAATGCATACAAACGCGGAGATCTGAAAATGCTGTGCTACGCTCAAGACCCTTATCAGGTCGCTAAGTCCCGACATTGTAGGCTCTGAGACAGCTACAACTGCATCCGCACCTGTAATAGACGCTATGACAACACAGCCTATCCCTGGTGAACCATCGATAAGTGCCCATTCCTCATTGTTTTTAAAATTATATATATTCTTTCTTACCTCTGTTACGAGCTTTCCGGAACCTTCAGCACCAATATCAAGCAGTGCATGGGAAAAAGTACCTCTTTGAGTTTTCGCAACATAAGTCTCACCAGTCTTAACTTCTTTAAGGCATATGGCGTTAACCGGGCAAACCAGTGTGCATGCTCCGCATCCTTCGCATTTCATTGGCAATACCTGTAATTCCTCGCTTATTGCATCAAACCTGCATGTCTTTCTACATAAACCGCATTGAATACAAATCGATGAATCGATATCAGCTTCTTTAGCGCCATAATAATCTTCCTGCTTTAAAATCTCACCGTCCAGCAGTATATGAAGATTTGGCGCATCCACATCACAATCTGCAAGCATTTTGTTCTGCACCAATATACTCAAGGATGATACCAGGGTGCTTTTTCCTGTTCCGCCTTTTCCGCTTACAAAAACGATTTGCTTCATATAACAGCACCCCTTTCCAACTTTTGATGCAATTCTAAAAATTTCTGTTTCCACTGAGAGCTATACTGTACAGGCAACATACCATTTGAATATGCTTGTGCAATTTCTTGAGAATAAGGAATTTCCATAAGTACTTCAATTTGATTTTCGGCACAGTACTCTTGAACACTCGTATTATCTGAGGATGCCTTATTCACTACTACACCAAAGGGAATACCCATCTTCTTTATCAGCTGTACTGCAATTTTCAGATCATGAAGCCCGAAAGGAGTCGGCTCAGTGACAAGAATGCAATAATCGCAGCCTTCTACAGACTGAACTACTGTACAGGATGCACCAGGGGAACAGTCGAGAATAACTGTAGTATCATTGCGCAACCTTCTCTTTAATTCGCGTATGATCGGTATACTAATAGGTTCTCCAATATTCAGCCTTCCTTGAAGAAAAGTATTGCTTCCATCTATTTCTACAACTCCGGTTGTTCTATCTATTTCCTTAATAGCATCCTGCGGGCACGCAATTAAACAAGCCCCACAGTGATGGCATATTTCCGGGAAAAGAAGAACCTTCCCTTTTACAACTGCAATAGCATTAAACTGGCATGCTTTGCCACAGCAACCGCACCCATTGCACTTTGAAGCATCTACTTGAGGTACAGGAACATTAACAGGAATAGATTCCCTAATATCAGGCTTCAAGAAAATTGAGCCATTAGGTTCTTCAACATCACAATCTACGTACTGGCATCCTTTAATTGACAATGCAAGACTCGCAGAAACAGTTGTTTTTCCCGTTCCTCCTTTCCCGCTCAATATTGCAATTTTCATTTTTTGCCTCCCTGCATACCAAAATGTTGTGGAACAGTCGTATCTATTCTACCGAGCAGTCCTTTTTTGAATTTTTCCAGATTTTCTTTTATAGATATGGGAGAACCTTTATACACTTCGATTTCTGCAGCCCTTAGTACATTCATGGCATTAGGTCCAACATTACCGGTAACCAAAGCCTTAACTCCCTTGTCAACCATTAGCTGGCCTGAAGTGATCCCTGCACCGCCACCAGTTGCTGCTGCCGCATTTTCAATGATTTCAAATTCCAAAGTATCGGTATCAGCAATAGCAAAATATGCTGCTCTTCCAAACCTTGGATCCATTATGCTATCGGCTGAGCTTCCATTTGAAGAAAAACACACTTTCATAAAAGTATCATCTCCTGTTCTTTAAAATACAATAATTGTTATTGGCTTATGCCCATAATAAATTTTATTATTACTTTAGACATATGTCAATTATTTTATTATAAAAACCGCACTCTGAAGCTACAGAGTGCGGTATATAAAAGTGACTAGTTTTAGATCTATGTCTTTAAGAATCTCAACTTCCTTTTCCCCTTGTATTTCAAGAGATACCCCTTGTATTTCAAGCATTAGTAATCCTCCGCTATCACATAAATAGTATTGTGCATTATATATCCATACATTCCTGAACATTATATGTTTCATTATAGTACTTTTCAAAAAAATTCTTTAAGTTCTATTGAATTATGAACTACATTGATTACATGCACCATATTATTATTGCAGCATTCAAAGTAAATTTCTTCTCTTGTTCCATCGTTATTAATATTTCTCTATCCTAATGCTACATCCATCACCATCATTACAGTAAAGCCAAGCAATACACCACATGACGCGATGAGTTTATTATCTTTAAAGGACTCGGGAATAAGTTCTGAACAAACGACAGCAATCATTGCGCCGGCAGAAAAGGTTAAAGCAATTGGTAATGCTGAGCGCATTGTCAGAGCATATAGCACACCAAGGACCCCCGCAATTGGTTCAACAATACCGGACGCCTGACCGACCAGGAAGCTTTTGAACCTTGACAGTCCATCTCTTCGTAAAGGTATTGATACGCATGCACCTTCAGGGAAATTCTGCAAACCGATCCCGATCGCCAACATTATTGAGGTAAGCAAAGAGGTGCCGGGCAAGCCTAACGAAACACATCCAAATGCAACACCAACCGCAAGGCCCTCCGGAATATTATGCAAGGTAACAGCTGATGTCAGTAAAATTGAACGTTTAAGTGTATGTCCCTTTTCCTTTACAAATTTAACCCTGGATAATATTACATCCGAACCTATAATAAATACTCCTCCAGCAAGAAAACCAACGGCTGCAGTAAACCAGGCATTATTGCCAAGATTTATGGATAACTCTATTGCCGGGGCAAGCAGGGACCAGAAAGATGCCGCGATCATTACTCCGGCAGAAAACCCCATCATCATATCAAGAATTTTCTGGTTTATGGATTTAAAGAAAAATACAAATGAAGCGCCTAGAGCGGTTACTCCATATGTAAATAGTGTAGCTAATAAACCCTGATATACAGGGTGAAGTGAAGTAAACCAAGACAAGGTAATTATCTCCTTTAGCAGTTAATATCAATTTAACTTATGCTATGGAGATTTGCTCTGTGCTAAAGAAGTTCTAGCCAGCCTTTTCTTAATACATAAGACCCAAACTTATCATCACCTATGCCTGAGGTAAGCTTGTTGGGGGCAGTCCCCTTTTGACTCGAAAGTGAGTTGCTATGTAAGAGAGCCAATGGAGAACCGTCCCCATTGACTCTCTTTTACTCTCTTGACTCCAATTGTTCATTTTCTCTCTTTCGCGTTGAGTCTGATTATCCCTGCCACTATCAACAAGACTCCAACAATCAAAGACACTGTCAGAATTTCTGTATGCAGATCGAAATTCATTATTTTGACCCACCCGATTCGATTTCCGACGGATGTCCATATGCCGGTAAGTGTGATAATTATTCCTGCCTTTAGCCACCAGTCCATTTTTAAGTATCTGGCTATTAGAAGTATAAGCCATACCAGCCTCATTATTATCAAGCGCTTTCAGCATCTTGCTACATACATCGCATGCTTTTAAATGCTCCTCGACAAATACACAACTCTCATCACTGCACACGCCATCGTGGTATAACGGCAACAAATCCTGTACAATTTTGCATGCGGAACCGTTATCTACATTACCCATTCGAATCCATCCTTTCATTGATTTTTAATCTTGCCCGATGGTAAGTGACCCTTGCCCAGCTTTCTGTTTTTCTGCCTTCCTCCCGGAAATAGTCATAGCAGAGATTTTTTGTGATCGCACATAGCCATGTGTATTCCTTTGATGCGCCCTTATATGTATTTTTTGAAGGCATCGCCTTTACAAAGGTGTTCTGTGTGATTTCCTCCGCCACAGACGGATTCTTTACAATACCCATCACATATGAACAAATCTTCAAATAATAGGTACTGTACAGCTTTAATTCGTTACTAGCATTTTCAAAAAAATTAGCGACTTAAACTCAGCCGCTGTTTCGGTGCTTTATTTAATACTCCCTGTACATCACTATTTGTGCATTATCACATAAGGGAATTTCTTACTTATCTTCGTTCCGAAACTTACCAGATTCTCCAGCGCGACCTTTACACATGTATTTAATTTCTTTTCTTCATTCATCGATAAACTAGATTTTACTGCTTTTCTGATTATGTCATCTTAATTCTCTTTGTAATATAATCTACAAGATCCGCCACAGTTAATATGTTATATTTTGCACTATCATTGTGATGTGCCAATGATGTTTCGCTTGTTACCAAAATAAACTCTTCTCGATAAGAATCTAAATCTGAACTATTAACGCCTAACTCTATCGAAAATTTGTTAAATATTTCAACACGATGTTCTCTATATTCTCGTTCTTCTTCTTCAATCTGATTTGCATACTTATATAGAAGCTTATCAGAATCTTTTAGCAATTCATTCATAGACTCTGATAATTTTAATCGCTTACATTCTATTATAAAAATATAGTTTTCAATTACAAAAATAACATCCAGTTCTCTTACTGCATTCTGAAATTCGCTAAGTGGTATCTTAACCTTTATATGCCCTCTCGGAAAAGCAGCTTTTAATTGTTTGGCAACAGCCTTTTCAAACTCATCATTTATTTTGCTTTCAAACTTTGTGTCTAAATATCTTTGTGGGTTTATCCAAACATCATTATGGTATGCCTCCAATGCTTTCCATGCAATGCTAACATAAATAATAAAGCCTTCTTCTGCTTTTACAATAGATTTGCGATTGAATTCATCTCTTTCTGAGAGCCACATCCTGAAAAATTCTGAATGTGAAATATATATTTTTTTAAATAGAAAAGTATCAAATAATGCCTTAAAATTTTCATTGCTTATATACACATGACTACTCACACATTGCAACAAATCTTCTTTATTCTTAAAATAAATGATCTCATTTTTACATCTCTTTAGTGTTTCGGATAATGCTAATAGTAATTCCAATCTAAATTTATAATCTTGTTCAAACATCTTCCCAATCTTTTTTCTTATATCGGGTGTATACTCTGTCCACTCACGCTTAAAGGTATAATTATAGTCCGTACTTGTAGTTTGTAAATAACATCTATTATCACAATATTCTAGCAGACCCTCATCAGAAATATGTAAATCATTATCAAAGTTACTCCCACTGCAGCATATACATCTATACAAATATAGCTGAACAAAAATATGTGAAAGAGATAATACCTTCCGGATTGTTTCAAAACCTATCTTCTTATCACAACTGTCATATCTACGGTCAGTACTATTCCATATATATATTAAACTTTCGATAGCCTCCTCTTGAGTCGCTATAAATTTTTCCAATCCTTCAATTGCCTTTATATCAATGCTATTATCCCATTCATCTTTTGTCATAGACATTCGGAAAAACTCATACATCTCAGCGCAATATCTTAAATTCACATCTTTCTGGAGATAAACCACCTGCATTCCAATCTCTCTATTTTGAGCAATCAATCCATAGAGAAAGTATATGAAGTCATGATTGAACTCTGTTAAGCATTTGCATATATCTTCATAAACAATTTGTTGTATTCCTTCAAAAAAGATTTTCTTCTCTTCCTTAACAAAAACCCTTTTTTCTAAAGATTTCGCATATGCTAAAATATATGAATTTAAGATATTGTATGGATCCAATTTATCACCTAAATCATTAACTATATTTATAGTCATCAATCTGGAACTATAATAAATATAATTCTTTTTTATCCAATCCATTACATACTCATTGTATAAATCCTTTGCTTGCTTATGAATTATTGTAAGCTTAGTAAGCATCGCTTCCTCCAAATTCCAATTTGCATTAATCTGTTTAAACCAGCAGACTACCCATCATTCATTCGATTATTTTGTACGATTGCTAGTCCCTTCTTTAACCTCTTTGTCTACTCAGTCTAAGAGTAGTACCTGCCGCCCTCGAAACCCCTTGTTTTCTATACCTTTCAGCCTTTTATTTCTGAACCCTTGACATCAACGCCAAACACTCCACGCGCTTCGTTCAAGGAAAAATATCTAAATAATTCCGCTATATGGTATGCACACCTCTTAAAAAGTGAGCACCCATTGCGTCTTTTTGAACACCCCTGTCCATAGTTACCTTATATTAACATGCGAGCAATTAAAATTCAAAGAAAACACGACATGTTCACGGCGAAATCACGAACCCGATTTATTCCTAGTCCCTCACTTGACAAAATTTCAAGTAGGGTGCAGACTTTGGTTACATAATCTGCGACATGGGCCATTATTATGTAAAATGGTTTACTATAATCAGCTTTTCTCTCGATTATTTGCAGTTATTTGCACCCTACTTGAAATTTTGTCAGCTAGTCCGTAATGTATAGTAGTTGGAATTATATTCTCATAAGGATTCTTAGATGTAATGGTTGCTTTTGCAGTAGCGGGAACATCGTCTGCTTTACTTCCTGAACAATCTGCTGCACTGTTTTTCCAGAAAAATAATCAGTAGATAGCCAAGCCTATAGCAGGCAACAATTTCGCCTAGTGATAATTGAGAACTATTTCACCGCTGCCAAGTGAAATGTGGGCACGCCACGGCTAAATCATGAACCTTCTTCAATGGTTTCTGGCTAATTTATATCATTTTCATATCGCTTGTTAAGTAAATTTATGGGTTCATGATTTCACAGTGACGACATGTTTCTATCCCTAAAAGCAACGAAAGTCACTAAACCACTCCCTGCACTCAAAGTGCAGGGAATTATTGTTGCGACTGAAAG
>CAZBEQ010000036.1:0-36730 GCA_964490975.1 uncultured Oscillospiraceae bacterium | reverse complement strand
CCGTTAGCTCATTCAGCTATAAGATAAAGGTCACCCCTCCGGAGCAGGTATCAGCGCCTACAGCATCTGTTGAAGTCGGAGAGATAACGAACGGTACGAAGGTAACACTCAGCACAACGACAAATGGAGCGGACATTTACTACACAACAGACGGATCGACACCGGCAAAAACCGGAAAGAAATACACAAAGCCTATTGAAATAACTGCAGCTACCACGATTAAAGCAATCGCAGTTAAATCGGGAATGACTGACAGCACCGTTAGCTCATTCAGCTATAAGATAAAGGTCACCCCTCCGGAGCAGGTATCAGCACCTACAGCATCTATTGCGGCTGGAGAGATAACGAGCGGTACGAAGGTAACACTCAGCACAACGACAAATGGAGCGGACATTTACTACACAACAGACGGATCGACACCGGCAAAAACCGGAAAGAAATACACAAAGCCTATTGAAATAACTGCAGCTACCACGATTAAAGCAATCGCAGTTAAATCGGGAATGACTGACAGCACCGTTAGCTCATTCAGCTATAAGATAAAGGTCACCCCTCCGGAGCAGGTATCAGCGCCTACAGCATCTCCAAAATCGGGCGAAGTAGTGAGCGAATCATGGGTAGTTCTGTCAAGCGAAACAGAGGATGCAGACATTTACTACACTCTGGACGTTACGAAATCGCCAAAAAGCGGAAGTCTATACACGACTCCGATTGAAATAACTGCAGCTACCACGATTAAAGCAATCGCTGTCAAATCAGGTATGGCCGACAGCACAGTAAGTACATTCAGCTATACAGTACGCCTCAGGGATCAGGTAGCAAAACCGGAAGCATCTGTACTGACAGAGGGCGATCTGCTGATTGGAAGTAAAATCGCACTTAGCAGTAAAACAGAAGGCGCCGTAATCTATTACACAACAGATGGATTAGTTGATCCTGTATATAAGTATCGTGACGGTTCATCTATACCGTATATCATAGGTGATAAGTATAGCCTATCATCTCCAATAGAAATAGAAAAAGAAAACACAGTCATTAAAGCTATTGCAGTATACCCCGGGATGGAAAATAGTGATGTCTCAACCTTCAGCTTTACAATTGCGTCAGCCAAGTCTCCCAAGGTATCGGTTATACCGGGAACTGTGCCGTACGAAACGAAAGTAGAGCTTTCCTCTGATACAGCCGGAGCTCCAATTTACTATACATTAGACGGATCAACTCCGACAAAAAGCAGTACATTATATATAAAGGAAATCGTTCTGACATCATCAACTACAATAACTGCCATAGCTGGCAAAAGTAAAGAAGGAATGAAGGACAGTGAGCCGGTAAGCTTCCATTATGAAGTTCTCCCTCCCCAGGTTAAGACCCCTGTGACCTCGGTAAAAGCTGGATTGGTTGGTTACGGAACAAATATAACATTAAGTTCGGCAACTGATAAGGCGACAATATATTATACGCTAAACGGAGATATACCGACGTCAGGAAGCATTAAATATCAAGGTGAGATACTGACACTGACAGATAATACAGTAATAAAGATGATTGCTGTAAAAGCCGGAATGCTTGACAGTGAGGTAAGTGAAGCTAGTTATACTGTTACGAATAAGAAAGTAGAAACTCCGATAATATCGCTTTCAAAAGGCCTTAATTTCCTGGAATATTATGTGTCGCTCACCACTAAAACAACCGATGCAGTAATCTATTACACACTGGACGGTTCAACGCCGACATCAACCAGTATCAGGTATGATAGACCATTTACTATTAATTGTAAAACCGATATAAAGGCGATAGCAGTTAAAACGGATATGACAGATAGCGCAGTAGCAAGCTTCAGTCACATGCCGGCACCTACAGGGGTTATAGTTGAAAAGAAAGATAAAGAAAATGGAATCAACATCTATATTAAAGACATTAAAGAAGGCATAGCAGTTGAAAATGACGGTGTTATAGGTGTTACATTCGATGATACTCTAAAGAAAACATTTATTGTAAACGTTAAAGCCGGTTATAATGCACAGAATGTGGCGGATGCTATTTGGAATGCGTTTAAATCAACACCTTCTATTACTAATGAATACGGCATCTATTCTATTCTTGATAAAGCTGCAGCTTTGTACATTAAGAGAATTAATTATAAAAAAGCACCTATCAGTTTAAATGTGGCGGATATATACGTTGCGCCGGCACCGACTGCGAATATTGCACCGAGTCCGGTATTGTCAGGGACAAAAATAGAACTTGATACAAAAGTTTGCGATGCGGAAATACGCTATACATTGGATGGCAGTATACCAACTGCCGACAGTACCTTGTATACTATGCCGATAACGGTGACGTCGCCAACAGTAATAAAAGCAATTGCTATTAGAAGCAATATTGTCAACAGTGAGGTAAGTACATTCAGTTATACCATATTAGAACGGGTGGTAAAGCCAACAGCTTCCAAGGTGTCGGGAACTTTACCTAGAGAAACCGAGATAGCACTGTCTTGCGATACTCGTGGAGCAGAGATATATTTTACAGTCAACGGAAATACACCTACATCTGACAGTATCAAATATATTGCACCAATCAGGCTGTACGAAGATACAACAATAAAAGCCATTGCCGTAAAGGAAGGGATGGCTGACAGTTATATGCTTGAGGAGGATTACATCATTAAGCCGAAGGTTCCGACTCCCGAAATCTCTCTCTCACCCGGTGCAGTATTGCCAAAGACCACTGTAAAGCTCACTACTTCTCTTCCCGGTGCAAAAATATACTATACATTAGACGGGTTGTATGATCCAAATAATTACAGTACTCGATTTAACTCTACAGATTCAATAATAATTACGGAAGATGTAACGATAAAAGCGATTGCAGTAGCTGAAGGTTACATTTCAAGTGATGTGGGCACTTTTATCTACACTATAATGCCCAAGGCTGCTGAGCCAATCGCATCGCTTGATTCAGGGACAATTATGCTCGGAACACAAGTCAAACTGACTACGAGTACCAACGGTGCACATATATACTATACAACGGATGGGAGTGACGTATCGTATTCGGACGGTTTCGCTATGCATGGCACTACAGATAGATATGATGAGCCGATAACAATTAATGAATATACGAAGCTTGCTGCAATAGCGGATGGATATGGCTTTCAACCAAGCTGGTGCAATAAGTGGGAGTACACGGTCAAGCTTCACGCTCCGGAATTCAGTGTTAAAACGAAGGTTGTACCACGTGGTACTTCATTAATAATTAATGATCCGAATAAAGATATATACGGTTTTACATCCTCCCAGATATATAGAAAAAGATATGAAGATGATCTATATGATAAACCCATATATGAACCTATCAATATCAATTATAATATAACGCTTCTGGAAGACGAGACAATAACGTTAGTTGCAAAAGCTCCAGGTAAGTATGAGGATAGTGATACCGTAGGATACAGTTATAAGGTGCTTGAGAAAGCCGCGATACCAACTGCGACCTGCACCGGCGAAGTTGCGTCAGGTACAAGCGTCACACTTGCTACATCAGAAAAAACTAACGCAACGATCTATTATACTTCGGATGACTCGAATCCAGTTGTTTTTGATGCGGATGGAAATCTTATTCCCAGCAGTACCAGTATCAAGTATACAGAACCTATAATAATAGGAGAAAACAAAACAATAAAAGCAGCTACCATTCGTCCCGGAAAGTTTACAAGCGACACGGCAACCTTCACATACACCATCAAACCGGAATAAGAATACTCTGCTGTAATAGCAGTACCCCGGGTGCTGTCACAGAGTGCACCCAAGGCTAACCAAGGATATGGAAAAGCTCATCCTCATACTGCAGCTGTAGTATGAGGATGAGCTTTTTCGATGGAAACCGTACCTGAATATATCTTGCAGTCAGCAACGGTTGCAGTCGTTATTTTGCAGAAGTATACTCGCAGGTTTTTGTAATGATAATTTTGATTCACATATTTGCATAAAACTGTCTTGTATGGTACTGTTGTGTTGATAAAATAAATGGCTCAATGCTGTTAGATACTATACAGTGATACTTTTTTGAAAGGTGAATTATGAAAAAGATAGTAATACTTCTGATAGCAGGTCTTTTACTGACCGGCTGCTCACAGCAGAGCAGAGAAACAATAACGGATATAAATCAGACAGAGACTGAGAATACCTTGCAGGAACAGTCGGGAGACAGTGATGCAGACAAGACTGGGCAGGGAAAAGGTTCACCTGATGAAGCTGCGCAGTCCGATAAAGCTTTATCAGATGATTCTGCTTCAGAGACAGGTAATTCAGCCACGAACGTCGGGGACTCAACGATAAGCAGTGAGAATGATGAAAACCGGCTCGAGAGCGATGAAACGGTTTCTGAAGAATGGTATTCAGGTACAATTGGAAATGCGGAAATTCATGCAAGATTCGGTATACTTGATTACAAGGTAACGGGTGTGTACTATTACGACAAGTATAAAACCAATATTCAGCTAGAGGGTTATATGGACGACACCATTGATGGAACGATGTGGATGCGGCTGACTGAGGACACAGATAAAAGTGGTTCAATATACGCTCTTTTCAGATCAGATAAGGTTATTCAGGGCTTCTGGAGATCGGGCGATACTGTTCTGCCTATGTTTCTGGTAAGGGAAGGAGTCGAAGCGGAGCGACCAAAGCCAGCAGATACTCAAGCACTGGCATTCAAAGGTAAATGGTATGGTGAGCAAAGCTACTATGGTGGTTCCGAAGCAGATATAATACCAATTTTTGATGACCTGGTTTATTATGAATTAAACGCATATAACGGCGCTAACTCCGGATACCTCGAAAGCTTCGGAAACCTCGAGAATGGAGAGGTTCAAACAATATTCAATGATACTACCTACGACAGTGATCAAAATGTAGTATTCAAGTTTAGTATCAAGGATAAAAATCTTGTACTTGACTCGAATACGTATAACTATTTGTGTGGTATAGGCGCTGGCTTTGGAACAGTCTATACCCGGGAAATGCCTGATGTACCGATGCCTACGGCGCTAGAGGCAGGGATCGTCGATTCGGAGGAAATGGATAAGCTTTTCAAAAAAATCACCGGAGATGATTATGAAAGATTTATTGCATATACTCAGTATGTGAATTACGAAGAGATCACATTGGACGGAAAGCCTGCTTTTACAGGCAAATCGTATCTTAGGGGCATGCCCGGAATGTGTTGCTATATCATATCAGGGAACAATATTTATGCTGCAGTTAATGATTACGAGAATATTTGCTATTACACAAACGATGCAAAATACGCAGAAAAGCTTCCTGAACCAATGGCAGAATGGGCTTCAGGAATGGATACCAAGATAGAATACAACTATACTGCAACTAACTGATGGGTAAAGGAAAAATGGTACGAATTAATAAGGTTTTGATCATATTACTGTTATTAATATCGTTTTTACTGACGGGCTGTTCGACATCTAATAAAAACGAATACGTTTCTCAGCAAAGCGGTCCTGATTCAGTAAATGAAAGATGGAATGAACCAGAACCGGATGATACGAATAAAATCGGGGATGAAAAAACAGGTGGCGATAAAGGAGAGAAGGTGATCGATCCGGAAGCTGCTTCTGAAATTGATAAGTGTGATTCGATAGAGGTAAGAATCAGTAATATGACTGTGAATGAAAAAATAGGACAAATGTTCATTGTCGGCTTTACGAGCATTGAAATGGATAAGGAACTGGAGGATTTGCTGGAAACAAGAACTCCGGGTGGTGTTATACTTTTCAAACGCAATATAAAAGATTCACCTCGGCTTCTTAAATTGCTGAATTCAATAAAAATGATCAATAAAGGCAGGGAACCCCTCTTTATCTCTGTAGATGAAGAAGGAGGCAGAGTCGGAAGAATGCCGCCAGAATTACATGCTTTGCCGTCCGCAGAATCACTGGGGGAGTATGGCGATACTGAATTTACGTATGAACTTGGTGCAGTGCTTGCACAAGAGGTAAAGGCTTTTGGAATTAATATGGATTTTGCCCCCGTACTTGATATTTGGAGCAACCCATTAAATAAGGTCATAAGTGACAGAGCATTCGGAACAACTGTAGAAACTGTAAGCAGGCATGGCATTGAGCTGATGAATGGTATCCAGGATAACGGTATCGTGCCCGTTGTAAAGCATTTTCCCGGACATGGGGATACATCGGGGGACTCGCATGCAGAACTGCCGGCGGTAAATCACAGTATGGATAGGCTAGCCGGTTTTGAGCTGGTTCCATTTCAAAATGCTATAGATAGTAATGCTGATGCAGTAATGGTAGGGCACCTGCTGGTAAACAATATCGATCCCGAGAATCCTGCTACACTGTCAAAGGCTGTAATGACGGACCTTCTGAGAAATGAAATGAGGTTTACCGGTGTTGTAATTACTGATGACATGACAATGGACGCTATCTCTAAAAATTATAATATCGGAGAAGCAGTTGTCAAATCGGTTATTGCCGGAAGCGATATAATTCTAGTGTGCCATGATTATGATAAACAGGCAGAGGCTATGGATGCGGTCAGAGCAGCTGTTGAAAAGGGTATTATTTCAGAGAAGAGGATTGATGAAAGTGTTGCAAGGATATTGAGATTGAAGGATAAGTATGCCATAGAAGACCAAACTATCGAGTATATAGATATAGCAGAAATAAACAAAAAAATTGATGGACTTATGACCAGATGGTATAATAAGTGAGGACACTCCTCTACATGGAGCAAGTCTGAATAGATGAGGAATGTCCCTTATTGACGCTAAAGCTATTGGACACTGCTTCGTGCAGAGATGGAGGATAAATATCAATTGAGTACAAGAGAGGACATAATAGTCCCTGATGATGAAATGACCAGGCAGAAAGCGTTCATGCACTCTGTGAGGGAACTGAATACTGAAACATTAAAAAAGTATATGATCAGCACCTTCGGCTGCCAGATGAATGAAAACGATTCGGAGAAACTGGCGGGGATGCTGGAATCAATGGGATATTCACAAACTGACAAATTGGAAGAATGTGATCTGATACTTTTTAACACCTGTTGCGTAAGAGAAAACGCAGAATTCAAGGTTTACGGCCATCTTGGTTCCTTAAAAGCGCTAAAAGCCCGCAAGCCCGGTATGATCATAGCAATATGCGGATGTATGATGCAACAGCAGGATATAGTAGATCACATTAGGAAAAAATACAGGCATGTGGATCTGATTTTTGGGACACATAACTTTCATAAATTTCCTGAACTGCTGTACAGAGTAATTAACACGGGCAAAGTTGTTGCTGATGTGAGCACTTCGGACGGTTATATAGCCGAAGGAGTGCCTATAAAGCGTGAGCACGCTGTCAAGGCGTGGCTTACGATCATGTATGGCTGCAATAACTTCTGCTCCTATTGCATAGTGCCATATGTCAGAGGGCGCGAACGAAGCCGCAGAATGTCGGATATCATAGATGAAGCAAGCTTGTTGGGGCATCAGGGCTATAAAGAGATTACGCTGCTTGGACAGAATGTTAATTCATATGGGATCGACTTCAAGGACGGGACGAGCTTTGCAAAGCTGCTACGCGCTCTTGAGGATGTAGAAGGAATCGAAAGGATACGCTTTATGACCTCACATCCTAAGGATCTTTCAGAAGAGCTTATTTATGCAATGAGAGATTGTTCAAAGGTATGCGGGCACCTGCACCTTCCGGTCCAGGCAGGCAGCAACAGGATACTTTCAGAAATGAACAGAAAATACACCAGAGAGTATTACTTAAGTCTTGTTGACAGGATAAGGGAGCAGATACCTGGTATATCTCTTACAACCGACATAATTGTAGGCTTTCCAGGTGAAACAGAGGAAGATTTTAATCAGACGCTGGATTTGATAAAAACAGTAAGGTTCGACTATGTATATTCCTTTCTGTACTCAAAGCGTACCGGTACATTAGCGGCAAAAATGCCTGAACAGGTAAGCGAAGAGACTATGAAAAAAAGGTTCGATTCACTCCTTGAGCTGCAAAACGGCATAAGCAAGGAAATAAATGAAGGGCTTGCCGGAAAACAGGAGGAAATACTGGTAGAGGGACGAAGCAAAAATAACATCAATATGATGAGCGGACGAACCGGATCTAATAAAATAGTGAATTTTAAAGGCGAAAGTGAGCTTACCGGAAGGCTTGTAAAGGTTAGGATAGACAATGTCGGTACATGGTCACTGGAGGGCGCGCTTGTTTGCAAAACATGATGATGATATGGCATTGAAGAAAATCAAAATTCATACTAACGGAGGCTTGTAATGGATATATTGATAAAAGCAAAGGAGCTTGGAGAGTTACTTGCCGATTCACCGGTGCTCAAGAGACTGAAAAGTGCAGAAATCGCATTGGAGAATGATGAGCATGGAATGTCTCTGCTGGAGGATCAAAGACTTCTTCAGATGGAATTGATAAAAGCGACAAGAGAAAAGAATTCCGAGGTCCAACTTAAGGACATAAGAGATATGCTGGTGCAAAAGCAGAAGGCAATAGACGAATATAATCTGACGCATGAATATCTTGAGGCCAAGGATGAGTTTGACGGTTTGATGAAAAATATCAACGATATTATCGCTCATGCTGTCACCGGAGAGGCATGTTCACCTTCCCAATGCGCATCCTGTGGCGGAGGATGCAGCTCGCACCAGTAAAGTGAAAAGTGAGGTCGGTACTTGTGCCTGTAACACCAATGATGCAGCAGTACCTGGACACTAAGGAGCAGTACAACGATTGCATACTTATGTTCAGACTCGGGGATTTTTATGAAATGTTTTTCGACGATGCGGTTCTTGCATCAAGGGAGCTTGAAATAACGCTGACAGGGCGTGATTGCGGGCTTGATGAAAGGGCTCCGATGTGCGGAGTTCCTTTTCATGCTGTGGACGGATATGTATCAAGGCTTATTACGAAAGGCTACAAGGTAGCAATATGTGAGCAGGTGGAAGATCCGGCGCTGGCAAAGGGCATAGTAAGACGGGAGGTTATCAGAGTTGTAACTCCCGGTACTGTTACGGACACGGCCATGCTCGATGAGAAAAAGAACAACTATCTTGTATCTATTTATGCAAAAGGCCATATGTATGGATTTGCTGTAGTCGACGTATCCACGGGGGATTTTTCGACAACAAGGATCACATGGGGAAATACTATCAACAAGCTCCTTGATGAAACAGCCAAATATTCTCCGTCAGAAATAATAACCAATCATGCCTTTTTTGATTGTGCTGAATCACTATGCAGGCTGCGAAAACGCTTCAATGCATATATTTCACCGTTGGATGACAGGTGTTATGATGATGAAGCCTGCTTTGATCTGCTCAATCAAAGGATGGGTGCAGGAGCGCTGCCGGATGAAAGCTCCGAGCTTTGCCTGAATGCCTGCGGCGCTTTGCTTTATTATCTTGAGCAGACACAGAAGGTAAGCCTTGAACACATACAAAGCATCGCTCCATATAAACTCGAAGAGTATATGATGCTTGATATCGCTACCAGAAGGAATCTGGAGCTGACTGAAACGATGCGTGAGAAAACACGAAAGGGAACACTGCTTTGGGTATTGGACAGAACGATGACTTCTATGGGCGCAAGGGCACTCAGAAGGTGGGTGGAACAGCCGCTTGTCAATACGGGAGACATAAACGAGCGACTTGAAGCAGTAGCAGAATTGAAGGGAAAATTCATGGTTCGCATGGAACTCAGGGAGCTTTTCAAAAGGGTCTACGACATTGAAAGACTTATCAGCAGGGTGGTATTGGGAAGCGCCAATTGCAGGGATCTCATCTCACTTAAGAATTCGCTTGGACAGGTGCCATACATAAAAGATATACTTTTATCCTGCCAATCAGATATGATCAACAGAAGCAACAGCATGATAGACGCTCTTGAGGATATTACATGCCTGATAGACAGTTCAATTGTCGAGGAGCCACCCGTATCAGTCAAGGATGGCGGGATAATAAAGGACGGATATGATGAGGAAGTGGACAGGCTTAGGGATGCAATGACTAACGGCAGACAGTGGATAGCATCTCTCGAGGCTGATGAGCGTGATAAAACAGGAATTAAAAATCTAAAGATCGGCTTTACAAAAGTATTCGGGTATTACCTGGAGGTCACAAAATCATATTTTCACCTGGTCCCTCAAAGCTACATAAGGAAACAGACACTGGCAAACTGTGAACGATTTGTGACACAGGAGCTCAAGGAAATGGAAGAGACGATACTTGGAGCGGAAAGCAAAATAGTTGAGCTTGAGTACAAATTATTTACTGAAATAAGGGAAAAAATTGCTTCACAGGTCGGACGGATCAAAAAGACCGCCTCATGTTTATCGGAGCTTGATGTGCTCTGTTCTTTGGCAGAGGTAGCGGACAGGGAAAACTATTGCATGCCTGCAGTAAATAACGAGGGCGTCATCAAAATAGATGGCGGAAGGCACCCTGTTGTTGAAAAAATGCTGGAGACGGGAGCTTTCGTTCCAAATGACACCTTGCTTGATATGGATGAGGATAGGCTGTCTATTATAACAGGTCCCAACATGGCAGGAAAATCAACATATATGCGCCAGGTAGCACTGATCGTGCTTATGGCACAGCTGGGGAGCTTTGTTCCTGCCGAGGCCGCTGTGATAGGCATTGCAGACAGAATATTTACAAGAGTTGGGGCATCGGATGACCTTGCTGCAGGCCAGAGCACATTCATGGTAGAGATGTCTGAGGTTGCCGGAATACTTGAAAATGCTACATCAAAAAGCCTTCTTGTACTCGATGAGATAGGCAGGGGCACAAGCACCTTTGACGGACTCAGTATTGCCTGGTCGGTCATAGAATATATATCGGATAGTCAGAAAGTCGGAAGCAGGACCCTTTTTGCCACTCATTACCATGAACTGACAGAACTTGAGGGGAAGCTTGCAGGTATTAAGAATTACTGTATTGCGGTGAAAGAAAAGGGGGACGACATTATTTTCCTGAGGAAAATTATACGCGGTGGAGCTGATGGCAGCTATGGCATACAGGTTGCAAAGCTTGCAGGGCTGCCGCAGACTGTTATCGACAGGGCAAAGGAGCTTTTGAAGGAGCTTGAAGACGCTGATATAAGTAAACAGCGGGCAAGACGCAGAAAGCCACAGTTCGAAGGTCAGGTCGAGTTATTTATACCTGAGGGCAACAGCGAAAAGGTTGGGAAAGAAGTACTAGAGGAATTGAAAACACTTGATATATCTACTATAACCCCTCTGGATGCAATGAATGTTCTTTACAGGCTGCAGCAAAAAACAAGAAAGGGTTAAAAATGGGCAAGATCATAGTACTTGATGAAAATACTGCCAATAAGATTTCTGCGGGAGAGGTGGTCGAGAGGCCTGCCTCTGTCATAAAGGAGCTTGTAGAGAATTCTATCGATGCTGGCGCCACAAATATTAATGTCGAGATACGCAATGGAGGAATTTCATTTATCAGGATAATCGACAATGGCTGTGGTATGTACGAGGATGATGTGGAGCTCGCATTTGAGCGCCATGCAACCAGCAAGATCAGAAAGGCCGACGATTTGGAATCTATCACGAGCATGGGCTTTAGAGGTGAAGCGTTGGCAAGTATAGCAGCAGTATCTACGGTACAGCTGCTGACCAGGGTCAGGGATTCTGTGCAGGGTGTCGCCATAACAGTAAAGGGAGGCGCAGTCACAGATTTAAGGCCTGCAGGGTGCCCTACCGGCACCTCCATAACTGTAAGGGAACTGTTTTTCAATACTCCTGCGCGCTACAAATTTCTTAAAAAAGACATGACCGAAGCAGGATACATTATCGATATTCTAAGCCGTATCGCATTGTCACATCCGGAGACTTCATTTACGCTGATAAGCACCGGAAACAAAGTGCTCCATACACCGGGAAACGGTGATCTCAAGAGTGCTGTATTCAGCGTTTATGGGGCAGAAACAGCCAGGCAGCTATTGGAGGTGGATTACCAGGATGAGCATTTCAGAATAAAGGGCTTTGCCGGTAAGGCAGAAATTGCACGTTCAAACAGAAACCATCAGTCTATTTATATAAATAAAAGGTACATAAGGAATAAAACTATTACTTCCGCTATCGATTCAGCGTATTCTACTTTTTTGATGAAAAACCGATATCCGTTCATATTGCTTGATATTGGCGTAAATCCATCAAGTGTAGATGTCAACGTTCACCCATCGAAAATGGAGGTAAAGTTTTCGAATGACCAGGATGTATTCAGGGCAGTTTATCATGCGGTAAATAATGCCCTGCTGTCACAGTCCGCAGTCAGAACGCTTCCCGATACAGACAGATCACGTGATTATTTTAAACTAACCGATAGCAGCAAACTTGCAGATAACATAGTATCATCAGATACTTCTGTATCCGGATCAACCAAGGCAAAACCATCCTATACACAGCAGGAGTTTGAATGGGTCCAAAAAGAGCTTGATAAGAAGAGGAAACAGGCTACAGCACATAATATTGTCGCTGAACACACAACAGAACATGTGCAGACTAAAATAGCAGATGGACCACTAATAGAGGCAGCCGAACCGACGGTAGATAAAGCTGAACAGCAGGTAGTGTCACAGGCAGAGTCACCAAAAGAGTTACCAAAAGAGTTACCAAAAGAGTTACCAAAAGAGTTACCAAAAGAGTTACCAAAAGAGTTACATGCAGATTCATCTGCAGAGCTACCAGCCGATTCACAGGAACAGGCATTGACACAAACGGATCTGCAAGCCAGGTTGCTAAAAGAAGGTGACGTCTCTTATGTGACGCCGGAGGGTAAAGCCCCGGTGCAGGAAAGCAAAAACCATAACTTGTTTAACAATACCCGGATCATCGGTCAGGCATTTTCAACTTATATCCTTCTTGAAGGAGAGGATGAGCTTTACTTGCTTGATCAGCACGCTGCACATGAAAGGATCAGGTATGAAGAACTGAAAAAGGCTTTTGAAAAAGGAGAGTCATTTTCTCAAGTATTGCTGTCAGTAATTCATGTCGACCTTACAAGTAGTGAGTATCAATTTGCGTTAAGTGAATCGGAATTTTTTGAAAAGCTTGGTTTTACATTTGATGGCTTCGGAGCAAACTCAGTAATCCTCAGATCAGCACCATTTGTCAATGATGGGATTGATATAAAGGGTGAGTTTCTGGAAATACTGGACTTTATAATGAGCGGGAGCAATGGTGAAAAAAAGGCAGTGGCAGACGAAGCGTTATACCGTATGGCTTGCAGATCAGCCGTAAAGGCTCATAAGAAGCTGGATGCAATGGAAATAGAAGCACTACTTGGGAACCTGTCTGATCTTGAAAACCCTTATACATGCCCTCATGGACGCCCCGCAATTCTAAAGCTAAGACGTTATGAGCTTGAAAAATTATTCAAAAGGATTGTATAAACAAATAGCTACTGGGTACAATTGGTAAGTAGAGAGGGGGTATGACAGCTTAATGGAGCCTGTTATAGTTATCGCAGGCCCGACTGCATCCGGTAAGACCGGACTATCTATAGAACTGGCAAAACTGATAAATGGAAGCATCGTTTCTGCTGATTCCATGCAGATATACAGATATATGGATATTGGTACTGCTAAACCGGATGAAAATGAAAGATCGGGCATCAGGCATTATTTAATCAATGAAGTGGATCCTGACGAGAATTTCAGTGTAGCAAGGTACCGCGAACTTGCCATGCAGTATATAGAGTCGGTAATAAAGGATGGCAAACATCCTATAGTTACCGGAGGAACAGGCCTTTACATAAATTCCTTGCTTTATAATATTAGTTTTTCTGAAGCAATATCTGATGATGAACTGAGAGCTGCACTTAAAAAAGAAGCAGAAGAGAAGGGCAACAGATATCTGTATGGTAGACTGCTCGAAATAGATCCGGAAGCGGCTGCAAAAATACATGAAAATGATATAAAAAGAGTCATCCGGGCAATTGAAGTATACACCCATACAAATAAAACTATGTCTGAACATGTCAAAATGTCCAGAATGGAACCTGCTCCATACGAATATATCGTTTTTGGCCTGAACTGGGATAGGGAAAAGCTTTATAAACGCATCGATGCACGTGTCGACAAAATGATCTCCGATGGCTTGGTTGATGAAGTAAAACAGCTGATGGAAATGGGTTATGATAAGGGAACTACTGCGATGCAGGCTATTGGCTATAAGGAGATATTAAGATATTTGATAGACGAAAATTCTTTGGAGGATACTATCGATATCCTAAAAAGAGATACAAGGCATTATGCAAAAAGGCAACTGACCTGGTTCAGAAGAATACGGGAAATAAACTGGCTTGATCTGGATGAAAATACCGATTTGAAAGAGGTTGCTGAGAAAATTATTCAACAGTGTATTGCAACATATGGAATAATCTTGTAGAATTAAACTGATTCTTACTTGTTTTCAGGTCTGCAGGATTTGGTACGGATTATATAATTAAGGAGGATATTCAGGTGAATAAAGCTAATATCAATTTACAGGATGTATTTCTGAATCAGGTGAGGAAAGAGCACATAGCGGTGACCATTTACCTTACCAATGGATTTCAGCTCAAGGGCATGGTAAAAGGCTTCGACAATTTTACAGTTGTTCTCGATACAGATGGTAAGCAGCAACTGGTATATAAGCATGCAATCTCTACCATCAGCCCGATGAAAATAGTGAATTTTATTTTTAACGATAGCAGGGAATGAGAGTTATTTGCATATGTTATACCTGAAAACCGATATTAGTCTTACTAAAATACCGGCTTGGATGGATATGCATTTTAAGGTAGCTATTTATATAATAAATGAAGATTAATTGTACATTAAAAAGAGGTCTGAACACAACAGAAATATTGTGTGAGGCCTCTTTTTGTTATTAAAACCCGTTGCTGTACCAGCGCATTTAGGCGTGGCCGGTAGTTCAGGGCTATGCCAGCTAAAGAAAAACCACCGGCTGGGTGCACTTCAGGGCCGGTGATTCTTTTCTATGGTTTTAATAATTTTACAATATAGCAATTGAATATTAAAGCTTTCTGAATACTCCGATAACCTTACCAAGTATAGAAAGATCCTCGCGCACTATGATAGGTTCCATGTAACTGTTTTCAGGCTGAAGCCTGACATGATCCTTTTCCTTATAGAAAGTTTTTACTGTAGCTTCATCACCTATGAGAGCGACAACGATCTCGCCGTTTAAGGCTGTTGATTGCTGTCTGACAAGCACAAGATCCTTGTCGAGTATCCCTGCCTCGATCATGCTTTCTCCCTGGATTCGAAGCATGAATGCGGTTGAGTTCTGCACAAAATCGACCGGCAGAGGGAAGGTGTCCTCGATGTTTTCAACTGCCAGAATAGGCTGACCGGCAGTGACTTTGCCGACTATAGGTATATCAACAAGTTCTCTTTTCGAATAATAGTCTTTTTGTACATCCATATCCTTTCTGGGTGATTTGTTTTCTCCTCCGATAACTTTCAGAGCCCTCGGTTTTGTTGGATCCTTCATAATAAGACCGTTCTTTTTCAGCTTTTCCAGATAACCATGGACGGTGGAGGTGGATTTGAATCCGACAGCGCTGCATATCTCACGTACTGATGGTGGATAACCCTTTTCTTCGACTTGCTTGTTTACAAAATCGAGTATCTGCTGCTGCTTATCGCTGAGTTTTTTATTCATTCCATACACTCCTTCATATTACTTGGATATGATAGTTCAATTAATCCAAATTTATTATATTAAAAAAAAAATTAAAAGTCAAACAAATGTTCGAAAATATATTGACAGTAGAACGTGCGTTCGGTATAATGGTAACAGAACAGATGTTCTAAATGAATTGCTGGAGGTTACTTATGAACAGAAGATTTGTATTAAAAAATCGCAGACGTTTTTGCTTATTCATAATGGTACTTACTGTATTGTTTTCGAGCATGTTATTTGTTGTTACAGCAAATGGAGCTGATACGCAAAAGGATTATCAGACGATCGAAGTAGAAAGTGGAGATACATTATGGGATCTGGCTGAAGAATACGGCAACGGTACGGATATAAGAAGGTATATAGAAAAAATCAAAGTCATGAATGGTATGTCAGACAGTGGCATTTTTGAAGGGGATATTCTCAAAATGCCCTTATGAAAGATAACTGATCGATTTCATCCAGTCTTTCTATTACTTTTGTGCTTTGAGCGGTGCCATTATTTTCGATATATTTTCCATAGTATTTTTTAGCGTTATCAATATCACCAAGCTCGTAATATGTGTCACCAAGCGCCTCAAGTATGAAGCTGCTGTTATTGTTATATTCATATCCCTTAAGAAATGCAGATAATGCGTCATTGATTCTGCCTGTTTTGACATAAGCTGAACCTATACTATACTGTGCATACTCAGATTTGGTTAGTTTAAGAGCGAGTTTTGCTTCTGTTATACAATCCTGATACATTCCCTTTAGCAAATATACTTTTGAAAGATTGCTGTGAGCTGTGCTGTTGCTTTTATTGATATCCAATGCTTTTTTAAACTCATTTTCGGCAATCTCCAGATTTTCAGTGTTGTTCTTACTTTTATCATATGCATTAAGATATGCTGTAGCAAGTGAATTGTGAGCCCTATCGCTGTTGGACGCTTTTTTGACCGTGTCGCTCCAGAGCCTTATACTATCCGAATATATATAGTTTCTGTAGATGGTAAGTCCTGTATAGACCGGAATTAGCAAAAAAGAAATATATAGGAGCATGGAAATAGGCTGCTTGATTGTATTGAGATGCAATTTGTTCTCATAAGTTATAATACCAATAAGAAACATAATAAAACCTACAGACGGCAAATATAACCTATGCTCGAAATATACGTCTTTAATTGATATCAGGCTGGATTCAACAGCTATGCATAAAAAAAACCAAAAGATACCAAGCGAGACAAGACGATTTCTTTTATATGTATATAATGCGAATAAAAAAATAATCAACAGTACTGTCATTGAGATATAAGAATAATTATCCCACAAGTTGGATGAAATGGGATAATCATTGCTGTAGTCAAAATTCTGACCTACAGGTATGAAAAGCAGCCGGATATAGTGGAGCAGGACATTAAACTGTGTAAATAAGTATTGTAGTCTGCTCATTGAAGTACTGGCCTTGAATGTGATATTAGGGTCGCTGAGACTATGTCCCTTTAGTAATAAGTTGGTAACAGGAATGATGGGTACAGTAGAAAATAGTAAAATAAAGATAAGTATTTTTTTACCTGGAACCAATTTAACATCATCGGAAAAGAACATTATTTCAAACAGTAAAAGCATAAAAGGTATTGTAATTGTATTCTCTTTTGTAAACATAGCGGCTACAATTGATAAAAACACAGCAATGAGCTTTCGGGACCTGCCGGTGATCCTGTACTCCAAAAAGAAGCTGACAGACAATAAATAAAACATTGCTGCAAGAGATGCCGTTCTTTGGATGGTGTAGGTAACAGCATTAACCTGGATAGGGTGGCAAATAAATAATAATGCTGCCAGCAAGCCGACAATACGGCTGTATTTTGAAACAGGTTTGTTTTCAAAACAGGGAAGACCTAACAACTTTTTCAGAAGCCTGTATAGCAGTATCCCGTTGAAGATGTGTATCAATAAGTTAACTATATGATAACCTTCCAGGTAATTACCAAGCAAAACATAGTTCAATGACATTGTAAAATAAAGTAGGATACGGTTTGCATAAAAATTCCACATTTCCGAAAAATGAAACAATTCATGGATCGAATTATTGTTGGCGATAGAGCCAAAATCGTCAAGAGTGAAAGGCACTGTAAAGCTATTGCAGTAGGCGGCCAGCCCGGCTAGAATAATCAGTATATAGGGAAATAACTTTTTGCTGACGTAAATATCAAGTCTATTGAACAACTCCGTTTTGTACAAATTCTTCCTGCTCCATATCATTAAGCAGGCATTGCCAGACATCCATGCCGAATTCAGTATTTTCTTCATTCTCATAGTCAGGTATCAGCCCTATTCTCCAAAGCGAAATACCTTGAATGCCAAAATATCTGGCCAGTCTGGTTTTTGCCTCTACGCTTCTGTTGTTTTCATACCATACGGTATTTTCGGTACTCTTTTTATTATCAACATATTTTAGATATGGATTCTCATAATCCTTTTGGTAATTAAAAGTAATATTAGCATCGCTTTCAAGAAGCTTTAAAAAGTTTTCCAGATTAAAGCTTAGCGGTGTAGAATTAATGGTTTTACCGTCTTTTTGCTGCCATACGGTCCAATCGAACGAGATCTGAAGCATTATCCTGCTTTTATCCTGTACACCAGTCTGCTTATCTGTTATTGCCTTAAGTGCGTAATAAACATCTTCAATGGGTGTAAGAGGTGTGGTTGTGACGCCTTGTGCCATTTCTGACTTAGTCAGCTTCTTGGCATCATAATCATGAGCCATCAGTATTACTTTATCAGCTAAATCACCGATCGTTCTGTAGTCATAACCATCTATGCTAACAGCGCTTCTGCCTGGATGAATTAGCGGGTGTACTGCAACAAATAGTTTTTTTCCGTCACGCTCTAGTGCAGTTTTCAGCTTTTTAAGAAAGTTATTAAAGCTGTTTTTCATTTTGTCGCCACGAAGACCTTCGAAATCTATAGCTACACCGTTAAAGGAGCCCGTTTCGTCGTCTCTGGATACTTCCTTCAAAGCTTTTGTTATATCGCTGATGACTGAGTTATAAATGCCAGGCCTCTCCAGCACATATTCAAGCATACCGTATTGCTGACCAGTCACGGGATCACTGAATTTTGTATTCTGGTTTGCATATACCATGAGTATTGCAGGTACTCCCGCATCTTTTGCGGCAGATAGCCTGTCGTTGAAGCCAACAGGCAGAGAAAATTCGTTGTATCCGTAAGAATTGCTGGTCATATTAAGTACTATATTTTGACTTTTATCATCATAGCTCAATCTGCTCCAACCAAAGCAAACTGATGTGAAATCATTAATTTTTTCCCTTTGAGAGGATGAGCTTATTGCGTAAAAACCGTTGAGTTCACTTATTTTTCTATCCATAACGTCGAGCAACCTCATGTACATTGCACAAGCTTGCTCTCTCAATATTTTGCCTGAAGGACCAAAGGACTTGGCAGAGCTGATTATGCCGAAATCCTCTGCAATAGTTATATGGCCTTTATTGCTTGTTATATCATCAAAGGAGTTGTCCAGATAGTAAAGCCTATCTGCCAGATCCTTATAACCTATTCCATTTACGATCATAACAACGGCCTCTTCACGTGTAATTGGTTCATTGGGCCTGAAGGTGCCTGTCTCATTAGTTATGATACCTTGACTAAGCGCTGTTTCAACAGGAGCATAATAATACTTTTTTGTATTAAGGTTGTCTGAAAATGAGCCTTTCAAAGGAGACTTGGTTTGATAACCCAGCAATTTAACCAAAATCGTAATAAATTCGCCTCTTGTCATTGTCTGTCCATAGCCAAAACGGTTATCACCGATACCGTTGGTCAGCCCCATTCGGCGAAGCTCATGTATTGCTTCATATGCATAGCTGTTAGCGGGCACGTCTGAAAAAGGCTGTGTCTTATCAATGGAGGGATTGTTGTTTGATACATATTGTGCATAGGTTAGTGCAGAAAAAGATATAATAAATGCAAATAATACAAAACAACTTATCAAATTCATGTATTGCTTTAAACTATTAATCATAAAAGCTCCATAAATATCTTATATTCCGACAATTCTCATCATTAGTTTACCATATGCTGATGAATAACTGCAATATATCAGGGTAGTATGATATAATAAGGAAGTCAGACAGTAAGTGACATAGTTGTGCTGACAATGACTATACATATGAGGTTTGAAATGGAATCAGAAATATATCTGGATAATAGCGCAACAACAAGACAGTACGATGAAGTAACTGATTTGATTACTGATGTGGCGTCAAATAAGTATGGCAATCCGTCTTCTCTTCATACAAAAGGAATTGAGTCAGAAAAACTGATACGAAACAGCAGAGAAATCATAGCTCGTACCATAGGAGCAGAGCCTGCAGAGGTTTATTTTACCTCAGGAGGTACAGAAGCTAACAATCTGGCGATAGCAGGCTATCTTGAGGCGAATCCAAGAAAGGGCAAAAATATAATAACAACAAAGACCGAACATCCGTCCGTACTTGAAGTGTTTAGATTTCTTGAAGGCAAAGGCTTCAGAGTTGACTATCTCGATGTCGATGAAAACGGATATATTCTGCTTGACCAGCTCAAACAAAAAATCTGCAGTGAAACCTCACTTATTAGTGTGATGCTTGTTAATAACGAGACTGGTACAATTCAGCATATTGAAGAAATTTCTTCCATCAGAAATTCGTTAAATCCACAGACTGTTATGCATGTAGATGCAGTGCAGGCATATGGAAAAATGACAGTATTGCCAGCAAAAGCAGGAATAGGGCTAATGTCTGTCAGTTCTCACAAAATACATGGCCCAAAAGGTATTGGCGCGCTATATGTATCCAGAAAGATAAAAATCAAGCCACTGTTTCATGGGGGCGGGCAGGAGGCTCTGCTGCGGTCAGGAACGGAGAATGTACCTGGAATAGCGGGCTTTGGGCTTGCTGCAGAAATTACATGCAATAACCAGGAGGAGAATTTAAGAAAAGTTGCCTTACTTAAGAAGTTGTTTCTTGAAATGCTTTCAATATCGGGAATAGAATATCATGTAAACTCACCGTCCGATGCTTTGCCATATATAATGAATATTTCATTTGAAAATGTAAAGTCGGAGGTCTTGCTGCATCATCTCGAGCAGAAAGGTATATTTGTATCTACAGGCTCAGCTTGTTCTTCCCACAAAAAGAATAAAAGCCATGTGCTGTCAGCAATGAATATTCCTTCCCGCCTTATTGACGGGGCTATCAGATTCAGTCTGTCAGGGCATAATACACAGGAGGAGATCAGCTTGACAGTGAAGGCATTGAAGGATATTATTCCAATTATAGATATTAGCAGAAACAAAAGAGCCGGGAGGAAGTAATGAAAAGAGTAATTCTTGTCAGATATGGCGAAATAATTTTAAAAGGCTTAAATAGGCCAGTCTTTGAAGATAAACTGATGAGCAATATTAAAAAATCACTTTACGGATTTGGAAAGGTCACCGTAAAACGTTCACAGGCCAGAATATATATCGAGCCGGTCGAGGATAATTTTGATTTTGAGGATGCTGTTGCCAGGCTTGTTAAGGTTTTTGGCATTGTTTCCGTGAGCATAGTACTAAAAATCAATTCAGACTTTGAAGAAATAAAAAAGCATTCGCTGATAATGGCTGGAGAACATATTGACAAGCTTATAAGCCAGAATGCCATGAAACATGGGCCTGCGCCTATGTCAAAGAATACGCCTGGTTCCATTGGCTTTAAGGTCGAGGCAAAAAGGGGAGACAAAAGCTTTCCTATGCAGTCGCCGGAAATATGTTCGGAACTTGGGGGTTATCTGCTGGACAATATCCCTGCCCTTAAGGTGGATGTTCATTTTCCGGATTTCATTTTTTATGTTGAGGTCAGGGAGAGTACATATATATATTGCGAAATCATTCCTTCGAATGGAGGATTGCCTATCGGCACTAACGGAAAGGCTTTACTGCTGCTTTCAGGTGGCATAGACAGCCCGGTCGCAGGGTGGATGATGGCTAAAAGAGGAATGGAGATCGAAGCTATCCATTTTTACAGCTATCCATATACAAGTGAACGCGCAAAGGACAAGGTCATTTCATTGGCCAGGATACTATCGCGCTATTGTTATCGTGTCAAGCTCCATATAGTGCCGTTTACCGAAATACAACTGGAGATAAATGATAAGTGTCCCGAAGATCATCTCACTATAATAATGAGAAGAGCTATGATGAAGATTTCTGAAAGAATAGCAGAAAAAAACGGGGCTATGGCTTTGATCACTGGAGAGAGCCTTGGGCAGGTAGCAAGTCAGACGCTCCACGGACTTGCAGTTACAAATGCGGCGGTTCAAATGCCGGTGTTCAGACCATTGATCGGAATGGACAAAAATGAAGTAATAGATATTGCCCGCAGGATCGAAACCTTTGAAACATCTATTCTGCCATATGAAGACTGTTGCACTGTATTTGTGGCAAAGCATCCAAAAACCAGACCCAGGCTCGATGACATAGTTAATTATGAAAAAGCTCTCCAGCTTGAAGAAATGATGGATAAGGCTGTAAAAGATACCGAAACTATGATCATTACCGATTAATTACCACGCATGGACTATATGTACATTTGACAACAATATAATATACTATATGCATTTTCAGAGAGGTTGTTGTCAATGGCTGGTGCTAAAAGGAATAACCTTCGCAAGGCAGTTGGTGTTTTAGTGACGTTAATAATAATCATTACATCTGCCTTAATGATACTTTCACATTATTATACAGGCGATACGATCAGAAAAGGCATTATCATTGAGAAAACGGATGTCTCATGGCTATTGCCAGAAGAAGCAAAACAGCTTGTTAGCAGCGAATTGGAAGAAAGCTATCAGGAAAAGAAAATATCCCTTACCTACGGCCAGCGGAAATGGGATATACCAATTGAGGACATAGATTATACTTTTTTGGTCGACGAGGCAGTAAAGAAAGCATTTGTAATTGCGAGGGAAGGCAGCATTATTCAGAAAATCTATAATTCAGTATTGGTATCAAGAAATGGTCAGTATTTAACTGTAGAGCAAAACTATAACCGAGAGAAACTTAGGAGTATACTGGAGCTAATAAAGAAAGAATGTGATTCTACTGCAAAAAATGCTGAAATAGCATATAATAATGGAAAATTTACGTATATACACGATAGGATTTACAGAAACCTGAATATTGACAGTAGCCTTGAATTGGTGGAAAATCAATTATTGAAGAGAGACTTCAGTGAAATTGCTTTAGTTGTGGATGAGAAGGAACCAGAAATAACATATGACAAAATTAAGGAAATCGATAGTGTTGTTTCGAGTTTCAGTACAAAATTCAACAGGAGCGACGTTAACAGAACAGATAATATAGAACTGGCCTGCAGCAGAATAAACAACACGTTGCTGATGCCTGGTGAAGTTTTCTCGATGAACAGCATTTTAGGGCCCAGAACATATGAGAACGGTTATAAGCAGGCTCCGGTCATGCTCAAGAGTGAATTGGTACCCGGTACAGGCGGTGGAGTATGTCAGGTATCGACAACACTATATAATTCAGTTCTGCTTGCCGGACTTGATGTTGTAGAAAGGGAGCACCATTCAATGCCGCTGACATATATCAGCCCGGGCAGGGATGCAACAATAACCGGGAACTCCATTGACTTCAGATTTGCGAACAATCAGAAGCATCCTATTTGTATCAGTGCATATATAAGTGGTAATAAGCTGAACATTAGCATATTGGGGAAAAAGTCTGTCAATGGTGCGGTTATAAAGCTGAATACGAAAACAATAGGGGTTTATAAACCAAAGCCTGAAAAAATAGTGATTGACCATTCACTGTTGCCCGGACAAAAAATCGTGGACCGAAAACCCACCAACGGTATCAGGGTAATTCTGTACAGAGAGGCATATAGGGCTGGAAAGCTCCAGTGGCGTGAAAAATTGACAGAAGACTATTATAAGCCTGTCCAGGGGATCACAAAGGTAAGCAGCGATTTATACGAGCAGTATCTGTTACAGAATATAGCAAATATGAAATAAAGAAAAATGTTGAACTGGGGACTTGGGGCGATGAATGATAATTTATACAGCAAAGAGGTCGTTTGTCCTGTCTGCTCAAAAAAATTTAGTGTAACGAAGGTAAAATCCAGAGCCTGTAAAGTTTTAAAGAGGGATTCCGATTTTTGTGTTCATTATGAAGGTATCAACCCACTATTTTATGATGTATGGGTATGTGAAAACTGTGGTTACGCTTCACAGGCAGACAAGTTTCTTGAAATCACTCCTAAAGAGGCAGATATATTAAAGGGGAAACTATTGTCTAAATGGAAAAAGCACAGTTTTGAAGGTGAGAGAAACATCGATACCGCAATTGAAGCTTTCAAGCTGGCTCTAATCAGCCTTCAGTACAGGGGAGCAAAGGCCAGCGAGTTTGCAAGAGTTTGCATGCGCATTGCCTGGATGTACAGATACAAGGGCAGTGAAGAGGAGAGCAGATTCATTGGATTTGCACTTAAATATTATACTGATACTTTTGAGAAGGAAACCTTTCCGGCGGACAAGCTGGATGAATTCACATGTATCTATATGATAGGCGAGCTGAATTTCATGACCGGAGATTATCAGGAAGCTGTAAAATGGTTCAGCCGACTTATAGGCTCAGCGGAGGCAAGAAAAAATGCCGCTTTGATGGAAGCTGCACGTGAGCAGTTCCAGTTAGTAAAGGATAAGTTGAAATAAATTGGATGGTGGTAATATGAAGATAGGTAAAGTGCCTAACAGTACATTGGAAAGAATCATATTGAATAAATTGAAGCAAAACCGTAATGAGGTAATAGTCAGGCCTGGCATAGGCATGGATTGCACTGCTGTCGATTTTGGCGAGTATGTATGTGTAATGTCAAGCGATCCTATAACCGGTACTGCTAAGGAGATCGGAAGGCTGGCTGTTCATATAAACTGTAATGACATTGTGTCTTGCGGGGTAGAACCTTTGGGGCTTCTGGTCACGATACTGTGCCCTGCAGGTTCTTCTGAAAAAGAGCTTGAATTGATAATGGATCAGCTTGCGTCAGCAGCGCAATCAGTAAATGTGGACATCCTTGGGGGGCATACCGAGATTACCAATGCAGTCACACGATTTGTTATTTCATGTACGGCAATGGGACGCTGCCTGAAGGAAAAGCTGATAACCACCGATGGCGCAAAACCAGGAGACAGTCTTGTGATCACAAAGCACGCCGGACTTGAGGGAGCATCTATAATTGCTCGTGAAAAGGAAGAGGAATTGATAGCGGCATTTGGAAAGCAAATTGTCTATGAAGCCAGGACTTTTATTGATCAGATCAGTGTGGTAAGAGACGGCTTGACAGCAGCAGAATTTGGTGTAAATGCTATGCATGACGTTACAGAAGGCGGGGTCATGGGAGCGGTTTGGGAACTTTGCGAGGCATCAGGCACCGGTGCCGACATTTATGCTGAAAAAATTCCTGTGAATATGTCAACCAGAAAAATATGCGAATATTATAATATTGATCCGCTTAAACTAATTTCCAGCGGGTGTATGCTGATTGCGGCTGCTGACGGTGATGGACTTGTAGAAAAATTAAATTCGGAGGGTATTTCAGCTTGTGTAATTGGCAAGCTTAATAATACCGGCAAAAGGCAAATAATATCGACTACTGGTTTAAAAGAGATAGAACCTCCTGGAAGTGATGAGTTATATAAAGTTTTACTATAACTTGACAGGTATTTGCTAAATGATTATAATCATTCTAGCAGAAAAATGTTAAATATTGCGGATGATTGTCATGGAAGTAAAAACGACTGTGTCAGGACGCACCTCTGGAGAGACCGTCAAGGCGCCGAAGGGGCAAAATCCCGTTTTAAGGGAAACATCTCTCAGGCAAAAGGACAGAGTATGGTCAGATCATATATGGTATATGAGTTTCAGAGGTCAAATCTAGGGGTTTGACCTTTATTATTTAAAAGAAAGCGTGGAGGTAAGATATGTATCAGCTTGATAAAATCAAAATGATAGACCCTGAAGTAGCAGAAAGTATTGAAAATGAAGTAAACAGGCAGAGGAACAAGCTGGAGCTGATCGCATCGGAAAATTTCGTGGACGAAGCGGTAATGCAGGCTCTTGGAACCCCACTTACCAATAAATATGCAGAAGGCTACCCTGGAAAAAGATATTATGGAGGCTGCGAACATGTTGATGTCATAGAGCAGTTGGCTATAGACAGGGCTAAGGCTATTTTCGGGGCAGACCATGCAAATGTTCAGCCGCATTCAGGTGCACAGGCCAACTCGGCAGTTTACTTTGCAATGCTGGATCCGGGTGATACGATACTTGGAATGGACCTTTCACATGGAGGTCATCTGAGCCATGGAATGAAGAAGAACATATCCGGTAAATACTATAAGTCTGAATTTTATGAAGTAAGAGAAGATACCGGTTATATAGATTATGAAGCTCTCCATAAAAAAGCAATGGAGGTAAAACCAAAATTAATTGTTTCCGGTGCAAGCGCATATTCAAGAATAATCGACTTTAAGGCATTCAAGGAGATCGCGGGAGACTGTGGAGCATATCTTATGGTAGATATGGCTCATATCGCCGGATTGGTAGCAACAGGACTTCATCCAAGTCCTGTACCTTATGCCGACTTTGTTACAACTACTACCCACAAGACACTGAGAGGTCCCAGAGGCGGTATGATACTCTGCAAGCAAGAGTATGCAAAAGCAATTGATTCTGCTGTTTTCCCTGGAACACAGGGCGGTCCTCTCATGCATGTTATAGCTGCAAAAGCAGTAAGCTTCAAGGAAGTCATGAGTGAAGAATTTAAGAAATACCAGCAGCAGATACTTAAAAATGCAAAAGCGTTGTCTGAGGAGATGCTAAGGCTAGGCTTCACATTGGTTTCTGGAGGAACAGACAATCACCTGATGCTTGTCGACCTCAGTAATATTGACGTAACCGGCAAGCTGGCACAGCATTTATTGGATGAAGTAGGTATCACAGTAAATAAAAATACTGTTCCTTTTGATAAACAAAAACCTTCTGTTACAAGCGGAATAAGAATAGGAACGCCTGCTGTCACTTCAAGAGGAATGAAGGAAGAGGATATGAAGGAAATAGCAAACCTAATAAAGCTGACATTGACTGATTTCGACAACTCCTCAGAAAATATAAAGCAGAGAGTATTGGCGCTTTGTGAAAAACATCCTTTATATCGCTGATATGTCCAGTATTTTGAGTAATAACTGTTGAACAAAAACATACTAGGGACTAAGATAATAAGAGTAAAGCTTATGTCTTAGTTCTTTTTATACATTAGGCAGACAAGCGGGACCACTACAGCAGGTGCTTGGAAACACGATCGGAATAAACGGTGTTGACGGCCCGGCGAATCGTCAGGACTGCTTATTCCGATCATATTTTAAAGCACGTACTGTCGTGGCTCGTACTAACAGATTATAGAGTTTTACTATGAAGTCCTGTCTCACGGGTCTTTCCAGTAAACTCGATCGTACTGTACGGTATGCAGAAGGGCTTCGCAGCGTAAAATATGATCTTCACAAGCAGCTCTGGCGATCAGAGCAGTATTGTACTTGAAAAGACCGGCGACGCCGTTTGTGGAGATTGGGTTTCCCGCTTCGTAGCCCCACATCCTAACGGACAGTTGAGGGGGAAGGACTGCAATACCCGTGAGACATGACCGCTAATGACTTATTAGTATACACCCGAAAGGGACATCTACAGTAGGTGCTTGGAAACACAATCGGAATAAACGGTGTTGACGGCCTTGCGAATCGTCAGGGTTCACAAGCAGCCATGACAATCAGAACAGCACTTTACTTGAACGACCGGCGGCGCCGTTTGTGGAGATTGGGTTTCCCGCTCCGTAGCCCCACTGCCACGCAGTCAGTAGTGTGGGACAGACTGCAATACCCGTGAGACAGGACCGCTAAAGACATATTAGTATACACCCGAAAGGACATCTAAAGTAAGTGCTTGGAAACACGATCGGAATAAACGGTGTTGACGGCCAGCACAGCACTATACTTGAAAAAAGGAGGAAACATGGCGCAGAAGAAAGAGCCTCTTGCGTACAGGATGAGTCCGAGAACAATAGAAGAATTCGTCGGTCAGGAACACATCACTGGAAAAGGCAGAATGCTTTATCGTATGATAAAAGCCGACAGGATCTCATCAATAATTCTATATGGTCCACCTGGAACCGGCAAGACTTCACTTGCAAGGATAATAGCTGCAACGACTAAATCCAGCTTTGAAAAGTTAAATGCAGTCACAGCAGGAGTTGCCGACATAAAAAGAATAGTCTCCGACACTCAGAACCCAATGCTCAATAAAAGCGGCAGAACAGTCCTCTTTATAGACGAAATACACAGATTCAATAAAGCACAGCAGGACGCACTGCTGCCTTATGTAGAAAACGGTACAATAGTACTGATCGGAGCGACTACTGAAAATCCATATTTCGAGGTAAATAAAGCACTTATCTCAAGATCTTCTGTTTTTATGCTCAAGCCTCTGAACAGCGGTGATATAGAAGCTATTATCAGAGCTGCTTTAAAAGATAAAGACAGAGGCCTTGGAAGCTACGACCTCGTAACCGACGACGAAGCCATCAGCTACCTTGCAGAAATATCAAATGGTGATGCACGGAGTGCTCTCAACGCCATTGAGCTTGCTGCAGTCACCTCGGAAATTGAAAACGATGGACGTATACATATTACACTTAAAACCATAGAAGAATGCGTACAAAAAAAAGCAATAACCTTCGACAAATCAGGAGAAGCACATTATGATAATATCAGTGCATTTATAAAATCAATGCGCGGAAGCAATCCAGATGCAGCTCTCTTTTATCTTGCCAGGGCACTTTATGCGGGAGAAGACCCAGAATTTCTTATAAGACGCATCATTATTTGTGCTTCGGAGGATGTGGGTATGGCAAATCCTACAGCATTACAGGTAGCTGTTGCTGCAGCACAGGGCATACATATGATAGGTATGCCGGAAGCAAGGCTGTTGCTGGCTCATGCGGCTGTAATGGTAGCAACAAGTCCCAAAAGCAATTCATGCTATAAGGCTCTTGGAAAGGCGGCTACTGATGTAGAGACGAAAAGGGCAGGAGAGGTTCCAATGCATTTAAGGAACGCTCCTGTAAAGGGTATGTCAGATCAAGGCTACGGTAAAGGGTATAAGTACGCCCACGATTTCCCAGGTAATATAGTAAAGCAAGAATACTTTCCGGAGGGAATGGAAGGCACAATTTACTATGAACCTACCTCCAACGGTTATGAAGCCAGAATCAAGGAATGGCTTGAAAGGTTCAGAAATAGCTGACAATGATAGCTTACTAATTTAAACAAAAAGGAACTACAACTGCCATAGGGCAGAAAAAAATAGATGTAGGATGTAAGCGGAGGATATTATGAAAAGAAGGATTTTTGCATGGGTATTGCTTGCCGGGTTCGTTTTGCTGCTTTTAAATGTTATGTTTATAAAGTTTTATTGGCAGCTCAGTATGATATTATATATTTTAATTGCTGTTGGATTTCTTTTGTACAATAACAGAGCGAACAGGGCAAGGGATGAAGAAAAGCTAAGGAACAGTATTGACAGTGAAGCTGACGGTATGAATGATGATGACAATGCTGAACTTGAAAACTCAGACAATAGGAATGATGAACAATGATAATCAATGATAACAGGAGGTTTACGATATGCATTTTAAATATGGCTACGGAAAAGGTTTTAAGGAGTTTGACATAAAGGATGAGAACATAATGACCGAGTTGAGCCAGAATAGTGTCAAATATGAGCTTACAGGTATAGATGAAGTAAGGCGTGCGCTTAAGGAGCCAATTGGAACTCCCCGGCTTTCGGATATCGTAAAACCCGGTGAAAAAGTAGTTATAATAACAAGCGATATCACAAGACCAATGCCGAGTAAAACAGTACTTCCCGCATTAATGGACGAGCTTCTGGCAGCCGGTGCTGATTATAGTGACATAACCGTGGTATTCGCTCTTGGAAGTCATAGAAAGCATACTGAAGAGGAGAAGAGATATCTGGTCGGTGATGAAATATATGATAAGGTAAGCTGCATCGACAGCGATACCAAGAGTTGCAAGATGCTTGGTACTACATCCCGAGGCACTCCTGTCGAGATTTTTGATGTTGTCTCTGAAGCAGATCGTATTATTTGCCTGGGCAATATAGAATATCATTATTTTGCAGGTTACAGCGGCGGTGCAAAGGCTATAATGCCGGGAGTATCTACAAGAGCAGCGATCCAGGCAAATCACAGCGCCATGGTCATGGATGCCGCAAGAGCAGGAGCTGTTGATGACAACCCTGTAAGGCTTGATATTGAAGAGGTGGCGCAGTTTGTCAAGATCGATTTTATACTTAATGTCGTGCTGGATGAAAATAAAAATATCATTAAAGCTGTTGCAGGACATTATTCATATGCTCACAGAGAAGGCTGCCGTTTTCTTGACGGCCTTTACAAAATCAACATTCCAGCAAGAGCCGATATAGTGATCACTACACCCGGAGGGTTTCCAAAGGATATAAATCTGTACCAGGCTCAAAAGGCCCTTGATAATGCAAAGCATGCTGTTCGTGAAGGCGGTATTATCATATTGCTGGCCTCATGTACCGAAGGCTATGGCGAATCAGTTTTTGAGAAGTGGATCAAGGAATCATCTTCTGCCGACGAGCTTGTAACAAGGATCAAATCAGATTTTCAGCTTGGAGGACATAAAGCTGCAGCAATTGCTCTTGTTGAAAAGAAAGCAAGGGTGTTTATTGTCTCGGATATGAAGCGTGAGATGTCTGAAAAGCTGTATATGGAGCCGTTTAACAGTATGGATGAGGCTTTAGAAGGAGCCTTTGAGGCAATGGGCCCTGTTGCCCGGGTACTGCTGATGCCACACGGAGGATCCACGTTACCCATAGCAGAATAAATATTTCTGTTGACAAATACAGAACATAGTGTTAATCTTTAAATTGAATACCGAGTAAAATACTAGGAATTCATTTAGCGGTATAGAAATTGTGGAGGCGAGGGAGAATGAAGCTTTCGACAAAAGGCAGATATGGCTTGAAAGCAATGCTGGACCTGGCTGTTCACAGCAATGAAGGACAAGTAGCTCTAAAGAGCATTGCCGAGCGGCAGGGTTTGTCGGAGAACTATCTGGAACAGTTGTTTGCCGCATTGAAAAAAGCAAAGCTTGTAAAGAGCGTCCGTGGATCCCAGGGAGGTTATTCGCTGGGAAGAGATGCTCAAAGTATAACCGTTGGTGATATCTTAAGGACACTGGAGGGTTCGTTGGCTCCGACGGAATGTGTTTCAGATAACAGTGAAGGACATCACTGCAGCAGTTCCGGGGGTTGTATTACAAGGAGTGTTTGGGAGAAGATCAGAGACGGTATTAATAATGTAATAGACAATATTACGCTGCAGGAACTAGTCAATGATTATGACGAGACTAAAGTATTATTAGAGAAACATTGATGAAAAATATTTGATGTACTATAACCATATATGAAGGAGCTATTAAATATGAGTCAAAAGAATATCTATTTGGATCATGCGGCTACTACGCCGGTCAGAAAGGAAGTTGTTGAAGCGATGCTGCCATTTTTCACTGAAAAATACGGCAATCCTTCATCTATATATTCAATTGCCCGTGATAGCAAAAAGGCTATAGAAGAATCAAGGGAGAAGATAGCAAGAGCTATTGGAGCAGAACCCAGGGAAATATTCTTTACCGGTTCCGGAACCGAGGCTGACAACTGGGCCATAAAGGGTGTTGCCTATGCTAACAGGCAAAAGGGCAGGCATATAATAACTACAGCTATAGAACACCACGCAGTTCTCCACACATGTCAGTATCTTGAAAGTGATGGCTTTGAAGTTACTTACCTTCCAGTCGATGCTGACGGGTTGGTAACAGCAGAACAGGTCAGGGCGGCTATCAGGCCGGATACTATTCTAATATCTGTAATGTTTGCAAATAACGAAATAGGAACTATTCAACCGATTGCAGAAATAGGTAAGGTTGCAAAAGAAAAAGGAGTTTATTTCCATACTGACGCTGTACAAGCTATGGGGAATGTTAATATAAATGTTGCTGAAATGAATATAGATATGCTCACGATGTCATCGCACAAGTTTTATGGTCCAAAGGGGATAGGTGCTCTTTATGTCAGGAAGGGTGTCAAGCTTACATCATTCATACATGGCGGGGCCCAGGAAAGGGGTAGAAGGGCAAGCACGGAGAATGTCCCGGCAATCGTAGGCATCGCAAAAGCACTTGAAATAACAACAGAAAATCTGGAGCAGTACAATAAAAAGCTGACAGCATTAAGGGACAGGACAATAGAGGAGATACAGCAGAAGATACCGTTTATAAAGCTTAATGGGCATAGGGAAAAGCGGCTGCCCGGAAACGTCAATTTTTCCTTTGAGTTCATCGAGGGTGAGTCACTGCTTCTGATGCTGGATATGAAGGGTATTGCGGTTTCAAGCGGATCAGCGTGTACATCGGGATCGTTAGATCCTTCGCATGTATTGCTGGCTATAGGACTACCGCATGAAACAGCACATGGATCGCTTCGTATAACCTTCGGAGAAGAAAACACAGATGCTGATGTTGACTACCTGATGGAGGTCCTTCCCAATATAGTGCAGAGGCTGAGAGAAATGTCACCGCTTTATGAAGCGATTTGTAAGTGATAAACATCATTACATTTTATGTGTAACGTATTTAGTTGAGTTTGGAGTAAAAACTACGAAATGTACTTTAGAAAGAGGTAATATATATGTATAGCGAAAAAGTAATGGACCATTTTTCAAATCCGAGAAATGTAGGAGAGATCAATGACGCTGACGGCGTAGGCCAGGTAGGCAACCCGAAGTGTGGAGATATAATGAAGATGTATCTAAAGATCGAAGACAATGTAATTGTGGATGCCAAATTCAAGACATTTGGCTGTGGAGCCGCTGTTGCTACAAGCAGTATGGCAACTGAACTTGTTAAGGGAAAGACTGTTGAGGAAGCTCTCAAGATTACAAATAAGGCTGTCGCAGAGGCTTTAGATGGACTGCCTCCGGTGAAGATGCATTGCTCTAATCTTGCGGAGGAGGCTATAAGAGCCGCTATTGAGGATTATCAAAAGAAAAACGGTCTCATTGAGGAATGCAGCGAGTGTGATGGCTGCTGCAAAAGATGTGAAGATGTACATCACGAAATAGAAGACGAAGAATAGGTGAAGCATGTCAAAGGGCAGTGTAATGCTTGGTATGAGCGGCGGCGTTGATAGTTCAGTTGCAGCGGCAGTATTAAAAGAACAGGACTATGAAGTTGTAGGCGTTACGATGCAGATATGGCCTGATATGAAGGAGGAGAGGAAGCAGACGGAAGGCGGCTGCTGTTCTCTTTCTGCGGTGGACGATGCGCGAAGGGTAGCGGACAGTCTTGGTATCAGCTATTATGTGCTTAACTTCAAGGATATCTTTCAGGAAAAGGTCATTGATTATTTTACAAATGAATACCTTAAGGGAAGGACTCCAAATCCTTGTATTGCCTGCAATCGCTTTGTCAAATTCGAAGCACTGCTTATGAAAGCTGTTTCAATGGGAATGGACTTTATTGCAACTGGCCATTACGCCCGTATATCATATGATGACGTCAACAGCAGGTATTTACTGAAGAAATCGGTAACAAACAAAAAAGATCAGACATATGCACTGTATACGATGACTCAGGATCAGCTCTCAAAGACGCTTTTCCCTATAGGAGAATTTGATAAGGATAAGGTAAGAGCCTTGGCAGAAGAGCTGAAGCTGCCGGTTGCTTCTAAACCTGACAGCCAGGAGATATGCTTTGTAGAGGACAATGATTATTGCAGGTATATAAGCGAAAACACCGACATCGATATCAAACCCGGATATTTTGTTGATACTGAAGGAAAAAGGCTTGGAATGCACAAGGGTATTGTCCACTATACCGTTGGACAGAGAAAAGGCCTGGGCATTACTTTCGGCAAACCGATGTTCGTTGTTGCTATTAGGCCGGAGGATAATACTGTTGTTCTGGGAGATGGTGATGAGGTATTTTCTTCTGCACTGACCGCCTCAGATCTCAACTTTATCTCTATAAACGAGTTAAAAGACGAAATGCGGGTCACAGTAAAGATCAGATATTCTGCTAAAGAGGCATTGGCTGTAATAAGGCCTCTGCCTGGAAATAAAGTCGAAGTTAAGTTTGATGAACCGCAAAGGGCTGTCACACCGGGTCAATCAGTAGTATTCTATGATGGCGATGTTGTTGTTGGAGGCGGTACAATCGATTAAAGCTTGTCAAATACAGGCTTCCTGCTTTCAAAATGTACAGTGTATTTAAAACCAGCTTCACGGATCAGTTGATTATAATAGTTGAACCTGGCTGCAATATGCTCTGTACGATGAGCATCGGAACCAAGGCATATCAATTCTCCTCCCAGCTCACGGTAACGCTTTAATACTTCTACATCATATACGGCATCAGGACGCTCGTCCCTGTATGTGCTTGTATTGAGCTCAAAACCACGGCCTTGTTCAATGAGCTTTTTGAAGATCATGTCAAATATGTCTGAATGGTCAACATATCTTAATGTCCTATCAGCATAATCAGTATATCTTATGATATATTCGAAATGGCCTACCATATCAAAAGATTTAAGGTTACTGATCATAAAATAAATCTCTTCAAGATAACGCTGATATGCTTCATGCTTTGTTTTTCCCTTATAAAATACACCTCGGTAGGGATCCATACGGTCTATGATATGAACTGATGCAAGTACATAGTCAAAGGGATAGCTGCTTACAACCTTCATCGATTTGTCAATTACATCAGGTTGAATTCCAACCTCAATTGCCTTTAATACTTTTAAACGGTCTTTATATTTTTCAGCTATTGCAGATATAAGACTGAAGTATTCATCAAAATCTATCAAAAAGGATTCTTCACCTGGATAATCATAGTCAAGGTGATCAGTGAAAGCTATGCCTTCCAAGCCCATATTTATTGAAGCTTTACAGGCATCCTCCGCTTCCATTATACTATCTGTCGAAAAACTTGTATGCATATGACAGTCGTACATCCGCACACCTCCAGGATATTATAAGAATAAATAAATATTATCATTGTAGGAGAGTAAAATCAAATTGAATATGACTACATGTAGTTAAACGTAGAAAGAAAATTACGGTTTATAAAAAGAAAATGAAGGTATATAATATAACGGAGCGATAAATATTTAAGCAAAAAACAGCCCAATATTAGCAGGAGGATATGAAACTATGAGTGATAAAACAGAAGGACAGAAGCTGGAAGAACAGCTGTCATACAAGCAAAAGAACATATGGGAAAAAGCTGACGATAATTTTGTTAAAAAAAGCTATGATTTCTGTGAAGGATATAAAAGCTATCTTGATGCAGCAAAGACAGAGCGTGAATTTGTGGCTGAAGCTGAGAAACTGGCAGTTGCAGCTGGTTTTAAGGCCCTTGACAAACTTATCACAGCAAATAGCAAATTAAAACCAGGTGACAAAGTCTATTATATTAACAGAAAGAAATCTGCCGTGTTTGCAGTTATAGGCAATAAACCGGTTTCAGGCGGTGTTAATATTCTGGGGTCACATATCGACTCTCCAAGGATAGATCTCAAGCAAAATCCATTATATGAGGATACAGAGCTTGCCTTTTTCAAAACCCACTATTATGGTGGATTGAAAAAGTATCAATGGCTGACAATACCGCTGGCAATTCATGGAACTGTAGTAAAGGGCGACGGAACGGCTGTGGAAATAGTAATAGGAGAAAACGAGGATGATCCGGTTTTCAATATTACAGACCTGTTGCCGCATTTGGCTCGTGAGCAGATGCAAAAGAAAATGAGTGAAGCTGTGACCGGAGAGGGTCTTAATCTGTTGTTGGGATCTATTCCTTATAAGGATGAAAAGGTCAAAGATAAGGTAAAGCTCAATATAATGAGCATTTTGAACAAGAGATACGGCATTGTTGAAGAGGATTTTCAGTCGGCAGAGCTGGAAATAGTTCCTGCTCAAAAGGCAAGGGATGTTGGCTTTGACAAAAGCCTGGTCGGCGGATATGGCCAGGATGACAGAGTCTGTGCATATCCTGCATTGAAAGCCGTTATGGAGATCGATACACCAGAGCGTACAGCAGTATGTCTGCTGACAGATAAAGAGGAGATAGGAAGCATGGGCAATACAGGTGCTCAATCAAACCTTCTCCAGGATTTCCTTGCAAATATAATTGCTTTATCAGAAGATAATTACACAGATCTCAAGCTGCGCTCATGCCTGAATGGATCAAAAATGCTATCAGCCGATGTAAATGCAGCAGTTGATCCAAACTATGACAACGTATTCGAAAAGAGAAATGCAACTTTCCTTGGTCATGGTATAGTACTGCAGAAATTTACCGGTTCAAGGGGTAAATACGACGCAAGTGATGCAAGCGCAGAATTTGTCGGTGAAGTAAGAAAGCTGTTCAACGATAATAATATCAGCTGGCAGTCAGGTGAGCTTGGAAAGGTGGACGAGGGAGGAGGAGGTACAATAGCGCAGTATGCAGCTAATCTTGGCATTGATGTACTGGATTGTGGTATAGCTGTTCTATCGATGCATTCTCCTTTTGAAATTACAAGTAAAGTAGATATTTACACAACTTATAATGCTTACAAGACATTCTGCAGACTTAAGTGAAACTGCAGAAGAAATGCCGAAAAAGTAAAATGAAGTGTAACAAAAAAAGGGACATATGTTTGTTTAATATGTCCGAGGCTGAATAGTCATCCGTGTAAATGGCAATAATCTCCACATAAACGAAATGGA
>CAZBEQ010000035.1:0-36870 GCA_964490975.1 uncultured Oscillospiraceae bacterium | reverse complement strand
TTCATTACTATTTGTGCCGCCAGCGACTGCGGCGGAATGGAGATTATTATGAACGGTGATAAAATTTTAGACAATACAATCAAGTCAGCATTGGCAGCTGACGAGGAATTGCTGGATATAAACTACGAACCGCTGAGAGCAGCAAAAAGCAGATTAAAATCAGCCGGTAGAAATAATACGGGTAATGTAATACTCAGAGGAAAACTGAAAGTTGTAATTATTTTTGCGCTTGTGTTCATAATGGGCTGTGGCTTTTTGGGTGTTAACGCATTGCAAAGGATGCGTACGGATAAAATCGACTATCCTTTTGTCAATGATGCGGCAGTAATCGGAAAATGGGAAATTGTTGACTTTGTACTTAACAAGGATTATTTTGTGCCGGGCCAAAGGCAGACGCCGGAAGAGCTGTATCTAAAAGAGCTGGCTTTTGTTAAAGAAGGAAAATTTCTCTGTGCTTTGAGCGAGGGGAATGGCGTACTTGCTGAAACTAAAGGTATAGTTTGGACAAAGGGGCTTATAATCAGCCAGAAGGATAAGACAGCAGGCAAATACGAGATAAGGGAAATCGATGGCAGCACCTACCTGTTTATGCAATGGAAGAACGGGGACTATGTTTACTATGGAAAGGATACTAAGTACTATGTGCTGAAGAAAGTTGACAGCAGCGACTACAGTAGATACGAATGCACTGTGCGGGTGACCGACAATACCGATTATCCTTTTGTGGATGATCCCAGTGTGCTTGGTAAATGGCAGTGCGTTGATTGCGTAACGAAGATCGATTCGTTTGATCCGCAGAATAAATACTGGGGGCCTGATACCTACGGTGCGACTCTCGATTTTAAAGAAGGCGGGAAGCTTGCAAGGACTATGGCTCAGGATGGATCAGAAAAGGCTTTAAGCTGGACAAAAGGTCTTATCCTTGATGAGGCAGATAAGACTGCAAGCGAGTATTCAATAAGGGAAATCGACGGTACGACCTATATGTTCTACAGGTGGAAAAACGATGATTATACGGTAAGGGGCATCGATCCATATTATCTGGTCCTTAAAAGAAGCGAGGACAATTAGCATAAGCACGAAACAATGACCTTTATGAAGATGCAGTCTCAAAGGTAACTTGGGAAAGTGCTATCCAGTTAACGCTCCACCCTTCTCCTCTGAATTACTGCCATGAAAAAAGGGCTGCCTCTAATCAGATTTCGATTGATTTGAGACAACCCTTACCTCCTGATTAATATTTAGACAATTAAACTATCATGCATTTTCCTTAAGTTTAGTATTTTTCTTTTCGCCTATGCTGAGTATCATGTTCAGGAGGATACCGAATATTGCAGCACCTGCGATGCAGGGCACTTCTATTCCGAAGAACGGGATGTTGCCTCCGAAGGCATAATTTCCGCCAACGCCTATTACCATTATTGTTGCTATGACAGCAATGTTCTTGGAACTGAACATGTCAATTTTCTTTTCGATCATAATAGCTGCACCCTGAGCTGCGATAGCACCAAACAGATAGATTTCCAATCCGCCTATTACAGCAGTCGGGATCGAGTATATACCCTGGACGAGAGGAGTGAAGAATGACATTATCATTGCAATAATAGCTGCCACTATTAATACTGGTACTGAGAATACCTTGGTAATTGCCATCGTGCTTATGTTTTCTCCATAGTTTGTTCCTGCAGGGCCTCCGACCAGCCCGGAGATCATATCGCCAATTCCGTCGCCTATAAGGTTCATATCAAGCTTTTCTATCAAACTGTATTTCTTTGAGGAGCCTTTTTTCTTGGCCAGATCGTTTACATAGACATCAAGCTGGTACATATGAGCAGTCGACTCAGGAATTGTTGCAATAGCGATTGGCATTATTGCCAGTACTGCAGCAAATGAAGGCTTGGGGAAGGTAAATGCAGGTATTGCTATAGGACCTGCCTGCCAGAGCGAAGCTTCAAGTGCTTCTTTCGGTATCGATCTAAACAGGTTCATATCAGCTCCACCGAATGCATATAGGAGGCCGGCTATAGCACATCCTACTGCTGCACCAAGCAGCAGTGGCAGCTGTCCAAGGAAGCCTTTAAGATATCTTGAAAACAGTATTGTTGACAGCAAAGTGGCCAGAGATACGACCCATACCCAGTTACTGTTCATAATGGTTGCAGCAGCACCATCAGCTAAAGCCTTGGGAGCTGCATCGCTTAATGCAGTGCCTGCAAGAGTAAGACCGATGATCATTGCGATAGGACCTGTTATTGTTGGAGGAAGGATTTTTTCCACTGCCTTGCTGCCTGAGGCCTTGATAAGGAATCCTGCAGCGATAGAAATAAGACCTGACATAATGATACCGAATTGTGCGTAAGAGATAGCTTCTCCCGGGAGTACACTCGTTGCACCTGATTTCCAGGCTTCCAGCTGTGTCAGTGTTTCTGGACTGACCATTGACTTGATGGCATCACCAGCCATAAGACCTGATATCGCAGTGAGGTATGAGAAACTAGAACCGTAGTAAAGAGGTATCTTTTTGCCTGTTATGAGTATGAAGCATATGGTTGCAAGGCCGCTGGCAAAAATCGTAGTAGAGACTTGAAAGCCGGTAATAAGGGCAACAGCTACTGTTGCGGGGAACATTACGATTACCTGCTGTAACGCGTACAAAAGCAGTTTCCAGGTTGAGGGCCTTTCATCGGGCAGATACCCGATTACGGTTTGATTTTTCGGCATGGTAAATCCTCCTTGTTTTGTAATAAGACTTTGAAGCGTAAACTGAAAAATCTTGTCAGCAACAGCAGACAAGATTTAATCGCATCATTACAAGGATGGATATAAAATACCCAATATTATAATATAGCATCTTGTCGGTATCACTGTACCTGACTTAAAGACATCTCACTTTTTCGACATTATATCATTCGATAAATGGCTTTTCAATATATTATAAGTAACTTTTCTTATATTTATTTTTACATAAAACATTGACAAATGACAAACAATATAATTGTTCGACTATATTCAAAATGTACAGAATAAATTATTTGCATTACTTGGAATATGCGATTATAATGTAATCGGTGGAAATTGTGTTATCCCTAGTAAATTTTTTATTTATATTCTGGCAATAATATAATGTTGCAATAAATAACAAATATTTTACAATTTAGGGGGCGTTTTTAATGAACTGGCCAGTGGTAGCAATACTAGTCTCTTTACTTGCTCTAGGTGTAGCAGCGTGGCTCTATACCTGGGTGAAATCTCAGCCGTCATCCAATGCTGAGATCGCAAGAGTTGGAGATCTGATCAGAAAGGGTGCTAATACCTTTCTTGGCAGGGAGTACAAAATACTAGCAATCTTTGTTTCATTTGTGGCTGTACTGATCATACTATTCCTTCCAAAACCGATTTGGAACGGGGAACCGACCAGAAACATCATGATGGCGATATCGTATGTTGTTGGTTCTGTATTATCTGCGTTGGCAGGTAAGATTGGTATTTTTGTTGCGACAATAGCAAATGTTAAAAGTGCAGAAGCAGCTACAAAAAGTATTAACCGTTCATTTATGGCAGGCTTCAGAGGCGGCGCAGTCATGGGTATGGCAGTTGTAGGCACAAGCCTTTTGGGCGTGACAGGTGTCCTTATGCTTACGGGTGATGCGACATCAGTACTTGGATTCAGCTTTGGTGCCTCATCATTGGCTCTGTTTGCAAAAGCAGGCGGCGGAATATTCACAAAAACAGCCGATGTCAGTGCTGACCTTGTCGGCAAGGTTGAACTCGGCATTCCTGAGGATGACCCGCGTAATCCTGCAGTTATAGCAGACAATGTAGGTGATAACGTTGGTGACGTTGCAGGTATGGGCGCTGACCTTTTTGATTCGAATGTTGCATCCATGGCAGCTGCAATAGTACTCGCAGTGGCAATAGATGGCGGTACGGGAATCAATACGAACATGATTTTTTGTTATGCCGCATTAGGACTTCTTTCATCAATAATCGGCATAGCGTTCGGACGCATAGGAAAAAGTGGAAATCCAAGCTCAGCTTTGAATAAGTGTACTTATATAACTACTGCTTTGTTTGCAGCTCTTACAGCAGGAGCAACATTTGTCTTCGGCTTTAACTGGCGTTATTGGGGAGCTACTTTTATAGGCCTTCTGGTAGGTACAGTAGTAGGACTTGCATCCGACTATTTCACTAACGATGCCAAAAAGCCTGTTCAGATGGTAGCCAGAGCTTCCAAATCAGGTCCGGCATTTACGATCCTCTCCGGATTCAGCTACGGTCTGATAAGCTCTTTCCCGGCATTGCTCGGCATAGGTGTATCAGCAATGGCATCATACATGATTTGTGATGGCATAGGCCCCGGTAATACGGATGCATTGTTCGGAATAGCAATGGCAGCAATAGGAATGCTTTCAATCGTTGGAATGATCATTTCAAATGATGCTTATGGCCCAATCGTCGACAATGCAAGAGGACTTGTTGAAATGGGTAATCTTGGTGAAGAAGCACTGAAAATTACTGATGAACTCGATAGCGCAGGCAATACTGTTAAGGCTATAACAAAGGGCTTCGCAGTTGGCGCAGCAGGCTTGACAGTAATAGCTCTCCTTGGAGCATATATGTCAGAGGTCAATGATGCTCTTGCTGAAAAAGGCCTTAGTTTGTTAGCGGGATTTGATGTCATGAATCCTGTAGTGTTCTTTGGTATGATAGTTGGTGTTGCTATACCTGCGGTTTTCTCTGCAATGCTCATAATGGGTGTTGACAGAAATGCTCAGCGTATGGTTGCAGAAATACACCGTCAGTTTAAAGAAATACCAGGACTGAAGGAAGGTAAGAAAGGCGTTATACCTGAATATGACAAATGTATTGATATAGCAACCAAGGGTGCTCTTCGCGAACTGGTTCCTGCAGGCCTTGTTGCGATATTGGCAACGCTTGTGGTTGGCTTTGTAGGCGGCGTGGCAGCAATAGGCGGCTTCCTTGTCGGAAACATCCTCAGCGGTCTGCTTCTGGCTCTTCTGATGGGTAATGCAGGCGGTACCTGGGACAATGCTAAAAAGTATGTTGAAGCAGGAAACGAAGGCGGAAAAGGTTCGGAAGCTCATAAGGCAGCAGTTGTAGGTGATACTGTCGGTGATCCATTCAAGGATACTGCAGGACCATCAATAAATACGCAGATCACAGTTGTTTCATTGATAGCGTCTATTACGGCTGGATTGTTTGCAACCTTCTCAATCTTAGGTTAATTATTACTTATCGGAGCTAATAAATTAAAAGCAACCTCTTCTGTAATGGAAGGGGTTGTTGCTTTTTCACAGGAGTACATCGATGTTTTAAACGAGGTTGGTCGTAAGCTTTTTTCGGCCGACCTCATTCAAACACTTCTAAGGTGCGAAATCTACAATGTGTCATGATTCTGATGTGGTGTCTTTCGAATCAGTTCTGTCGGGGCTGATAATCTCTTTTATGGATTTTCCCTTGTAAATGGTTATTAGAATGTTTCGGATGAGCAGGAAGGTGATCGGCCCAAGAATAAGACCGGCAAAGCCGATCAGTTTGAGACCGATGTACATTGCAAGCAGAGTTAGCAGTGGATAGACACCTATTTGCTGTCCAACTACCTTTGGCTCAACGATCTGGCGTATAACTAAAACAACTACATAAAGTATTATTACAAAGATCCCCATCCTTATATCGCCTGTTATAAAAGAATATAAAGACCATGGGATAAGGACACCCCCTGTACCCAATACTGGAAGGGCGTCAATTATAGCTATGAGGAATGCAAGCAGCAGAGCATAATCTACGCCTATTATACTGAGGCCTATCAACAATTCCGTAAAGGTTATGGTCATTATGATAAGGGCAGCTTTTATATAACCGAATATGGCATTGAAAAGGTCTTTTTTTATCTTCAGGATGCGTTCTATCCAAATTTCAGGTAATTGATGCATCAGCACAGAAGAAATCTTCTCCCTGTCCTTTGAAAGAAAGAATGTAGCTAGAATAGTAATAATAGTAAATATTATTGCTTCCGGTAGCGATATGGCAGTTACAAAAGCTCCCTTTACAACTGTTTTGCCAAAGTTGGTAACGGTATTGGAAAGGTTTGACAAAACAGTTCCAAGATTGTTTGTGACTTCTGTAGGCAGCCATTCTATATATTTTGAGCCTTCTACAATCAAAGCATTAAGCTGTGTGTAAAGATCCGAGAAAAAGCCGGGTGCTGATACTACAAGGTCCCTTACCTCATCAATGAGCCTGAGTACTGCTAAAACGACAAGTGTTACAATAACTGCAACCAATAGTAGAAGTATTATCGGCGCCGCTATCCGGCGGCTTATATGCAGCTTCTTATTGAGTGCTTTGATGAGCGGCTCCATCAATGAAGAAAGGGCATATGCGATCAGAAACGGTAAAAGAAAAAAGGCGAGCTTAAATACAAGAAATACACCAGCTGTTACTGAGAGCACAACTATAGCAAAAATTGCTATTCTTTTTATATTGCTTTTCAACTTAATATTCATTCAGTTACTCCGATTATTTATATAATAAATTATACGAATCATTTCGTCAATGTACTGATTAATGCACTGAATTATTCTGTGAAAATCAATTAACTGCCTGTTATAATTATTTACTTTATTATATACTTTATATCAGCCCCGATTGAACAGAGGAATCTGGGAGCTATATTATCAAAGGAATTGTATATTGTATGAACAAATTCAAGGATGTTACTGCTGCTGTTATATGTAGTGGAGATAAAGTTCTGATAGCCAGACGGGCACCTGGTGAAAGTATGGCAGGCGGATGGGAGTTTCCCGGAGGTAAGCTTGAAGAGGGTGAAACTGCCGAGCAATGCTTGGAGAGGGAGCTGTTTGAAGAATTCGGTGTAAATGCAAAAGTGAAGGGCTTCTTTTGCGAAAGCATTTATGATTATCAGCAGGGATCAATTAGGCTGCTTGCTTATTTTGCTGATATAATTGATGGGGAGATAAGCCTTAATGTACATGATCAAATCAATTGGGTCACAGCTGATGAACTTTTGAGATATGGCCTTCTTCCTGCAGATATCCCAGTTGCAGAAAAACTTGTTCAGTATCTTAGAAAATAGATTGTTTATGTAGGTATAGTATCATATATGATACAGTGTTTGCCTCTCTGTTTTCCGTCGTTGAGGCGTCGGTCAGCTTCCAGTATGACATCCTGGTACATATAATAATTTTCACTTCCACATACTCCGATTGTCAATGAAACAGGTATTTTCTCTCCATTATAATTGACTTTTGTCTCACAGACTTCATTATGTATCCGTTCTATGGTCGACATAGCCCCAGAAATAGACGACTGGTTGAATAATATCAGGATTTCGTCTCCGCCCCAGCGTGATACATAATCCGTTGATCTGACATTTTCCTTTATGATATCAACAACAGCTTTTAGTACAATATCGCCGCAATCATGTCCGAAATTGTCATTGATTTGCTTGAAATCGTCCACATCGGCTATTGCTATCACAAACTCCTGTTGACAAACCTTCTTGATATCAAGTGCGGACTCGAGCCTGAGCTTCATGGCCCTTCTGTTCAGGAGCTGCGTGAGAGAATCCATGTATGCAAGCTCGGTAAGCCGATAATTTTGTTTTGTCAGGTATTCCTTATCTGTTTTTACAAAAGTATAAAATATGAACAACATGGCACCAAACACGGCAATAGTAACAAGGCTGTTAAATATAAAAATAAAGTCAAGAGCGCTTTGAACAGGATATACGCGTATACCTGAAAGATCTGTTGTGCCAGGAATAAACCTGATGCCAAATAATAGACCGAAAGCAAAACATATCATGAATAAGGCCTGCAGTTTTGTTGGCTTGGTTATATAGTTGAGATTGAAACCTGCAAATAGTGAACAAGCAATAAAAAACTCAAATCCATTTCCAGGACCGATTATCAAAGCAGCCCAAAAGGCATGTATACATACCTCGAAAACGGCAGAGTTTAGTACAGAGAGGCTTCTGCTGTAAAAGAAGATAAAAAACATGGCTATGTAAAAAAGCAGGCTGAAAATGTTCAGCACCGACAGGAATGTACTGCCGATACTGCGGAAAAAGAAAATGTAGAAAAGATGTACAAGTGCCATTCCACAAATGATCATATAGTACATCAACAGACTTTTTTTAAAAAGCTCTCTAATATTTGGCAGTTTGTAAAGCATACGACCACATTCCCAAAAAACTTTTTTCAGCAAGGACATTTTATTACAATTTTCTAGCATATACAATACAATAATTTAGTTTTTTGGCATTATATCCAAACATTTCAGTAAAAAATATTAACCGGTAGGGATCAATCTGCTTCAGCTTTTTGCATGTGGCATACCACAGCCTTTTCCAGCTGATGGTCCTTTATTTTAACAACTTTTATATGAAGATTATAACCTTCGAGTTCTGGTGTGCTACCATCTTCAGGTACGTACCCGAGCATACCGAATACAAATCCCCCGAAGGTGTCGTACTCGTCTTCAGGCAGTATAATGCCAAGCTGTGTCGATACTTCGTCCAGTAATGCGCTGCCGAGTATTTTCCAGGTGTGAGAATCGACCCGTTCGATTGGCACCGGCTCTGCAGGTATTGTCATATCATCCTCCAGATCGCCTACCAGCTCTTCCAGCAGATCGCTAATAGTAATTATACCGTTCATACCTCCGAATTCATCGAGAACCACTGCAAAATGCTGCCTGCTCTTTTTCATATTGCGGAACAACACATCCGCTCTAACGGTCTCGGGTACAAAATATGCTGGCTTGACAGCATTTTTCAAAACATTTTCTCTATTCTTGTCCTTTAAACGGAAATAATATTTTGCGTTCAGTATCCCAATTATATCATCTGTTGTTTCATTACAAACAGGGTAGATCATATGTCTGCTCTCTGTAATCGTTTTTTCCCACTGTTCATCGTTCTCATCGAGCCATAGCAGTGAGACCTCGGTTCTGTGAGTCATAATTTCTCTTGCTGTCTTATCGTCAAACTCAAAAACATTCTGTATCATTACCTTCTCTTCGGGATCTATAGCGCCTTTTTCACTGCCCTCATCAACCATCATACGTATTTCTTCTTCGGTTATCTCATCATCAGCGGCATGTGGATCGATTCCAAAGAGACGAAGCAGCCCGTTCGTTGATATTGTCAGAAACCAGACCACCGGGGCAAATATTTTCGAGATGAAATGTATAAGGCCGGATATCGCAAGCGCAAGCTTTTCCGAATTCTTCATAGCTATTCTCTTCGGAACCAGCTCTCCAATCACAAGAGTAAAATATGAAAGGATAAGTGTGATAACAATGACCGATACGGTATCCAGTGTCTTTTCAGGTATACCAATACCAATCTGGATCATCCATTTAACAAGTCGGTCGGAAAAATTGTCAGCTGCAAATGCACTGCCCAGGAAACCGGCGAAGGTTATGCCGACCTGGATAGTAGCGAGAAAGCGCGCAGGCTGGCTGGTAAGAGCGGTAAGCCTCATTGCGCGTTTATCACCTGCCACTGAGAGCTTTGTCAGTTTGGTATCGTTCATGGAAATCACCGCTATCTCAGCGCATGCAAAAACTGCGTTCACAAATATCAATAAGAACTGAAGCAAAATCTGCCATATTATGGATTCGTCAGACAATCAAATAACCTCCCAAAACATCAATAGCCATAATCATAAAATATAAAAACGGCAAATAAACAGGACAGAAAAATGACTGTCCTATTATACGCCGTTAATATTATTTATTTTAAAGTGTATAAAAATACTTCGTTCGGGCACATCGGAATCTTCCACTTGAGGTTTACACTCCCTTTCAGATTAACAAAAAGATATCATAGATACAAAATGAAGTCAATATATCACTTTCACACATTTTCAAGGCCAAATGTTTTCCGGATCTACGCCGTAGACCTGAACTACTTCCAGAGCAGGACTATTGGCAATATCATTTGGAGTTACTATGGCACCTCCGTCGGAATCAAGATCATAGCCATATAAGCTGTAAGCCTGCCAAATTAAGTGTGAACAGTGAGTACCCTTTACTTTGCTTCTGTCAGTAAGCTTTGGACTAAAAATGCCAACTGTCAGATCATATGGTATATTTAGAAGAACTTCCTGCGCTGTATCAGTTATCTCCTTCATAACTTTATAGGATTCTCCTTTAGGCCTAAGCAGTATAAAGTTAGGGAAATTTGTCCACTTGTCCACGTCCTGTATCGAGGAATCCGTACCAAGCACTACCGATTCCAGTGTTTTGCCATTGCCGGCATCGACCACGAGAGCGCAATGCCCATTTCGCCAGCCATAGGTATAGGAGGATTTGGTCACTAGTATATAGCCCTCATGTATGGGAGCCATTTCTGTACCGGCAATGTAATAGCCGTTCTCATCAACTATAGATTCTTCTTTTGAAATTGGACTGTTTTTTTCACATACAATGTTAATCCTGCCAAAAAAGTTCTTCTGAAATTGGAGTATGCGCTGCTGCCAATTGCTGCTGCCTTCAAGGATTTCATCGATTGCGGGCTTGCCAAGTCCGGTCTGGAAATAGAGCGTTCTGTAATCCTCGTCAGAGTATACTCGTTTTGATAACAACTGACTCAGATCTATCATTGTATAGCTTGGATATATATGTGCGTCCGGCTCAATGAGAGCCATTGAGATCTTTAAGAAACCTATAACCGCGCATATTGCTGATATTAACAATATGGAATAAATAAGGATCCGCTTTTTTCTTTTATTCATAATAATTCACCAATTGCTAGCCGCTTTCTACACATCTGAAATTTCAGCAAGCGCTGAGAGAATATACTCGCCCCGCACTACTCGTTATTTCAACTTTAGAACAGAATCATACTGTAAAGAGGCATATTTTATAGTCAGCAATCTATAAAACAAAACTTTTTCATCGAAATAGCGTCCTAAAATCGAAATAACGAGTAGTGCGGTCTAAATCGGCTATCCATTACCCCGGTCTTTCACTCATCATCTACCATTTCATCTTTTCCCAGTCATTTGTACTTTATAATCACTTACAGTTTAGCTAAACAAAATTTGACGGGTAGAGTTAAGTACTTAACTTATATTGTCCTTAATGAATACCATTTATTACTTATCTTGCATACATTCACCAAGAAGTCAAAGTAATTTAGCAAAGAGTGATTGCCCCCTAAATAAATCAAAAACCCCCGTCCCCTTTGATTGAGACAATTTGGATTTTGTATTGACAAATTGGTGGAATTCTGGTAGCATATTTAAAAACAGATAAATGCGTTGATAGGGAAAACACTCCGTCTGATGGTGCTAAAGAGAGCTGTTGTATGCTGTGAAACAGTGCACGGGACAATGTGGACTCACCCTTGAGCAGTCAGCTGAAAGCCATTGCTTTGATCCTGACATTATGGAGCTGATGACGGACAAATGGCAAGTAGGTTAGAACGGGTTTCCCGCCGTTACAATGGGAGGGCATTCATCTTTAATGATTGATGCTTCTTAAGAGGGTATATTTATACCAATTGGAGTGGTACCGCGGAAGTTAAGGCTTTCGTCTCCGGCAAAATGCTGTGAGACGAGGGCTTTTTTTGTTTTGCGGATCGGTACCGAAACATGTAACAATTATTGATTAAGAGGAGGAGTTTAGAAATGAAGCTTGCGTTTTCAACACTTGGATGTCCGGATTTTGACTGGTCTGACATCTATTCGATGGCTAAGGATATCGGGTTCGATGGTATTGAGATCAGAGGTCTCGGAAAGGATATTTTTGCTGTACGTGCCCAGCCGTTTACCGGAGAACAGCTGCCAAATACAGTTAGAAAGCTTGCTGAACTGAAAATTGAAATCCCATGCCTTTCTTCGGGATGCTGCCTGAAATTTTCTGAAAAAGCTGATGCAAATCATACTGAAATAGTTGAGTACATTGAACTGGCAGCAAAACTCAAAACTCCTTATATTCGCATACTTGCTGATCTGGAACCCCATGTACAAGGCGAAGTGGACGACAATGTAGTTCTGGCTGCACTGAAACGTCTTGTGCCTGTCGCTGAGAAAAAAGGAGTTACACTACTGGTTGAAACAAACGGTGTATATGCTGACACAAAGCGTCTTTGCGAACTGCTGAACCATGTAGGCAGCGATTCGGTAGGTGTACTCTGGGATCTGCATCATCCGTACCGGTTTGCAGGTGAAACGCCCGGAAAGACCGTACAGAATCTTGGTGCCTATATAAAGTATGTTCATGTCAAGGACTCCGTTATTACAGATGGTAAGGTCTCATACAGGATGATGGGTGAGGGTGATATGCCCATAGATGATTTTATGCTGGCATTGAGCTCTATCAATTACGATGGATATGTTTCTCTGGAGTGGGTTAAAAGATGGGCAAGCGATCTTGAAGATGCAGGTATTGTATTTCCTCAATTTGTAAACTACATGGAGAAGTATCTGCAAAAGGGATACCAGAAGGGACGTCTTTTTTACAATAACTCAAAAACAGGACAGTATGTCTGGGAAAAGGACTCACTTATCGATCTTACCTTCCCTCAGGTACTGGATCGTATGGTGGATGAGTTCCCGGATCAATATGCGTTCCGTTATACTACATTGGATTACACCAGGACATACTCAGAGTTCAGAGATGACGTGGATACGTTTGCCAGGTCTCTGATAGCGCTTGGTGTCAAGCCGGGCGATCATGTTGCGATATGGGCGACTAATGTACCGCAATGGTATATAACCTTCTGGGCAGCGACGAAAATAGGGGCTGTGCTGGTTACCGTCAACACCGCATATAAGGTATATGAAACGGAATACCTGCTCCGACAGTCTGACACGCACACACTGGTCATGATCAATGGTTTCAAGGATTCCAATTATGTAGAGATCATAAAGGAATTGTGCCCCGAGCTTGAAAACGCAGAAGCTGGTAAACCACTCCACATGAAGAGGTTACCTTTTTTGCGCAATATAATAACTGTTGACTCCAGACAGAAGGGCTGCCTCACATGGGAGGAGGCAATGGCAATGGCTGAAAAGACGCCTGCGGAAGAGATATTCCGCCGTGCAATGTCGATAAACAAGAACGATGTCTGCAACATGCAGTATACTTCAGGAACTACCGGCTTCCCCAAGGGGGTCATGCTTACTCACTACAATGTAGTGAACAATGGTAAATGCATAGGTGACTGTATGGATCTTTCCACAGCTGACAGGATGATGATACATGTACCCATGTTCCACTGCTTTGGCATGGTACTTGCAATGACTGCCTCCATGACCCATGGCGTAACAATGTCACCTATTCCGTACTTCTCTCCGAAGCAGTCTCTTGAATGTATTAATAAGGAGAAAATCACTGCATTTCATGGTGTTCCTACAATGTTCATTGCTATGATGGAGCATGAAGATTTTACAAAGACAGACTTCTCACATATGAGGACCGGTATAATGGCCGGCAGTCCATGCCCCATAAAGGTAATGCAGAATGTCGTAGACAAGATGAATATGAAGGAAATTACGATCGTATTCGGACAGACCGAGTCATCACCGGGCTGTACACAGAGCCGTGTCGATGATTCCCTTGAACTTAGGGTCAATACTGTTGGCCGTGCTCTTCCGGGTGTAGAATGCAGGATCGTGGATCCTGAGACCAATAAAGAACTACCGCCCAACACTGACGGAGAATTTGTAGCCCGTGGCTATAATATAATGAAAGGCTACTATAAGATGCCTGAAGCAACAGCCTCAGCTATAGATAAGGAGGGCTGGCTCCATACGGGTGACCTGGCAAGGGCCGATGAAAACGGGTATTTTAAAATAACCGGACGAATCAAGGATATGATAATCCGCGGCGGTGAAAATATTTATCCCAAGGAAATAGAGGATTTTATATACACTCATGCCAAGGTAAAGGATGTTCAGGTCATAGGTGTGCCTGACAAGCAGTATGGAGAAGAGATAATGGCATGTGTCATACTGAAGGAAGGTGCGGAAATGACTGTTGAGGATTTGAAGGAGTATTGCCGCACGCATATGGCAAAACATAAAACACCGCGTTATGTTGAATTTGTTAAAGAATTCCCGATGAATGCAGCAGGAAAGATACTCAAATATAAAATGCGCGAATGGGCTATCGAAAGGCTTGGACTGCAGTCGGCCAGCAAGATAGAGACTGCGTGACGGACTTTGCATTTACCATGTTGATTCTTATATAAAACCGGGATGATTTTCTCATCCCGGTTTTATATACCATAAGACATTTTCTGATAGCATTACGTATTGTTTGAGACAATATAAATGTAGTAAGAAAATTTTTTTAATTGATGTGTTATAATAATTTTACTGGTATAATATTCTAACAATTTATTTCTTAATGGAAAGGGATCGATGATGAAGTATTATCTTGAGCAAACAGAAGCAGTATTGAAATCGCTGGAGACATCCAGGAACGGGATCGGAACTGAGCAGGTCTCTGTAAGACTGGAAAAATTCGGCCGAAACAAGCTTGCTGAAGGGAAAAAGAAGACTGTAGTACAGCGATTTTTTGAGCAAATGAAGGATCCAATGGTCATAGTGCTGATCGCAGCAGCCATTGTATCCGGTATAGCGGCTGAAATCGCCGATGCTGTCATAATACTTATGGTCGTGGTACTCAATTCAGTCCTTGGTGTCGTACAGGAGGGAAAGGCAGAAAAGGCAATAGAAGCTCTGGCCAAAATGTCATCGCCATTTTCGAAAGTCAGAAGGAATGGTCATGTAGCTCAGATCAAGTCGGAGGAAATCGTCCCGGGCGATATCGTGCTGCTGGAAGCGGGCGATGCAGTACCGGCGGATATGAGGCTTATAGAGGCTTCAAGCCTGAAAATTGAAGAGGCTTCGTTGACCGGAGAATCTGTTCCGTCCGAGAAGAACAGCGATACCATAGCAAAAAAGGAAAATGATATACCGCTTGGTGACAGGCATAATATGGCATACATGGGGACTAACGTCGTATACGGCCGCGGCGAGGGTGTTGTGGTTGAAACCGGTATGAATACTGAAATGGGGAAGATCGCGGAAATCATTTCAAATACAAATGATGAAAAGACACCGCTGCAGAAGACTCTGGCCGGACTTAGCAAGATACTCAGTATTTGTGTTCTGGGGATCAGCGTGTTCATATTTGTATTCAGTGTACTGCAAAATGGAGGATTTTCAGGAGGACAGGTACTGGATATGTTCCTTCTTGCAATTAGCCTTGCGGTGGCAGCAATACCCGAAGGCCTTGTTGCTGTTGTTACTGTAGTTTTATCTATTGGCGTTACAAAAATGTCAAAGCAAAATGCTATTATCAGGAAGCTTACGGCAGTTGAGACTTTGGGATGTACCCAGGTTATATGCTCTGATAAGACAGGGACCTTGACACAAAATAAAATGACTGTTGTTGATGCCTTCGGTGATAAATCCAAAATCGCAGTTTCAATGGCCCTTTGCAATGACGCAGAGCTTTCGGAAGACAAGAGCGGAGTAATCGGAGAGCCTACCGAAAGCGCATTGGTTCGTTATGCATATGAACTAGGCTATGACAAGGCTGAGCTGGAGGCTAAGACGCCCAGGGTCGCTGAAGCTCCGTTTGATTCGGTAAGGAAGATGATGTCTACGATCCATAAAGACCACTCGGGTAAATTTGTGCAGTATACAAAGGGTGCACCTGATGAACTCCTTAGAAAATGTACCTTTATACTGGTCGATAAGGATATCCGGCCTTTAACGGATGAACTGCGTTCAAGGGTACTTGATGAAAACAGAAAGATGGCGGAAAAGGCATTGAGAGTCCTTGGTTCTGCTATGAAGGAAATTGACGCTCTTCCGGGAAAGATTTCCCCAGAAACGCTTGAAAACAATATGATATTCATTGGGCTGACTGGCATGATTGACCCTGTTCGTCCCGAAGTGAAGTCTGCTATAGTAGAGTGCCGTGCTGCAGGCATCATACCGGTTATGATAACAGGGGACCACCATGATACAGCTGTAGCAATAGCAAGAGAGCTAGGGATAATTGAAAATGATAGCCAGGCTTTGACAGGAACTGCCCTCGACCAGATACCAGATGAAGAGTTTGACAAAACTGTTGATAAATATGCTGTTTATGCCCGAGTACAGCCTGAACACAAGGTACGTATCGTAAGTGCCTGGAAAAAGAATAACAAAATCACTGCCATGACCGGGGATGGAGTCAACGACGCACCTGCGCTCAAAACGGCCGATATCGGTGTAGGTATGGGTATAACCGGAACAGATGTATCTAAGAATGTTTCCGATATGGTACTTTCTGATGATAATTTTGCTACTATAGTAAAAGCGGTTCAGGAAGGCCGCAGAATCTACGACAATATACGAAAGGCGATCCAGTTCCTGCTTTCAGCGAACCTGAGCGAGGTAGTGGCTCTGTTTATCGCAACATTACTGAACTTTAAGCTTTTTACACCGATACACATATTGTGGATCAACCTTGTGACCGATACATTCCCTGCAATCGCGCTGGGCATGGAGGAAGCAGAGCCAGATATAATGAGAAAACCGCCGCGTAAGTCAAATGAGGGTATCTTTGCAGGCGGAATGGCTGCGAGTGTTTTATATCAGGGCCTGGTAGTTGCGGCACTGACACTTGTATCATTTTATATAGGCTTTAGGCAATCGCATATAACCGGTATGACTATGGCATTTTTAACCCTTTCTCTTTGCGAGGTTTTCCACTCGTTCAACATGAGATCCAGGCTTAAGTCCATCTTCAGGCTGAAAACACACAACAAGGTATTATTTGGTGCAATGATACTTTCATTGGTGCTTACGCTTGGTGTAATATACATCCCGGGAATAAATACAATATTCAACCTGACAGCTTTATCCCTGACGAATCTGATTATAGGTATGGGCCTGGCGCTTATGATCATCCCTGTTGTTGAACTTGTTAAGATGGTTACTTCGATGATAAAAAAATAGTATTTTAATGAATTGAGGGTTAAAAATGAACTGGTTTAAAAAAATCATGAGTGGAAGATATGGGACAGACCAGCTATCGCTGGCTCTGCTCATACTTTCCATCGTTTTATCGGTTATAGTCAGATTCACGGGTATACCGTTATTGGTAATAATAGTATATATCCCTTTGGGCTTGTGTATTTTCAGGATGCTATCTAAAAATACCCAAAAAAGGAGCATGGAAAACTATAAATTTCATATGTTTATCAGCCCGCTTTATGCATGGTTCAAAAGGGTGCAAAGACGAATTGCTGAATCCAAGACATACAGGTTTTTCAAATGCCCTGCCTGCAAGGCTGAGCTGAGACTGCCCAAGGGCAAGGGAAATATTGTTATAATATGTCCTAAATGTAAGCATGAGTTCAAAGCAAAAACTTAAAATGCTTTCCACACGAGATTTTGCATGAAGGAGTGTGAAGCTTTGACAGAATTATTGTTAAAACTATTTGTAAAAGATCATAGGAACACTGCCAGTACAAATGTTCGCGAAGCATATGGGAAACTGTCCGGTATAACAGGCATAGCTACCAACCTGCTGCTGTTCATAATTAAAATAATAGCGGGAACGCTTTTCAACAGCATCTCTATAACTGCTGACGCTGTAAACAACTTATCGGATTCGGGTTCATCCGTTGTGACACTGATCAGCTTCAAAATATCAGGAAAGCCTGCTGATGCCAAGCACCCATACGGGCATGCCAGGATGGAGTACGTATCAGGCCTGATAGTATCAGTAATAGTTATGTTTTTGGGGCTCGAGCTTCTGAGAGACTCGGTGGGAAAAGTAGTAGATCCTCAAGAGAGTATATTTTCATGGATCGCTGTAGCTGTGCTGAGCGTTTCTGTTTTATTGAAATTGTGGCAGTGCGGATTTTACAAAAAACTTGGTGGACTGATAGGATCAGATGCGATTGTTGCAGCTTCGTCAGACAGCCGAAATGATGTGCTTGCGACGACTGCCGTGCTTGTGGCGACACTGATATCAAAGCTGACGGGTTTCAACCTTGATGGTTATATGGGTGCTGCCGTTGCTATTTTTATAGTGATATCGGGCATCAAGCTCATAAGTGACACTGTAAGCCCTCTGCTGGGCACAGCTCCTTCCAATGAAATGGTGGATAGTATTTACAAGAAAATCTTGAGTTATGAAGGCATTGCAGGACTTCATGACCTGACAGTTCACAACTATGGCTTTGCAAGGTATTTTGCCTCGGTCCACTGTGAGGTGCCGGCTGACCAGGATATAATGGTAAGTCATGATATCATTGATAATATTGAACGTGATTTTCTTAAGGATATGGGGATACATATGGTAATACATCTGGATCCAATAATAATTGACAATGAACGTATAAATGAACTCAATCAGGAGGTGCATTTACTGGTAAAGCAGATATCGCCAGATATTACGATTCATGATTTTCGCGTCGTAGACGGTGTGACGCATTCAAACCTCATATTTGATGTAGTTGTTCCATTTGACTATAAATACAGTGATACAGAATTAGTCGATATGATTACGAAGAAAATGCTCGATATTGGTGATAATTACCATGCAGTCATTACAGTAGACCATAATTACGTACCAGTATTTGCTGCTGAATAAATTAACTGAAATTAACAAACTTATAAATGAATCGGAATATAAGATATAACGAGGCGAAAGATGTCCCCCACATCTATAGGTAACGGGTACCGATTTTACTTTCAGACATTTACTTTCGAATAATCGAAAGTAAATGGTGCGAGCATATCTCCCGCCTCGTTGAAACACTATTGAGGTAAGAAAATTTTTCTACTAAGCGTAATTTTCGAAGCAAATTATCGCGTAACGAAAAATTTTCTTTGAACCGAAGTGGTGTTATAACAGGAGGCAGATATATGCAAAAAGTGATCGAAATATGCGGTATGACCTGTAACCACTGTGGAGAAGGCATAGAAAAGGCACTGAATGCAATTGCCGGGGTAGATGCAAGAGTAGATGTAAAGAAGAATATTGCCATAGTTGAGCTGATTGGAAATGTAGATGATCATGAACTGAGGAACGCAGTAAAAGATGCAGGCTACGTAGTCATTTCCGTCAAGGATTACAGGGCTTTGAACTGAAATCATTTGTATTGACAATATTGTTTATGCTATGTTATGTTATTTACTGCTGAAGATCGGGTAGGAGCGCCAACCTCCCCCAATTTTGTTATAACGAGGCGATGCCTCGTTATATGGTGTATATGTTTGGATTAGAAAGTGAAGGGAAAAAATGAATAAAAGAACTGAACTTTTGGGCAGGTGGACGAAAGAAAAATCCGAGGAGCTATATGGTATAAAGAACTGGGGCGCAGGTTATTTTTCCATTTCCGACAAAGGTGATGTGCTTATTAATCCGTATAAGGATAATAAAGCCGCAGCGATCAGCCTGATGGATATCATTTCCGGTGTACGCGAACGCGGCCTCGACATGCCTGTCCTTCTGAGGTTTGAAAATCTGCTCGATTCCCAGATCTCCTACCTGAACAACTCGTTCAGGAAGGCCATGAAAGACCTAAATTATAAGGGTGAGTACCGGGGTGTTTATCCGATAAAGGTCAATCAGCAGCAGCAGGTCGTTGAGGAAGTGACCAAGTTTGGACAGCGTTATCACCACGGGCTTGAAGTCGGCAGCAAGGCTGAACTCATAGCTGCTCTTTCTGTCATGAAGGACAAGGAAGCCTGCCTTATCTGCAATGGCTACAAGGATGAAGAATTTATCGATCTGGGGCTCTATGCTGTCAAGATGGGCTTTAAATGCTTTTTCGTAATAGAGATACCGGATGAAGTTAATATTATATTGGAGCGTTCAAAGGCGCTTGGGGTACAGCCGAATATAGGCATACGCATCAAGCTTTCAGCGAAGGCAGGAGGGCACTGGACCGAATCAGGCGGTGACAGGAGTATATTTGGCCTGAATGTTTCCCAGTTGATCACTATGGTCGATTACCTTAGGGAAAAGGACATGCTGGATTCACTTAAGCTGCTGCATTATCATCTTGGTTCACAGATACCAAATATAAGGGATATCCGGTCGGCAGTCATTGAAGCTGCAAGAGTTTATGCGGAACTTGTTAAGGAAGGCGCTCCCATGGGCTATCTGGATCTCGGTGGTGGACTGGCTGTTGACTATGATGGTTCAAATACGAACTATACCAACAGCAGGAACTATACGGTAGAGGAATACTGTACCGACGTCGTGGAAGCAGTTATGACAACGCTGGATTCCAGCAAGGTCAATCATCCTGTGATAGTTACCGAGTCCGGGCGTACGACAGTAGCATACTACTCGGTGCTCTTGTTCAATGTGCTGGATGTTGAAAAGTTTGAGGAATATGATGTGCCTGAAAAAATAGATGAAGAAGTATCAGAGCAGATCAGAAACCTCTTTGATGTAAGCAGAAACCTGCATCTGAAGAATATACAGGAATGTTACAACGACGCGCTTTATTACAGGGATGAGCTCAGGGATATGTTCAAGCATGGCAAGATAAGTCTTCGTGAACGTTCTCTGTCCGAAAAAATATTCTGGAATACGATCAGCCAGATCGCAAAGGAAAAAGAGAAGCTCAAGCATTCTCCTCCTGACCTGGAAGACATCGAGAGCGCTATTGCAGATATATATTATTGTAACTTTTCCGTGTTCCAGTCAATCCCTGACAGCTGGGCTATCGATCAGTTATTCCCGATCATGCCGGTTCACAGACTGCTGGAACTGCCGAAAAGAAACGCTGTCATAGCAGACATTACATGCGACTGCGACGGGAAAATAGATCGTTTCATCGATCTGCATGATGTAAGGACGACGCTGCCGCTTCATGAAATGCATAATGGTGATGACTACTATCTGGGAGTATTCCTTGTTGGAGCATATCAGGAAACGCTCGGAGACCTGCACAACCTTTTTGGAGATACAAATGTGGTCAGTGTTAAGATCAATCCCGATGGCCATTATGATCTGGTCAAGGAAATTCACGGCGATAGTGTAGCTGATGTGCTCTCATATGTTGAATTTGACCCTAAGGATATGCTGATCAGTTTCCGTGAAAAAGCTGAAGAAGCCATCCATGAGGGTAGAATAAGTGCAAGTGAACGGCCTGAGATAATGAAAGCCTATGACAACGGCTTGCGCGGATATACCTATTATGAACGATAAGTTAGCTTAAAAACCGGTTGGGATGATTCCCACCGTTTTTTTTGTTTTACAAAATTATCTGATAATGTTCAAAAAAATTTGCAACTCTATAAAATTTTAACGCAAATAATTATAGATTATGTACACAGAATAGTACTGGAGGTGTTAAAAATGAAAAAGTCATTAAAAACAGCTTTATGTACTATTTTAGGAATATGCCTGATAGCAACTTTACTTGCGGGCTGCGCACAAGCAGGAAATGAAAGGGCTTTGCCCAATGGTGCTAATAATGGCTTGACGGGCAGTAATCAGAGCCTGAACAAGAGCAATCTTGTGGGGGGCAGGTACGACTATAATTATGGTACAAACGGAACGAACATGACCGACTATAACGGGTATAGGTATAATAATGGGTACACAGGATATGACCCATCAAATTATCTCAGCTATAACGGTATAAATACCATCAATTATAACAATCGATACAACCGTATGAGCAATAACGGCACAGGCTTGGGAAGTAACGGAGCGCTGACCGGCAACACACTGACCGGCAACAATAGAATGTTGACAGGCAATAATATCGGAAATACAATGAGCGGGAATGACACCTACAGAGCATCCATGATCAAGAGACAGCTGGATAACATGAGCGGTATAAATAATTGTTCAGTAGTAGTTTCCGGAGACACAGCACTTGTTGGATTAAGAACTAATGGCAACAGTACAACGAGTATGTCAAGGCTTAGGGCAAGTATAGAGAGAAGAGTCAAACAGGCGGATAGCAGAATTAAGAACGTTACGGTAACAGATTCAACTGATATACTGACACGTATGGGTAGGCTCGGTACAACTACAGGCAATTATAATGGAGGGACAAACAACTTTATGCAGGAATTTAATACTTTAATGAATAGTATAAATACAACAGGCAGGTAGTTTTAAGAGTGTATGATGATTGCAGGCGTTAGCCTGCAATCACTTTGTTTTTGCCTTAACTTATAACGATATTGAACAGTAATAAAATATATGTTATTATTTATTCCGCTGTAATAATCGCTTGTCTATGATGGTATGCGGCTACAGCAGAAATTTCGAGGGAGAAAACTGATGGATTCATTTAGCCTGTTACTGATAGCTGTTGGGCTTTCTATGGACGCATTCGCTGTTGCAATTTGCAAAGGCTTGTCGACCAGTGAATTGAAGCTACGACATATGATAATAACAGGAGCTTTTTTTGGAGGCTTTCAGGCTCTGATGCCGCTTGCTGGGTATTTGCTAGGTACACAATTCAAGGACTATATTGTAACTGTTGATCATTGGATAGCATTTGTTTTGCTTTCTGTTATTGGAATAAATATGATAAGGGAATCCAGGAATGAGCATTGTGAAAATGTAGGAGATGCATTCAATCTGAAGAGCATGATAATGCTCTCGATTGCCACCAGTATTGATGCCCTGGCTGTAGGCGTGACATTTGCCTTTCTTCAGGTGGAAATACTGCCGGCTGTCTCATTTATTGGAGTTATTACGTTCATATTGTCTGCAGTAGGGGTTAAAATCGGCAACATTTTTGGAACAAAGTTCAAATCGAAGGCAGAATTTGTCGGAGGCCTTATACTCATAGCAATGGGCTTGAAAATCCTGATAGAGCATTTGAGTTCTTGACGGGTTTTAAAAATAGTTGACTTATGTTATTAATTGTATTAATATTAGAGTTAATTTTTTATATAGGATATCATTCTTCCGATAGTAGAATTGCCAATGAAGGCTTCCATTCAATGGGGGTCTTTTGCTTTTAAATAAGGGAGGGTTATTATTGAAGGAAATACTTGAACATATCTCCAAAATAGATGCAATTGCTTATCAGAACGAAAAAAAGATACAGACAATACTGGTCAAGGAAAGAAGAAGACTGGAAAATGAGATGAAACAGTACCATGATCAAGTATTGTCGGATGCTCGTGAAAAAGCAGATTTGAAATACAATGAGTTAGTTAATATTACAAATAGTGAATGCCACCAAAATGAAGAGTTGATAAAGAAATTCACAAATAAGCTGAAAAATAAGTATCAAGCTGTTGAAAATGATATTGTTAGGGAAGTTATTGCAAGGATTATTGAGAGGGCATGATAATGAATCCTTATATGGCATTTGAAGCCGTTAATACTAAAATATCAACTAAAAAGAGCATTGCTTTTGACGATAAAAAGCTTAGTAAAATGATGGAATGTGAGACCATGGACCAGGTAACGGATTATCTGAAAAGTAAGTACAACATGGTTAGCTTCATAAATGATGTCAGAAGCAATACCGGACTTCTTAGAGATGATCTTGAAACACTGCTGACCAGATACATGGTATCTGAAGAGGAGGAGATACTGCATTATTTTTCCGGACCCTACAAGAGTTTTCTCAAAGTATTTCTAATGAGGTTCGAAATAGCAGACCTCGTAATGATATTGAGGAGAATAGCCAGGAGTGAAGAAATTAAAGGTATAAGTGCTCATTTTGTGCACTCACAGAATTACTCCAAACTGTCATTTGATAAGCTGGTCTCTTCAAAAAATGTCGCACAATTTATTGAGAACCTTAAGGATACTCCTTATTACACATCTTTGAAGACTGTTACTGCTAATGATGAGGAAAAAAGAGAATTTCACTCGGAAATGAAGCTACAGCTTTTGTTTTATAAAACTCTTCAAAAAAAGGCAATAAAACTTGATAAGAAGGACTATGAGGCTGCCAGAGAGATTATTGGTACAAAAATAGATTTTCTTAATGTCCAATGGATATACAGGGCTAAGGTATATTACGGCATATCGCCTGAAGAAATACTTATCTATACTCTTCAGGGAGGATACAGACTCAGCCTTAATTCACTGAAGAAACTGGTATATTCAAAAACAACAGATGAATTAGGACAATTATCAAATAAGTATATGAAATACAAGATTTTCGGTAGTGAGGCCAATATAAAGAAGAATCTTGATAATGGCTTTTATGAGTATCTAGAAAGCAGAAGTAAAGACGAAGCCATAGGTAAGGTCTTATGGTATTTTTACATGCTTGATAAAGCAGTCAAAAATTTAATTACAGTAACTGAGGGGATAAGGTATGATCTTACGAGAGAGCAAATCGAAAGCTATGTTATGCGTAAAGCAAAGAAAGTAGAGGTGAGGCAATAATGGCTATTGAAAAGATGCTTTTACTAAAAATAGTTGGTTCAATCGAAGATATGCATGATACGTTAAAGAAGCTTGTTCTGAGCGAGAGGCTCCACTTTGATTTTGAAAATACAGATGCGTATGATAATAACTTCATAATCCATGAATATGAGACCTATATGGCAGGGTCATCTGTATATACGATTGAAGATTACGGAGCAATTGAAACTCAGTGCAATAATATGGAACAGCTATTGGATAATTTAAGTAAAGGTCTTAGTACTAAACTTGCCATTGACAAGAAAAGTATCATGGATTCGCAGTATGGCATAAATAATGCATGTGAAGATCTCGATAAGTTGAATTTGCTCATAGGTGAGCATATCAGCGAGATCAATGCAAAAAGAGCTGAAATCCTTCAGTATGGGCTACTGAATGAAAAAATGAAGAGTATCAAATATAAGGACCTTGATTTCAGAAGCATCGCTAATCTTAATTATTTCGATTATGAAGTTGGAGCATTGACAAGTATCAATAGAACGAGGATCAGAAATAATTATGAAAATATCAGTGCTGTTGTACTCAATATCGGTGATATTAAAGGCTCGGTCGAGGATCTATATATTATTATCTTCCCCAGGAAGTATAGGGATGAGACAGAAAAACTGCTTAAGTCACTTAACTGGGTCAGAGTTGATATACCTCAGGATATGATAGGTACGGTTTCGGACATCTCAGCACAATTGGATTCAAGAATCGCAAGCCTTGAAAATGAAATCCATAATTTGTCCGGCTTATTGGAAGTCCAAAGGGAAGAAAGCATTGCTCTGATTAACAAGATTTACACAATGGTTATGCTGGAAAGAAAAATAGTAGGGCTTGAACATCAGGTGATATATGGCGAAAGCACATTTGTGCTCAATGCATGGATCAGGGAAAAGGATCTCGATTATATTAATCAGATACTGAAAAATGAAACAAAAAGGATAATAGTAGAAGAAAAAAAAGTATCCGACATGGAAAGGAAGGTGATACCACCTACTCTATTTAGAAATAACCGATTTTGTAAACCATTTGAGACGATAATAAAGCTGTATGGATTACCGTCATATTATGAAATAGACCCAACCCCATTTGTTGCCATAGTATTTTGCCTAATGTTTGGTATTATGTTTGGTGATATAGGGCAAGGCTTAGTATACTTTATCGCAGGTCTATTCCTGCTTAAAAAAATGCGTGTCGCGGGACAATTACTTATGAGGCTTGGAGGAAGTTCTATCCTGTTTGGCTTTGTTTACGGCAGCTTTTTCGGTTTGGAGCATTCGGAGCTGCCATGGCTTCCCAGCCTTATCGGAAAACCACTGGATCCAACGAACATACCGATAATACTGATATCCGGCGTAGTATTTGGCGTAGTTGTCTTAACGGTATCGTTTACGTTTGGGATAATCAATTCTCTAAAAAGAGGGAACATTGAAGGCGGTATTTTTGGTAAGAACGGAGCTGCGGGATATGTGTTTTTCATGAGCCTTATCATGGCAGGTGTGGCAGTTACAGGAGTTACAGGCATTCCTGTCGTAGCCCCGTTGTTATCGATGCTCTTCAGCCTTTTAATAATGCTGTTTAAAGAACCGCTTGCCAACCTGGTTTCCGGGAAAAAACCATTGCTCCATGGCAGTATTGGATCGTATATGACAGAAAGCATTTTTGAAGGAGTTGAAACCATACTGGGAACTCTAAGCAATGCAATATCATTCATACGTGTGGGAGCATTTGCTTTGAACCATGCCGGGCTGTTCCTGGCTTTCCTGGTAATGTCTGAGATGACTTCAAACCTGTTGCTGAAGTTATTGATATTGGTACTGGGCAATGTTTTGATTCTTACTCTGGAAGGCCTGGTAGTCTTTATTCAAGGACTGCGTCTTGAGTATTACGAAATGTTCAGCAAATATTTCCAGGGAGAAGGTGTGGCTTTCGAACCTGCAAGAATTGGTAATTAAATTAGTAAAGCTATTAAATTAATATGATAATTAAAAACGAAAGGATGATTTATTATGCATTTGATATTATTGGCGTTGGCAGTTGGAATTGCAGCAGGAACAGTTATATATGGGCGCAGAGCTATGAAGACTAACAAAAAGGGCAGTGTTAAAAAAGCAATACTTACTTCAGCTTCTGCATTTGGAACCGTTATGATTACTATGATAGTTTTTATGGTATCTGGCTACCCTGTATTTGCTGAAGGTGAAACTGCAGCCACAGCTGTAGCAGCATCAGGTATGACGCTTGGGGAGGGCTTCAAATACCTTGCCGCAGCAATCAGCACGGGACTGGCTACTATAGGAACCGGCCTTGCAGTTGGGTCTGTCGGATCATCTGCCATTGGAGCCGTTTCGGAAGACTCATCCATACTTGGTAAAACACTTATATTTGTCGGTATGGCAGAAGGTATAGCTATTTATGGTATGATCATTTCCATTTTGATACTGTTTGTATAATAACTTGGGCTATGCCTTAAGGAGACCTTATGAAATCGTTTCTAATAAGTGACAAGAGAGACTCATTGGTTGGTATGAGGCTGGCTGGGATAGACGGCGTATTGGTTCATACCAGGGAAGAACTCCTTGATGCTGTAAAAACTGCAATAAAAGATGAGGAGATAGGTATCCTCATTTTAACTGAAAACCTGGTCGACATGATCAGAGATGAGGTATTAGATCTTAAGCTCAAGGGCAAAAGACCTGTCATTGTTGAAATACCAGGCAGGCATGGAAGTACGCGCTCAGCGGACATGATAGCGAACTATATTAGAGATTCGGTCGGCATTCATATATGAGGTGGTTTCTATGGTAACTATAGAACAAAAATTAACACTGTTTTCCAATCTTCTTCATAGAACCATGGATGAAGCATTCAAAGCAGAAATGGAGAAGCTGAAGAAGGAATATGATATTAAAATACAAAAGAATAAGGATGAAACGGATAGAGAAGCAGAGAATATGATCAGCACGGCCGAAAAAAAGGCTGTGGCTGAGTGTACGGAACGGATAAGCAGGAATAGGGTCGAATTTAAAAAAGAGTATATGTTGATGAAGGAAAAATATTTTTCCATACTGATGGAACGCATCAAAAAAGAACTGGATATGTTTGCAGGATCCGAACGGTATCCCGGCTACTTACTCGAGCTTTCCGGCAAACTTGAGCTGGCCTGGACTGCAGAAAAACTGGAGATATATCTTACGGAAAAAGATAATGAAAAATATGTGGAACAAATAAGGAATGCACTTCTTCAAAAGGGAAAGTGGAAGGAGCTTGTATTCCTGACTGCTGATGATGATATTATAGGCGGTTTAATTGCAGAAGATCCGCAAAACAATATACGTATCGATCTATCCTTAAAGGCAATGCTGGAGGATAACAGGTCTTTTATTATGCAGACGTTGTTCCAGGCTATTGAAACGGGTGATTAAAATGGATAATAAAGAGGGTATAGTAAAACTTATCAACGGTCCTGTAGTAAAAGGCACTAATATGGGAGCCTTTAAGCTAAATGAAATGGTCACAGTAGGCGAAAAGAGACTGATAGGTGAAGTCGTTTCAGTAGACGGCGATGTTGCCACAGTACAGGTATATGAAGAGACTGAAGGCTTGAAGGCGGGAGAAAGGATCCTGTACACCGGTAGTCCGCTTTCGGTAACTTTGGGACCCGGAATGCTTGGAAATATTTTTGATGGTATACAACGTCCGCTTGAGAGGATCAATAAGATCTCCAGCGATTTTATCCCGGAAGGCATAGGGCTATTGACACTGGATGAAGAGAAGAAATGGCCGGCACACATAACAGTAAAGCCCGGTGACGAATTAACTCCGGGTATGGTTTATGCTACAGTGCAGGAGACACTAAGTATAACGCATAAATTAATGGTTCCCGCAAATGTAAGGGGCAAGGTTGTCTCTGTGGTGCAGGATGGCGATTATACAATAAATGATACTGTTGTTGTGCTGGAAAAAGCAAACAGGGAGAAATCAGAGCTCAAGCTGTCAAGCAAGTGGCCGGTAAGAAAGCCAAGACCGACAGCGCGAAGGATACCGATATACAAGCCTCTGGTGACCGGTCAGAGAGTAATCGACAGCTTTTATCCTGTTGCCAAAGGTGGAACGGTTGGAGTACCGGGAGGCTTTGGCACCGGTAAGACAGTTACACAGCATCAGCTTGCCAAATGGAGCGATGCTGACATAATCATATACGTTGGCTGTGGAGAGCGCGGAAACGAGATGACTGATGTTCTTGAAGAATTTCCGGCGCTGATGGATCCGAGAAGCGGCAGGCCTTTGATGGAAAGGACGATACTCATAGCAAACACCTCGAATATGCCTGTTGCAGCCCGTGAAGCGAGTATTTATACCGGCATTACAATGGCTGAGTACTACAGAGATATGGGATATGACGTAGCTATGATGGCCGATTCCACATCCAGATGGGCAGAGGCGCTAAGAGAGATATCAGGCCGTCTTGAAGAAATGCCGGCAGAAGAGGGATACCCTGCATACCTTCCATCAAGGCTTGCGGAGTTCTACGAAAGGGCCGGCTGTGTTCAGACACTGGGAGGCCAGGAGGCATCAGTCACGATCATCGGCGCAGTATCGCCTCCGGGCGGCGATTTCTCGGAACCTGTAACTGAGAATACAAAAAGGTTTGTTACTACATTCCTTGCCTTGGATAAAAAGCTTGCTTATGCCAGGCACTATCCTGCTATCAATTACCTGACAAGCTACAGCGGTTATATAAGTATGCTGCAAGACTGGTATTCTGCAAATGTTTCGCCCGAAATGATGCAGCTCAGAGGAAAGATGGTCAGGCTTCTGCAGGAGGAAGAAAAGCTGAATGAAATAGTGCAGCTGGTAGGTGAAGATGTGCTGCCAAATGACCAGGCACTTGTATTGGAAATTGCAAGGGTAATCAAAAAAGGTTTCCTGCAGCAAAATGCCCTGCATAAGGAGGATACCTATACTGTGCCGGCAAAACAGTACAGGATGCTCAAGGTCATAGACACCTTGTACGAGAATGCTTTACAGTGCGTAAAGATCGGTATACCGATTTCGAGTATAAGAAATCAGGATATCATACAGGAAGTTCTCAGGATGAAAGATGATATCCCTAATGACAGCATCAATCTGTTGGATGACTTGCGCGACAGGATAGTCGAGGTTTTCAAGGAACTTAGCCAGAAATATGAATGAGTTCTGGAAGAAAATATTAAGTTTGAGGTTACATTATGAGAATAGAATATAAAAAGCTGGATAAAGTGGAGGGCCCTCTTATAGTGCTTTCCAATGTCAAGGATGCCACCTATGGTGAAATGGTATCCATAAGGTTGGACAATGATGAAGTTAAAAAGGGAAAGATCATAAAAATTGATGGTTCAAATGCCGTTATCCAGGTATTTGAAGGTACAGCAGGCATATCGACCCGGAATGCCTCTGTAGAATTCAAGGGTGAACCTATGTCCATACCATTGTCCAGGGATATACTGGGAAGGACCTTCAATGGGGCAGGAGAGCCAATCGATGACCTCTACCAGATCGTATCGCCGGTAAAACAGAATATAAACGGACGTCCTATCAACCCTGTTGCAAGAAAGTACCCGAGAAACTTCATACAGACAGGTATTTCTTCTATTGATGCTCTTATGACGCTGATCAGGGGACAGAAGCTGCCGATATTCTCCGGTAGCGGTATTTCTCATAATGAGCTTGCGGCGCAAATAGTGAAACAGGCTAAAATCGAAGGGGCTAAAAGCGATAACTTTGCTGTCGTTTTCGGAGCAATGGGTATCAGACATGATGATGCTGACTTCTTCCTCAAAAGCTTTCAGTCCTCAGGCGTTCTGGATCATGTCGTAATGTATATAAATACTGCAGACGCACCTATAGTCGAGAGAATATCGACGCCGAGATGCGCCCTTACTGCAGCTGAATATCTGGCTTTCCAGCAGGATATGCATGTGCTTGTCATACTCACTGATATGACGAGCTACGCTGAGGCACTTCGTGAGATCTCATCCGCAAAGGAAGAGGTACCGTCACGTAAAGGCTATCCTGGATATTTGTACAGCGACTTGTCTACTATATATGAAAGAGCGGGCATGCTGAAAGGCAAGGAAGGATCGATCACACTCATTCCGATACTCACCATGCCAAATGACGATATAACACACCCGATCCCTGATCTTACAGGTTTTATCACGGAGGGACAGATAGTTCTTAACCGTGAATTTAATCAAAAAGGTATATACCCGCCTATCGACATACTACCATCACTGTCACGTCTGATGAAGGATGGCATCGGCGAGGCTTATACAAGAGAGGATCATGCCGATCTTTCAAGCCAGATATTTGCCGCGTATTCACGTGTTCAGGATGTACGGTCACTGTCTCAGATAATAGGCGAGGATGATTTGAACGATGTAGATAAGCTTTACCTGGAATTTGGACGTGAATTGGAGAAAAGGTTTATTTCTCAAGGCGGAAGCGAAAACAGAAGCATAAAGGAAACGCTGGATATCGGATGGGAGATATTGTCCATTCTTCCAGTAGGAGAACTTGATCGTGTGCATACAGATATACTTAACAAGTACTACAAAAAAACCAGGGAGATCTAATTATGGCTGTATTGATTGCTCCGACAAAATCGAACCTTATGAAGGCCAAGTCCTCATTGGCATTGTCCAATAAGGGCTTTGAGCTGCTTGATAAAAAGAGAAACGTTCTTATAAGAGAAATGATGAATCTTGTCGGAAGAGCCAAGAGTATACAGGAAGAGATGTATTCTACAATTTCAGACGCATACCAGGCACTCCAGGAAGCCAATATTACAATGGGCTTAAGGGATGTGGACGACATAACGAACAGTATACCAGCCGATGAGAACTTTGAAATATTGCTAAAAAGCGTAATGGGTGTGGACATACCGACTGTAAGATATAAAAAGCATGAATTCAAACCTACCTACGGTTTTTATAATTCAAATATATCACTTGACATTGCCAGACAGAAATTTAATGAAGTGCGTTATAAGGTATATGGACTGGCGGAGATAGAAAACTCCATTTTCAAGCTGGCAAAAGAGATAGAAAAGACCAACAAGAGGACAAATGCACTGGAGCATATCCAGATACCTAAATACAAGGAGCAGGTCAAGTATATACAGGAAGTCCTTGAAGAGAAGGAAAGAGAGGACTTCTTCCGCCTTAAAAAGGTAAAGAAGAAAATTAAGCACGTACAATAGTATGTATGACGAGTCGAAACCATGGCCTATGCTATTGCAAGCGCTCCATAGAGAAACCATGGCCTATAAATGCCTACACTAGAGTTTGAAAAAATTGCTCAAAATTTTCGCTAAGGGCTACCCTACTGTCATAGACGGTTGACGTAAAGCCGTTATATGTATCTTATGTTAACGGTTTATAGGAGTTATCCAATATTATCTCAAAAAAGTATGCCCTTACCGAAGAAAATGAGCAGAAATTACGGTGTGAACTAGGACAAGAGGCCCTTACCGAAGAAATTGAGCAGAAAGTGAGTTGTGCCGCAGATGCCGTTGTAGTTTTGTATATTCATGTATTGACAAATTAGTGGGAACGTGGCAAAATATCACAAAGCGAGTATGCCTGGAGCGCAAGCTTGAGCGGCATAGGGGCGTAGGCCCTACACAGCGGGAACAGGACCCTGCGGAGTCACTTTTATAGTGTGACTTTGCGGGGTTTTATATTTTCTTTGATTTCTTTGATTAACCGGGTTGTTGAAAACATCCTTCAGGAGGTGCTAACATGGCAGATCCCATGATAGAAACGGTAATAAAGGCTAATAGACTGAGAAAGGTTTTCAGGACAAAAACTAAAGAAGAGGGTTTTGCCGGCAGTATCAAATCTTTGATAAAACCGCAGTACAATGAAATTGAAGCGGTGCACGGTATTGACCTTGAAGTTCATAAGGGTGAGCTGACGGCTTTCCTTGGCCCAAATGGCGCAGGAAAGTCCACAACCATCAAGATGCTGACAGGGATCCTGCATGCCACATCCGGAAGTATGTCCGTCCTTGGGCTTGATCCGCAGAAACAGCGTAATGCGCTTTCTTTCAGGATAGGGAGTGTATTCGGACAAAAATCGCAGCTATGGTTCCATCTACCACCGATGGATAGCTTCAAGCTGTTGGGAGCTATTTATGAATTGGATGGTAATATATTAAGCAAAAGGATCTCTGAGGTCATAGAACTGTTTGATATCAAAGAATTTATAGATACACCGGTAAGGAAGCTTTCGCTTGGACAACGAATGAGATGCGAGTTTGCGGCCTCGATCCTTCATAAACCTGAGATCATTTTCCTTGATGAGCCAACAATTGGGCTCGATGTTATTGTCAAGCAAAAGATACGTGAATTGATCTCCCGCTTGAATAAAGAAGAAAAGACAACGATATTTCTGACCAGCCACGATATTGGAGATGTTGAGCAGCTATGCAGCAGGGCAGTCATTATTAACCATGGTAGGATCGTATTGGACAGTGAATTAAAAGCATTGAAATATGGTTATCTGAACAAGAAAATAATAGATGTAAAATTCGGCGCCATTTCTGACAAAATTAAGCTCGATGGACTCAATGTGATCAAGAGCAGAGATACATCAATGAAAATCGAGGTAGACGAAAAAGGGGATAGCATCCAGGAGGTCATAGTACGTCTGATGCAGGCAGGAAGCATTTTAGATGTAACTATTTCCGATATCCCGATGGAGAAGATCATAGGCGATATATACAAAGACAAGGGACTTGAACAGGATATCGAACGTGAAGGTATGGGCGTGTTAGATCGGGAGCTTTCTGTCGGTGACACTGAACCAGAGCCAGGTATGGACGACGGGCAGGAATGAGTACAGGGAGGAGGAACTGATTTGAAAAGATTATATAAGTATATACTTGTAGCTAAAACCAGTATCAGAAGCAACATGGCATATACAGCCAATTTTTTTGCGGGAGCCTTTTTCTTTGCGCTGGTAATATTCATATTCATGCAGTTGTGGCAGGCAATCTCATTTAATAATGGGTCTACTGAAGGATATTCGGTAAACAGGCTGGTATGGTATTATATTGCAGCTGAAATGGTCGTGCTTTCAAAAAGTGAGGTATTCCGAAGCATGAATGAGGAGATCAAGGGTGGAGGTATTGCCTACAAACTCAATAAACCTTACAATTTCATTTTCTATCAGCTTTCGGAGGGAATCGGACAGATATCGGTAAGGCTTTTAATGAATTTTCCTATGGGGCTACTGCTGGGTTTCTTATTTGTCGGCAGACTTGAAAGCTTTAGGTGGGTGTCACTTCCGGCCGTTATACTCTCTATTGCATTAGGCATACTACTTAATTTTTTTATGGATGCATTCATAGGAATGACTGCCTTTTGGACTGAAGATAATTCAGCGTTTTTCTGGATAGCACAGAAGCTGTCGTTTATGCTCGGACTATTCTTGCCTTTGGAATTCCTGCCGGCAGCTATTAGGGATATAGCTGTATGTCTGCCTTTTTCCTATATTGCCTACGCACCGGCAAGGCTGCTTACATCATTTTCAACGGAGACATTTCTTGATATTGTTCCAGTACAGCTGTTTTACACTGCGCTTTTTGCAGCTCTTTCACAGTTGGTTTACATGAGGGGGACAAAAAAGCTAAATGTTAATGGAGGTTAGTGATATGAAAAAAGATAAATCCGGCTTGTCTGCTGTAAAGCATCTGAAACTTATTGGGCTGTATTTCAAATATAATCTGCAGTCTGCTATGGAATACAGGGTCAGTTTCATATCCCAGGCACTGGGTATGTTTTTGAATAATGCATTTTTTATATTCTTCTGGTGGGTAATATTCCGGAAAGTTAATTCAATAGGAGGCTATGGTTTCAGAGAGGTCATGCTGGTGTGGGCGCTTGCAGCATCTACATTTGGAGCAGTACATATAGTATTCGGCAATGTAGGCAGGCTCCCATCCGTAATAATGAATGGTGAGCTGGATACGTACCTGCTGCAGCCTAAAAATGTTTATGTTAATGTTCAATGCTCAAGAACGATCGTATCGGCCTGGGGAGACCTCGTGTTCGGAGTCATTCTCTTTTTCGGGATATTTGGTTTTGATCCTGTGAGGCTGTTGCTATTTATACTTTTCACAATAGCAGGCGGCCTTCTTATGGGTGCTGTTTTAACGAGTGCAGGTACGCTTACGTTTTTTATAGGAAATTCATCTTCAATATCACAAATGGTCTTGGAGTTTCTCTTGAATTTTTCATTCTACCCGGATAGCATATACCGGCAGGAGATAAAGCTTGTAATGTATACGCTGCTTCCTGCGGGCTTCATAGTTTTTATGCCCATAAGGCTGCTAACGGTATTCAGCTGGTACGGTCTTCTTATTTTGTTGGCTATTGATGCAGCCTATGTAATTGCGGCATATCTGTTTTTCAAAAAGGGGATAGAAAAATATGAGTCAGGGAATCTGATCTCGGCCAGAATGTAGGATAGCGGGTACCCCAAGCAGGGGAGTGTGTTATATGGTTGCGGTGATATTGAACAGGTCAGTTGACATTGCTTACGGAGTTACTAAACTAGACTAATGAAAACTGCTAAAATGGATAAATCGCTGCTACAAACTTAAAATATCCATATGTTTCATATGAATGTGAAGGGATGCTAACAACAATATATACTGTACCATACCTCTTTACAGAGTATCCATTTGGGTCTGTTACACTTACATTAGCGTAAAGACGGCTTTTATATATGAATTGGGCCTTAATTTTATCGTTTTCGTTCTTGTATACTTCAAAATCATCAACCTTAGCAAGCATAAGTGAACAATCGGCTTTATCCATTTGGCTTTCTGTGAGCTTATAATCACTGTTGACAAATAAAAAACTACTATTAGTTGTTCCAAACTTTGCCACAACTTGGCTGATAGTATGGGAACCAACTTTCTTAAATCTCACAAGCCTTGCGTTTTCTGGTTGGTGATCAATTGGACAAGAAATAGTTTCTACATCTAAAACGTCAAGACAACTAAATGCTTTACAGTCTTGGATTGATAGTGAATCGCCGGAATCATTAGAGACCAAACGAATCCAATCACCATATTCAGATATTCCAGCTACACAATAACCATAATTGCCATTGTTCATACGCTTATCAGACTTAGCCAAAACTACAACCTTCAATTCTACATTCCCCCACAAATACACATTTCATGCTTTACCTATAGGTGCTTAACAATTATATCTGGTGCAGTATTTTGTATTAATTCAGATAATAATCTACGATGGCATTGCTTTGCTGTCGGTTCGCTGCATAACAACACAATCTGTTGATATTTTGAAAACCGTTCTGTGAACCTAAAATGAGCTTGTCGCTTATTCATTAATTCTGTGTACAATTGTTCATATTCATTCCAGTTAATTGCTTTCTTCCTATATGCTTCAAGGATATTTCCTGTTGGTGCAAATTCAAGACAATGCTCATAGGCACAATCGCAAATCTTGTTCAAAAAATATTTCAAGTCATTCCCCTTCGCAAATCCGGCTAACTGGGATTTGTTATTTAAGCGAATATCAAGGAGCAACTCAATTTTATTCTCACAAATTAAATTAAAGAACTGTTCCGCAGATTTTTGCGTAAAACCTATTGTGTATATAATCATACTGTTATTTCTTCCTTTAATCGAAATCCTATCTCAGCGTTTTTTTTGCGATATGCCTTTTGTATTAATTCATTTTCATTAATATTATTATCAAATAATCCGATCTGGCTACGTTCAGGATAATATTCTTCAAGCAAGCGGTTTTCAATAACCTGCTGCGAAATAGGCTTACTTCTCGGAATAAGATGTATGATAGTATAACCTTTTTCGCTTAAAGGCCTTGTAACCATTATAGACCGATGACAATTGATGGGATCCTTTTCTGCACACATAAAAGCAAAAACAAAGTTCTGTTTCATGCCTTCTTCTATTTTTTTTACTCCAGAATTAAAAACGGTTGAACTCGTAAATTTCTCGAAATCAAGATAGCCCTCTGGCGAATAAAAAGAAGGATCTGGTTGACGTGCACCAAATTCATTAGCATAGTTTCGATAATGTATACGATTACAATTAAGTCGCTTCTCTAAATTATCACGATTATACTCTGAAAAATGTGATGAATACGGTGTGCTACGAACATCAATAAGCACACCGATTTCGTTTGCTTTCAATTCATTTATAAAATCTTCAATTTGATAACCTGCATAGCCAATACTATACAATGTTTTATTCATTCTTATCACCTGAAATATTTTTAAGCCATATCTTAATATACCCTAATTATGTCATTAGAAACATGCAATGTCAATATTTTACGAGCATTGCCAGAGCTGAAGCATGAATATAATTTTCACCAATTTTCACTATGCAATAGCCCCA
>CAZBEQ010000034.1:0-38064 GCA_964490975.1 uncultured Oscillospiraceae bacterium | reverse complement strand
TTTACCGGGTCGGGACTTTCACCCGACTATATTACACACACCGAACTGGCGCTCCGCTACTCGTTTTTTCAACTTTAGAACAAAATTATACTATAAAAACGCCTATTTTATAGCCAACTGTATATATAACAAGACTTTTCCCTCATAATAGCGTCCTAAGATTGAAATAATGAGTAGTGTGCTCTACTTCGGCTCCACTTCGGTTATACTTCAGCTATACCTCTGCCATCCATACCCCATCTCGCAAAAGTTGAGCTAAAATAAGCAAATAAAAAACCGGCCCGGTAAAGCTTTACACATATCGGTGCCGGATCTTTCTTAACCAGATTTGTCTTAATTTGAATCGTATCTTTATTAATTTAGACCATATTTAGGCCGTATCTTTATTTTGATAGAACATCAACTTAAATATAACTCAAGCTAACTTGTGGTAAAGCTTCTTTATTGTAAGGCTTATTTGTGGTAAAGCTTCTTCGTCTGGTATTGCGGTTCACAAGTGATATTGACTCCAAGCTTATGGAACACGTTTTCATCCACACGCGACAATATTACCGATGAATGAGCCTCACATCCCCTTAACTTTGGCAACTGCTCCATTGCAAGGGCTGCAGTCGGGTTTGTCGCAGCACAGATGGACAACGCTATAAGTATCTCGTCTGTGTGCAGACGGGGGTTATGGTTCCCCATATGGTTAACTTTTAAAGCCTGTATAGGCTCAATAATAATCGGAGATATCAGGTGCATATCATGCTGGATACCACCGAGCTCCTTCAATGCATTGAGCAAAAGTGCTGCTGATGCGCCAAGCAGCGATGTAGTCTTTCCTGTCACAATACGTCCGTCATTTAGCTCAAGCGCAACTGCAGGCCCGCCTGTTGCATCTGCTCTATCATTTGCCGCTTCGGCTACAGTCCTATCCGCCGTCGTAATGCCAAGCTGCTTCATTAATAGCTCCAGCCTATACACCTCAGCCTTGTCAGCCATTCCCTGACGTTGAGCACATCGTGTATTGTAATACCTTCTGATAACTTCCTGTTCAGAGGCTTTACTAACTGCATCATCATCTGTAATACATAATCCGGCCATATTCACGCCCATATCTGTTGGACTTTTGTAAGGGGACTTCCCTTCGATTTTTTCAAAAATTGCATTCAATACAGGGAATATTTCTATATCCCTGTTATAATTCACTGTAGTAATGCCATAAGCCTCAAGGTGGAAGGGATCTATCATATTGATATCGTTGAGATCCGTTGTAGCAGCCTCGTAAGCCACATTGACAGGATGCTTTAATGGAAGGTTCCAAATAGGGAAGGTTTCAAATTTTGCATATCCTGCTCGTATTCCGCGTTTATGCTCATGGTATATCTGTGAAAGGCAAGTAGCCATCTTCCCGCTTCCGGGCCCAGGCGCCGTAATAACGACCAGAGATCTTGTCGTTTCAATATAATCGTTTGTGCCATAGCCCTCATCGCTAACGATCAAAGGAATATTCGAGGGATAGTCAGGGATGGGATAATGCCTGAAAACTTTGACTCCTAAATTTTCCAACCTCTTCTGGAATATGTCTGCAGTATACTGGGATCTGTAGTGTGTGATAACAACACTTCCAACGTATAGCCCGATTTCTCTGAAAGCATCTATCAGACGAAGCACGTCAAGATCATATGTAATGCCGAGATCTCCACGCCGCTTGTTTTTCTCTATGTCATCCGCATTAATCGTAATAACGATTTCCGCCTGATCCTTAAGCTCCATCAGCATCTTTATCTTGCTGTCCGGTTTAAATCCAGGTAACACCCTTGATGCATGATAGTCGTCAAAGAGCTTCCCTCCGAATTCGAGATACAGTTTGCCGCCGAAGTATGCTATACGATTGAGAATATTCTGCGACTGCAGACGAAGATACTTATCATTATCAAATCCGATTTTTTTCATAATAAGCTCCTATATAACATTAAAATGATCAGGAAATAAAGAGAGTTATTATTTCCTTACCCACAATAACATATTGGACAATCAGCGTCAATTGCACTTGAACTTGAAAATCTACATTTTTAAAAAATATTTTTTGCATTATAAATATTTGAAATATAACGAGGCGATATATGTCCCCCACCTCTATAAATGGCGGGTACCAATTTGCCTTTCAGATATTTTCTTTCGATTAATCGAAAGAAAACGATATGAGCATATCTCCCGCATCATTGTAACACTGTTAATGCAAGAGAATTTTTCTATAATCGAAAAAATTTCTTGCACCTTAAGTGTTATAATGAAATATGATAATATGTTTTATAGAAAAAAAACAAAATTATAGCATGGTATTAAACATAGAGACATAAAGGGGAAAAGTATGATAACTGAAAGCGTTCTGGATACAATAGGCAATACGCCAATGCTGAGCCTGAAGAAACTCACGGGTCTGACCATCTTTGCTAAAGCCGAATATCTTAACCCCGGCGGAAGTATAAAGGACAGGGTGGCTAAATACATGCTTGAACAGGCAGAGGCAAAGGGTCTGTTAAAGCCTGGTATGACAATAATGGAGCCAACTTCCGGCAACACAGGTATAGGAATTTCACTTGCAGGAGTTCAAAAGGGCTATAGGGTGATCATAGTAATGCCTGAAAACATGAGCGAGGAGAGAAAAAAGATAATAAAGGCACTTGGTGCAGAGCTTGTTTTGACAAAAGCAGAAAAAAGCATAGGCGGGTCAGTTGACGAGGTTGCCAGAAGAAAGGCTGAAGACCCTGACATATTTATACCACAGCAATTTGAGAACACTGACAATCCGAAGATCCATTATCTTACTACTGCAAAAGAGATATGGGAGCAGATGGATGGCGGTGTGGATGTATTCGTGTCTGGCTTGGGCAGCGGCGGAACATTAGGAGGCGTAGGCAGATTTATCAAGGAAAAAAATTCTGATGCAAAGGTCATAGCGGTGGAACCTAAAAACGTTTCAGCATTGCTGGGTCATGAGCCCGGATTGCACAAAATACAAGGTATAGGTGATGGCTTCGTGCCTGCGGTGCTTGATGTAAGTCTAGTCGATGAGGTCATTGAGGTTACCGATGATGATGCAATAGATACGGCAAGGGCGCTGGCAAGGAGCCAGGGTATCCTGGCAGGTACATCATCAGGCGCTAATGTATGGGCATCGATAAAAGCTGCTCAAAAATACGGGAAGGATAAAAGAATAGTCACAGTCCTTCCCGACAGGGTCGAAAGGTATTTCAGCACCTCACTCATTTAAGTCAGTACAAGGGGGTCAGGCTTGAATAATTCACTTATTAGTATTCGGTCATAAGTGAATTATTCAAGCCTGACCCCCTATTCCCTTTAAACTACATACTGCTTGTATCGCCTATAATCCGCTTCGCTTAATTCAAGTCTAATTTTAGTGCCTCCGTTTTCATAGCTCATTTCCTTTACATTTGCATTTTCCTTAAAATATGATACAAGGCTCCCAAGATCATATGGTATAAGCATCTCACAATCTACATAAGCCTTGAACACCTTCCGGCCAATCAGACTGATAAGCTCCTCCAAACCTGTTTTTCCTCTTGCCGATATATAGATACTTTCTTCATCTTTCACATAGGGTATACTTAGTTCTGTCTGATCCGCTTTGTTATACACATGTATTATTGGTATCCCTTCAGCTCCGATCTGTTTCAATGTATCGTTCGTCACCTTAAGCTGATGTTCGTAATCAGGATCCGACACATCCACCACATGCAGCAGAAGATCAGCTTCCATAACCTCTTTCAATGTTGTACGAAATGCTTTCACAAGATCATGGGGAAGCTTGCTGACAAATCCAACAGTGTCTGAAAGAAGAAACTCCTTATTGTCAGGCAATTCAATATTTCGCACAGAAGTCTCCAGTGTTGCAAACAGCATGTCCTTCTCTAATACCTTTTTTGTGTCCGGCTTTCGTGAAAGCTCCACCATGGCATTCATCAGAGTGGATTTTCCGGCATTTGTATAGCCAACCAGCGCAACCCTTGGCAGACCGGATTCATTTCTCTTCTTGCGCTGTGTCTGACGTTCCTTATCAATCATCTCAAGTTCATGTTTCAGGTCGGTGATCCTCTGTTCTATCCTTCTTCGGTCCAGTACTATCTGCTTTTCCCCTGCGCCCTTGTTTTGAAAGCCGGCACCGGCCACCTGCCTGTCCATTGCCACGTTCATTCCAACAAGCCTTGGAAGCATATACTGAAGCCTTGCGACCTCGACCTGAAGCCTGGCCTCTTTTGTTTTTGCGCGCTGTACAAATATATCAAGTATTAAAGAGGTTCTGTCCAATATTCTGCACTCCAGCGCCTTTTCCAGATTCCTAAGCTGCTTGGGAGTGAGTTCATTGTCGAAGATCACCACATCCGCTTCCATTGTATCTGCGAGCTCAGCCATCTCTTTCACCTTACCGGTGCCGATATAATAAGCATTATTCACCAACTTCAGATTTTGCTCCGTCTGTCCGGCTATCTCAAGTTCGCATGCTTCCGCAAGGTTTTTCAGTTCATCCATCGATTTACGGAAATCCACATCATTGTTAAGGTTAACACCCACCAACAATGCTCTTTCTTTTTGTTCATTGATTATCTGTTCCATTTATAACTCCTTCAAGTCGATCTGTCAGTATAAGCAGCATTCATTCGGGATTACAGACCCTGTTCTTTATATATGTAGTCAGAATTTGCTCAAGTACATCCGTGTTTACCGGCTTTGTGATGTAGTCATCCATTCCGGCTTCCTTGCACATCTCACGGTCAGCTTCTGCATCGTTGGCTGTCATAGCGATTATTGGTGTATCATTATTTTTACCTTGTCGCGACTTTATCTCACGAGCAGCCTGATATCCATCCATCTCAGGCATCTGGCAATCCATCAGCACCAGGTCGTATTCCTTCTGTTTGCACATTTCGACAGCCTGCTTTCCATTCTCCGCGCAATCCGAATCATACCCGAGCTTTTTCAGCAGTATGGACACAAGCTTTCTGTTAGCCTGTATATCATCTACAAGTAGAACCGATGCTCTAAAGCTGACTGCAGCCGCCTCTTTTTCAGCAGCATAGCACTTCTGTTCGACAGATACGTTCACACTGGCTGGCTCTGCTGTTTCCAGCTTCAACGATACAATAAAGCAAGAGCCCTTGCCCGGTTCACTCTGCACCTCGATCGTTCCTCTATAGCTGTCAACTATTTTCTTGGTTATGGCCAATCCAAGCCCGGTACCACCATATTTTCTGGTCGTAGATACATCTGCCTGGGTAAATGCCTGAAAAATCTTGTCGATAGCCTCTTCTTTCATCCCTATTCCTGTATCACATATTTCAAACCTCAGCCGTGCCTTTTTGTCAGCGTCGACATTTGCATCGACAATTACTGTAACCTTTCCATGTTCGGTGAACTTTACAGCATTGCCAATAAGGTTGGCCAAGATTTGCCTGAGTCTGACAGGATCTCCGTATACATACTCAGGTACACCTCCGGATATGTTACATGACAGTTCGGTACCATTTCTTCGAGCTGACGGTTCAAACAATATAACTGTTTCCCTTACCAGCATATGAAGGTTAAAGGAAATCGACTCAAGCTGCAGCATGCCCGATTCTGATTTTGAATAGTCAAGTATATCATTCAATAGCTGCAGCAACGTCTGTGCAGCTGACCTGGCATCCTGCAGATATTCCGACTGTTCAGCATCAAGTCCTGTCCTTGAAAGCAAATCCATAAAGCCGATTATACCATTCATAGGTGTCCTTACCTCATGGGATATATTGGCAAGGAACCGGCCTTTAGCTATATCGGCAGCTTCTGCGGCTTCCTTTGCCTCCATCAGCTCTGCCTGCGCCTGCCTTATATTAGTAATATCCCTTAAGACCGCAAGATAACCAAACTTGCAGCTCTTATTGGACAATGACGACAATTTTACATCTATACATTTTCCGTTAAATGAAAAGCTAGTATTGCTGATTCTGTTGCCATTTGCAATTTTTGATAAATTTTTTGACATCATTGGAAGTATCTCATCAATTGATTTACCTACCAGCTGATCTTCCTGCATACTCAATATATCCACTGTTGCAGAATTAATATCCATTATTCGATTCTTGCCATCAATAACAAGAACCCCATCAATTATTTCATCAAACAAAATATGTCTTGCTATCGGCATTAAATCCAACATTTTGCAGCATTTCACGGCAAACTGGAATATAACACCGGTAATGATAAAACCTATGGGAGTCAGATCGACTCCCTGTATCGGACTTAATCCCAACAGGTAAACAATATTCAAAATCCATGGTGAAAGTGATGCAACCAGCATAAGTAATACCTGCCGCCTGATCAGCGCAGGAGAATCGTGAAGAAAAATCATCAGCATAACTACGCCGTAAAGCATGATCACAGCACTATATATAGCAAAGAGAATCACCATGATGCCATGCCCGTATACCAGCCTTATGCCTCCGTTTACCTCAACAGGTGTCAGCGAAGGCCAGACAAGCTGATGGTATTCGTTTGTAAATACGAAAAGCAGCATTATGACAGGCGGGCCAAAAATAATACAGCGAAAGCATTTTTTGAGGTTTAGTTCCTGTTTTACATAACTCAAGACAAACAAGAGCCAAAACGGAATAACACTGCAAGTACCGATATAGGCAATTTTTGATAGTACGACCTTTGCCCCGATGTCATACAAAGCCAGTTCGATACCGTTGATAATTGCCCAGAATGCTGCTGCTGCCAGCATCCACTTCATGTAATAGGCGCACTTGTCATTTTTCTCCCTGATCGTTACAACAACAAAAAAGAGCAATATAGATCCGGATATCAGTATAACTACAGAGGGAACACTCAAGCAAAAGGCCATTTATCATCCATCTACCTTCCGATTGTTTAGTCAAGAAGCTTTTTTATTCTATCGACAAGCAGCTGTGATTCGAACGGCTTTACGATATAGTCCCGTATTCCAAGAATTTTTGCTTTAGCCACATTATTGAGATCGGAATGCTGTGTAAGCATGACGATCAGTCAGCAAACTGATGACGTGTTAAGAAAAATTCAGGGCAATTAGTGTTGAATTATGTTAATTTAAAATCATATTACCATAAATCATCAAGGAAGAGAATATTAATGTATTACAAGATACTATGATTCATTTGGAAACAAAAAAGCGGTGGTTTATTCAGCACCATCGCTTTACGATCCTTTATTCGGAAATTTCATTTTGTATTGCTACAAGTCCTGCCACGCCATATCTTTCTCTTAGTTTAGGTTTTTCGATCTTGCCGGTCGGATTACGGGGCACCTTGTCAAATATAACTTTCTTTGGTCTCTTGTACCGCGGCAGAGACAGGCAGAATGAATTGATATCATCTTCCGTGCAGCAGCAACCGGGCTTGAGCTCTATAATGGCGGCAGCCAGCTCTCCCTGACGTTTATCAGGCAATCCGATCACAGCGACATCCTTTATTGCATTATGCGCCCGGAGAAAATCTTCTATCTGAACCGGGTAAATGTTCTCACCTCCGCTTATGATAACATCTTTTTTACGGTCAACCAAATAAATGAAGCCGTCCTCATCCATTCTGGCCATATCGCCTGTAAATAGCCAGCCATCCTTTAGCACGGTCTGAGTCGCCGCAGGATCCTTGTAATAGCACTCCATTACTCCGGGTCCCTTTACAGCCAACTCCCCAACCTGACCTTTTTCAACAGTCTGTTTGTTCTCATCAACGATCATGACCTCCCAGTTATAACCTGGCACTCCTATCGCGCCTACCTTCTGAATGTTTTCAACACCCAGATGTACGCAGCCCGGTCCTATGGATTCGCTCAGCCCATAATTCGTATCGTAAAGGTGAGTCGGAAAATATTTTTTCCAGCGCTGGATCAAGCTTGGAGGTACCGGCTGGGCTCCGATATGCATCAGTTTCCATTGTGAGAGCTCATAATCCTCGAGTCTTACATCTCCTCTTTCTATAGCATCAAGGATATCCTGTGCCCACGGTACCAAAAGCCAGACATTCGTTATTTTCTCCTCTGATACAGTCCTGAGTATCCATTCAGGCTTTATACCTCGGAGCAAAACGGCCTTGCTACCTGACAGCAGGCTGCCGAACCAGTGCATTTTAGCTCCTGTGTGATACAGAGGAGGTATGCAAAGGAAATTATCCCCTCTTGTCTGTCCATGATGCTTCTGTTCTGTCTCGCAAGCGGACATCAGACTTCTGTGAAGATGCAGTATCGCCTTTGGAAAGCCGGTAGTCCCCGAAGAAAAATATACAGCTGCTTCATCGTCGTCAGTCAGCTTGATATCAGGCGCCTCGGAAGAACAATTTGCGGTAAGGCGGTCATAATTTTCAGCAAAGGATGGACGGTTCTCGCCTGCAAAAAATAACATTCTGACCTTTGGTATCTGATCATATATAGACTCCATCCTGCCAATGAATTCAGGACCAAAAATTAATGCTATGGTATCTGATAGATCCAGACAATATTTTATTTCATCGGCAGTATAGCGGAAATTCATTGGAACAGCCACCGCACCCGATTTTAATATTCCGAAGTAGATAGGCAGCCACTCAAGGCAGTTCATCATTAAAATTGCTACCTTTTCGCCTTTTTTAACGCCTCGCTTCAGCAAAAGATTTGCCATGCGGTTCGCCTTCTCGTCAAAGACCCTCCAGGTCATATCACGGCGGTATTCTCCCGCAGGATTGTTCTCTATAAGCTCGTATTCACGCCATATAACATTGTGACTTTCCTGGAGATCCAGATTGATCTCCGTAAGGCATGTTTCATTGCCATATAATTCGGCATTTCTTGACAATATCTCAGTGATAGGCATAATCCCGATCCTCCCGTTCTGCCTGCGTAGCTTTAAAAGCTGTAAAGTAAAAATAATTCTGCCATGCTTCTTGACTTCAAAATACTAAAGTAAATTATATGACAATACCGGAAGTTAATCAACAGTTTGTCAAACATAAAAGCAGCCACTGGTTTTTGGCCGGTAGCTGCTTTTGTTAGTTTGGGTGTATTACATAATTAATGAAGACTGCTCGAAATACGTTTATAGACTTGTTCAGCGCTCAATCCCCTGGCATCAATAACTGGTATTTTTGACACCACATCCTGTACACCCAGGAAATCCTTGTCCATTCCGGTTACTACAATAGCATCATATTTATCGATATCTTTCTTATACTCACTGCCTAAATCAATCCCATCAACTTTGTAGCCCTTCTCGGAAAGATATTCCATGACAGGCGTCAGACCATTTTCTACAGCAATTTTCCTGTTCATAATACAATTTCACATCCTTGATCATGTTTTAGATTTATGATGCTTATTGTCTGCATTATTCTTGTTAATATTCAGCAAAGGCTTCCATGCCGAAGTTTCGCTGCCGCTCATAACGAGGCTATAGATGTCTCCCACCTCGTTAAAACGCTCAGAGGTAAGATGCGTTATATCATCAGCTCCTGCTTTAAACAAGTAATAGGAAGTCATAAATCGGTCGAAGTTTCATGAAGCCTTTTTTCAAAGCTTCCGGCAATTCCTTTGAAAATACCAGACTGAAATCCTGCTGTACGCTCTGGAAATAAATATTCTTCCTGTCAAGCCAAAGTCTCAGATTTTCCGGCTGATCAGGATACTTGCTCCTTTTATATAAGTCACCGCCTATTGTGAACTCATCCTGGTTTTCATACACCTTCAATGCTTCCATAAAGGCAGGATGCCTTGCGGTAATCATTTCTCTCATTTTCGCCATAGACCCGGTTGCTGCTCCATAATAGCCAACACCGTAGCTGGTACCGCTTTGTCCGAGCTCAAACCAGAAGCAGGGTGATGTAGACATCTGGGACTTGTCCCTCAGGAAAACAAGCCATACATTATCCCTGTAAAGGCTCTTATCCCTTGTAAACCTTGTATCCCTTCGCACTCTCGATATCAGCTTTGAAGGGATGGTTATCATACCCGGGTCTATCTGCCTCATAACAGGTGCCAATTCTCCCACAAGTTCGGCAAAGGGCTCATACACGTATTTTTTATAATCGCTTTTATGTTCCTCATACCATTGCTTGCTGTTATTCATTTTATTTTCAAAAAGAAATATTAGCGCTTCCTTTGAAAGTCCTGAAAAGCTCATGAATCATACCTCCGATACTTCTCCGACGGCAATTTGACATAGCCGGCTAGTTTTAAATCTACATTATGTCTTTGAAATTTATTTGTCAATAGTGGTCTTACTATTCAACATAGCCTACGCATGAATAACTATTTTCAAACAGCACTCCCTTTAGAAATCTCGAATAGCGCTTGGACAAAATTTCAGGGATAGTCCACTTTTATACTAATTAGGTGCACATAAATAATGCTTTGGTAGCTTTATGACAATCTACCAAGCTATTACTGTGCCCTATACTTAAAATTTTGGCCATGATATTTGTTTTATTAGCGGATACTCGTTCGTAACTATTTTGCTTCATGCGATTATCGTGTATTATTCACAAGGTCTAAATATTCACCGGATTGCCCTATTGCCAAAAATTTTTAATTTAGTGCTTTTATTTAGCAAAAGAATGTGTTAAAATATTGTCATGGTTAGTTAAATATTTATCAATCTTTGTTATAAAAAACACAAAGTTGTTTATTGGGTTGAAATAGACAGCAGAATGTAAAGGATGAATATGTATGTCAATTGAAAAAAGAAACGAAATCATCGATAGCGTGCAAAAGCTCGAGGCGGCTCTTGCAAGAGTAAAAGAAGCTCAAAAAATTTATGCCGGCTTCACGCAGGAGCAGGTCGACAGGATATTCTTCGAGGCCGCGATGGCAGCCGGCAGAGAACGCATACGTCTGGCTAAAATGGCAGTAGCTGAAACAGGCATGGGTATTGTAGAAGATAAGGTCATAAAAAATCATTATGCTTCCGAATACATATATAATGCCTATAAAGAGGTAAAAACCTGCGGAGTTATAGAAGAGGATAAAACCTACGGCATCAAGAAAATAGCAGAGCCCGTAGGCATCATAGCAGCTGTGATACCAACCACCAACCCCACTTCCACAGCTATTTTCAAAATGCTGCTCGCACTCAAGACCAGAAACGGTATTGTTATAGCTCCTCATCCAAGGGCAAAGAACTGTACTGCCGAAGCCGCAAGGATCGTACTGGAAGCTGCCGTCAAGGCTGGTGCACCCGAAGGCATCATCAGCTGGATCGACATTCCCTCACTTGATATGACAAACTATATAATGAAGCAGGCTGACCTTATACTTGCTACAGGCGGACCGGGAATGGTCACAGCAGCATATTCCTCAGGCAAGCCTGCTGTTGGCGTTGGTCCGGGAAATACACCTGCCGTTATTGATGCATCTGCCGATATACTGCTTGCGGTCAATTCTATAATACATTCCAAAACCTTTGACAATGGCATGATCTGTGCATCAGAGCAGTCTGTTATCGTGCTTGATTCTATATATGACAAGGTAAAAGCTGAGTTTGCAAAACGCGGGTGCTATTTTCTCAATGATGAGGAAACTAAAAGCATCCGCAAAACGATAATAATAAACGGCGCCCTCAATGCTAAAATAGTTGGTCAGCCGGCAAATAAAATCGCTTCATTGGCTGGGATCACGGTACCTGAAAATACTAAAATACTGATAGGCGAAGTGGAAAGCGTAGAATTATCGGAAGAATTTGCGCATGAAAAGCTCTCCCCTGTTCTGGCAATGTACAGGGCAGGCAGCTTCGCTGAGGCACTGGACAAGGCTGAAAGATTGGTTGAGGATGGTGGCTTTGGCCATACGGCTTCGGTATACCTCGACACTACAACTGAAAAGGAAAAGCTCAATGAGTTCGCCGCAAGGATGAAGACATGCCGTATACTTGTCAACACTCCCTCCTCCCATGGCGGCATCGGCGGCCTGTACAACTTCAAGCTCGCCCCCTCACTCACACTCGGCTGCGGTTCATGGGGCGGCAACTCGGTATCCGAGAATGTCGGCGTTAAACATCTTCTTAATATAAAAACTGTTGCTGAGAGGAGAGAGAACATGCTTTGGTTCAGGACACCCCAGAAGGTATATATGAAAAAAGGCTGTTTGCCTGTTGCCCTTGATGAGCTAAAGAACGTTCTGGACAAGAAAAAGGTGTTCATCGTAACAGACAGCTTCCTTTACAACAACGGCTATACAAAGGCAGTGACAAGTAAGCTGGATGAGATGGGCATAGTTCACTCAACCTTCTTCAATGTAGCACCCGATCCAACACTTGCCTGTGCTAAGGAAGGCGCAACAGCTATGACTGCATTTGCTCCCGATTGTATAATAGCGGTTGGCGGCGGCTCTGCAATGGATGCAGCCAAGATCATGTGGGTTCTGTATGAGCATCCCGAGGTTGATTTCATGGACATGGCAATGCGTTTCATGGATATAAGGAAGCGTGTCTACACCTTCCTGAAAATGGGTCAGAAGGCATACTTCATCGCAGTACCGACATCCTCCGGAACCGGCAGTGAGGTAACGCCGTTTGCAGTTATAACAGATGAAAACACCGGCGTAAAATACCCTCTCGCAGATTATGAACTACTACCGCAGATGGCAATAGTTGACGCCGATATGATGATGGATCAGCCAAAAGGCCTTACAAGCGCATCAGGCATCGATGCACTCACTCACGCACTTGAGGCATACGCTTCCATACTGGCAACCGATTACACTGACGGACTTGCTCTAAAAGCTATAAAGACAATATTCGAATATCTTCCGGCTGCATATGAGAAGGGTGCAGCAGACCCTAAAGCAAGGCAGAAAATGGCCGATGCATCCACTATGGCCGGCATGGCGTTCGCTAACGCATTTCTCGGTGTATGCCATTCAATGGCACATAAGCTTGGCGCATTCCACCACCTGCCACACGGTATCGCCAATGCGCTTATGATCGATGAAGTGCTGCGTTTCAACTCCTCAGATGTACCGGTCAAAATGGGGACCTTCCCTCAGTACGACCATCCACATACGAAGGAAAGATATGCTGAGATAGCAGATTTTCTAGGATTAAAAGGCAGGAGCGATGAAGAAAAGCTGGAGAACCTTATAAAGGCTATAGATGAGCTCAAAGCAAGGATCGGAATCAAAGAGGCAATCAAAGATTACGGTATAGACGAAAAATGTTTCCTTGACAACCTGGACGATATGGCAGAGCAGGCCTTTGACGACCAATGCACCGGCGCCAACCCCAGATATCCATTGATTAGTGAGATAAGGGAAATGTATCTGAACGCATACTATGGAAATAAGTAAGTCAAAACACTACTGAGGTAAGAAAATTTTTCTACTAAGTGTATTTTTCAAAGTAAATTATCGCTTAACGAAAAATTTTCTTTGAACCGAAGTGTTATAAAGGAGGTCAAATCAATGAATCTTGAGAATGTGATCGCAGTGCGTGCATCGAAAACTGTTTACCGAGATGGAAATCTTGCAATTAAAGTATTTGACGAGGGTTACTCAAAAGCCGGCGTGCTCAATGAAGCGCTGAATCAGGCGAGGATCGAGGAGACTGTTCTCCATATACCTGAGATAGTGGAGGTGACAAAAATAAGCGGGAAATGGGCCATCATCACAAGGTTTATTGAGGGGCACACCCTCGAGGCACTAATGAATGAAAACCCTCAAAAATATGATGAGTATCTGGAACAGTTCGTTGATCTCCAGCTTGAGGTACACCGTCAGAAATCGCCCCTTCTCAACAAGCTGAAGGATAAAATGAATCGTCAGATCTCAATGACTGATCTGGATGCCACGACCCGCTACGATCTGCACACCCGTCTGGAATCACTGCCGCAGCATCATAAGGTCTGTCATGGCGATTTCAACCCCAGTAATATAATCATAGCAAAAGACGGCACCCCATACATACTGGACTGGTCACATGCCACACAGGGCAACGCCTCCGCCGATGCAGCAAGGACTTACCTGTTGTTCTGGCTTTCAGGCAATACTAAAGCCGCTGAGAAGTACTTGACAATGTTCTGCAAGAAGAGCGATACCGCAAGACAGTATGTCCAGAAATGGATCCCTCTGGTCGCCGCCTGCCAATCCATCAAGGGCAACCCCGACGAACGCAGCTTGCTGCTGCAATGGGTCGATGTGGCTGACTACGAATAAATAATGAGACAGCTCTCTGTAACAATTTGGTACATAATGAAGGCCGGTACTCATTCGGACTGTTTCGCTAACAGCTTCTATCTGTAGCGCCTGCACTCATGAATGATTTACCGGTCTTCTCTATGTTCCGCTTCACTCATATTTGAGAGAGGATACTATATCCAGCTTTGATGACTTAAACGCCGGGCTTATCGACGCAACAACGGTTATGACCATTCCTGCGGCAACAAAGATCATTATTGAGCCGTAATTAGGCTGTATAGGGAAATACTGTCCCGTTGCCTGCATGATATAAGGCACCAACAGAATCTGGAAACTTCCTGCCAAAGAACCAGTAAGACCGCCGACAAGCCCCCCTGTAAGAGCTTCAACAAATACCATCAATATGGTCTGCCTTCTGCTCATACCAATGGACTTTAACACAGCAAGAGAATGTCTTCTTTCAATGAAGCCGATCAATAGATTGTTGAATACTCCAATGATACCTATCAGCAGAGTGAGTGCCGCAAACCCGTAAAGTATGCCGGAAAGCTGTTTATTTTCTTCCATTGCTTCTTTTTCGAGCTCTTCAAGGGTTTCCACATCAGGTTCCTCTCTTTTGAACTTGTTCCTGATACTTTCTGCCACAGCAGATGGATCTTTTGATGTCTTTATATTTATTGAACTATAGTTGCGTCTGCCACTATCCAGCATTAGGAACCTTTCTGAAATAATAGCATGATCACCGCTATTTAATGAAGTATCATAGAAGCCAATGACTTTGTATACCCTCTCACCCTTTTCCATCTGCAGTGTTACACTGTCACCTGCTTTCAAGTCCAAGAGGTATCTGATATTATTTGCCAGCATTATGTTTCTTCCGCCGTCGAGTTCTTTCAATATAACTGCGGGCTCCATACCGGTATCTAATTTCCAGTAATCGAAGTACTCTAAATTACCGACTCCATCTATCCTCCCAATATTCTCATTACAATTCTCTACATATATTGACCAGATACTAAACTGACCAAGAACTCCATCAACTCCATCAACTGAACTTACCCTTTGCTTCATACTTTTATCAGCATCGTAATAATTTAATCTGATGTCAAAATTATAACCGGAAAATATATTGATTACCTCTTTATCCATACTGAAGGCCGCAGTAGAAACTAAAAGCAAAGTAGCTATTCCAATGGATAGCATCGATATGCTGCTAAGGATGCTCTTATTCTCTCTCAGGTATTTAGCAGCCAGTACTCCGATATTGCCAAAAATAACAGTATATATTCTCTCCAGGATACTGACAATGAAGTGGGTTATATATGGTGCAAGTAAAACAGCACTAACTCCTATCATTATAAGGCAGCTCATATCAACAGGAAGTGCTGCACTATCAGGTATTATTAAAGGCACTATAACGGCTATTACGGTCAGGACAACACCCAAAACAGCTTTCCAGATGCTTCTTTTATATTGTCTGTCAATAGCATTTGATATTATATCCTTCAAAGAGATACCGGAGATTTTGATTATAGGTATCAAAGAACTTGCAAAGCATAGCACCACGGCTACTCCAAAAGCAAGAAACATTTGCCAGGCGGTAAATGTGATACGGGTACCAATGTTCCTTGTCCAGCTGTTTTTCATAATACCCGCCATCACATACAGTATCCCAACGCCAAGGCCACAGCCTGCCAGGCCCCCGATGATACCATATGCCAGGCTTTCTGCAAGAAGAATCGACCCTGTGATCCTTTTCGTAGCACCGATGCTTCTGAAAGTACCCAATATAGGGATCCTTTCAAGAGCAATTACTCTGAAGGTGGAATAAATAATGAATATACTCATGAAACAGACTACCACAGTAAGAAGCTTCAATGGCACATCAATATCAGTTGTGATCGAAAACCAGCTGGATCCACAGCCTTTATATATTTCCAGGATTTCTTCCCTGATCTGTCTTTTTTGCTCCTGATCTTTCAATTTGAAAAATAAAGCATTGCCCCGCCCTCTCATACCGTAAAGCGATGACAGCGTATCCTCGGGAACAATGACTGAAACCCCTTCGCCGTCATCGAACAGAAAGCCCTTTGGTGCGGCTGTTGCAGCTATTGTAAACTTGTGTCTGTTACCTCTTAATTTAAGCTCTATACTATCGCAGGGCTTCCAGCCGAATTTTGCGGCAACTGAATTGCTGACTATGATTGTATTCCCCTCAAAGGGATCCATATATGATTGCTCATCTATATACACAGGACTGACGATTTCTTGCTCATCCGGAGCCATTCCTAAAAGAGAAAGCTCATAAACCTCTTTATCGCTATGCTTGTATTCAGCTGCTCCGATAAATCCTTCTACAATATATTCAAATTTATCCTTATATTCTCCGGCGCTCTCCGCGCTATAACTTCTTCCGGTCGTATTTCCCGACAAGTGTATTATAAAATCACTTGTACCAAAGTACTGCTGCATCCTTTCGTTAAACATATCAACAAGGGTACCGGAAATTGCGGCAGAAGAAAAGACAAGCGCTGATGATACTGCAACTGAAGCAATAATCAAGAAAGTGCGCAGCTTTTTTTCCGCTATACTTTTCAATATATACTTAATGAAAATCCCCACGGCATGCCCACCTTGAAATATCTATGGATAAATATAACATATATTACATCATATATTACACATATATCAAGGAAAATGTCTGATTAAGCCCTGTTATTTTCTATGGTTACATGCTTGCCGGCTTCAAACAGCACCTTGTTTGCTGCCATAAAAATACTCAGTATTATCATAAGAGCGCCGGTCACGATAAGCAGCAGTTCAATATCGACAAAATCCGCGACAGGGCCGTAGAATATCATTGCAAGCGGCATCAAAGAGCTCGAGAGCATGTTCATTACTCCGAAGACCCTTCCCATATACTCCGGCTCAACCTTCTGCTGAAGAAGAACGGTAAACGGTGTATTGAATATTGGCATCATTAGTCCGACAACGCCCATCAATATGAGGTATACAACGAAGCCGGGCACTATACCAAGAGCTATAGTGCCAAATGCTATCACGAAATTTGAGAGCACCATTGTGTGCAGTTTATTTTTAAAACCGCCCCAAGCTGCAATAACAAGGCCTCCGGCCATCATGCCTATAGAAAAGCTTACTTCTATGGCAGTAAGCCGCCATACATCACCACCAAAACTGCGGGTCACCTGCAATGGGGTCAAAAATGCCAATGGCGCTACCAATACAAAGTAAAACGCACAAAAAGCAAAAGAGGTTTTAACAAAATCATGGTTTCTTATATATCTCAGGCCTTCCTTCATATCACTGAAATAGCCCAGCTTCTGCTTTTCTTCAGCGCCCTTATGAATCGGGACATTCAGAAACAGCAGCAGGATCATCACTGCCATCAATGCCGTTATGACATCTATGAAAAATATATATTCTATCTTTGCATATGAAAGCAATGCTCCGCTTACTATCGGTGAAACCAGTGTAACAAGCGACTGTATGCTGCCATTTGTTCCATTCACCTTTGTAAGCTTGTCCCCGGGAACAATGTCAGGGATCATCGCAGATACTGCAGGCATTTGTATTCCTGCCCCAAAGGACCGTACCACGGATACTGCAAAAAGAAGCCAGGTCGCTCCATAACCTGTAATAAACAATACAGATACGACAAGAGTTGATAATGCTATGATTGAATCCGACAGCATTACTAGTTTCTTGCGGTCAAACCTGTCTGCCCATACTCCGGCAAAAGGAGAGATCAGGAAAGTAGGTACGAATCCGCATATTATAGAAATGGTCATCATTATTCCAGATTTAGTATTAAGTGTTATATACCAGGTGATCGCATACTGTACCAAAGCCGATCCAAACAGCGAAATGGCCTGGCTTGATAAAAAAAGCACTATGCTTGTCTTCCAGTTATTTTTGTTTAAAGAATACACCATAATCAAACAGCTCCCATTATTCGTCTGACTTTGCTGATTATTATATCAAACAATTCCTTTTATGTAATAGGCAATAGTGTTATAATCTATAAAAAAAATGATAGTTTATTATAGCTTATAGAGAATAGTCAAAAGTCAAAAACTATCAAAAAAATATGCGGGAGCAATGTATGAAACAGGACATGATCATAATACTGGATCTCGACAGCACCATCAATACCAACATTGCCAGAGCGATCCGTGCTCTTGGCATTTACAGCTAGATATACCCACATGATGTAACAAAAGAAAAGCTGGCCGGGTTAACCAACTTGAAGGGAATCATCATCAATGGCGGCAAAAATAATATTGTTGACGGGGTCGCCATCGATGTATCGGATGATATTTACAACGCCGGGTTGTTCCCGACTTCAAATCCACCGGTGTAAAAAATAATGCCAGAAGCTACGAATACCCGGTAATCATCCGCGCTGTCAATACTGTTGATGCGATGACTGCTACAATTGAGCAGATAGAATGGCCTGTTTTACTGAAGATCACAAACCGTATACTGGCTGAGGTGCCTAACGTCAACCGCGTATGCTATGATCTTAGCCTCAAGCCCTGTGCTACTATCGAGTGGGAATTATGTCTGCTACCAGCACCCGTAGGCGGGAATTATTTCTTACCATCCGTGAACAGGTATGGCATTTTATTAGTTGACCGTCAAGAGGATTTGAAAAGGAAGCAATGGCAAGTTCAAATCTGACCGGACTACTCGTTTTTGCAACTATAGGACGAAATCACAGAGCATTATGAAGAATAATCCTTATTTTTAACCGATTTATATATAAAATAGGCCATTTTTTAGTTGAATCCCGTTCTAAAGTTATAAAAACGAGTAGTGCGCTATCACAATAATTCAGGCAAAGGATATACCGCATATACTTGGATTTTAGTTGCTGAAATGGCTTCCGGGGATTGTTTTTGTTCAGCAATCTCCTTCTTCTCTAAGAATTTTCTTCCCCGGCAAGGCGGCAGGCATTAGCACTGGAGCTTTCCACGCGGCCGATTGCCTCACGGATAACAGAAATATCGCTCTCTGTCATTTTATCAGGTTTTGTTTTCATCATCAGCTTGCGCAGTTCGCCACAGTCGGCCTTGATCTGCTTTTTCTCATCTTTTGCGAGTTGTTTTCCGGCCTTGCTGAGTGCCTGTTCAGCTTTATAAAGTATGCTGTTTGCTTCATTTAAAATTTCAAGCGCGCTGCGGCGGGTTGTGTCATTTGATGCATACTGCTCGGCATCGCGGATGGCCTGCTCGATTTCCGCATCTGACATTTTATCATTATCCGTTATGGTAATTGACTGTTCTTTTCCTGTGTCCAGATCCTTTGCAGAAACCTTCAGGATGCCGTTGACGTCGATGTCGAAAGTGACCTCAATCTGTGGAACCCCGGCAGGCGCCATTTTTATGCCATTGAGCTTGAACTTGCCGATAGTCTTGTTGTCCCTGGCCATCGGGCGCTCGCTACGCAAATCAACATTTTTCTTCGACCACTTGTATTCAAGAAGCAGCACACAATTTCGTATCTGCTCGGATAAATTGAAGCGGGTCACATCCGTCAGTATCTTTTGATTTTCTACCTTTGTCAGATTTAGAACATTGGTTGCCATATAGGAAAGCCTGAGAGATTCTTCTTCAATAATGTCAATATATTCTTTCTTTTGTTCTTCCGTAAGGCTGTCGCGTTTGAGCAGCTTTGCAAAGCCGGCTATGGATACGATTGGCGTCTTGAATTCGTGAGAAAAGTTGTTGATAAAATCAGAACGCAGCATTTCCATGTTTTCAAGTTCTTCTGCCATTCTGTTGAAACTATCGGTAAGTTCTACGGCAGTCGGGTATTTGCCAAGAGGTTTACCAAAGTTCAGCCGTGTCTTGAAATCCCCGGAAGCAAGTTGATTCAGCGCATTGATGATTTTATTGACCGGTTTTAATGGAATCCTGCTTGTAATTGCAGTAAGTACCGTACCGAGAAGAACACTCCATATTGCTATATTGATGATAAAATCTTCTGTGCCGGGAAACAGTCCGGGCTCCAGCACTCCTTTATGTATCAGGAAAATAAAAATGCCGCCGACAATAACCATAGTGACCATAAATGAGCAGAAGACAACGCCAGAAAATAGAAGGGTTAATGCAAGACGCTGTTTGCGTTCTTCATTTCTCATACCTTTTTCACCGCCTTGTATCCAAGTCCCCTGACTGACTCGATCTCAAATTCATCCCATTTCTCAAATCGTTTGCGAAGACGTCCAACATGCACGGTTAAGGTTTCCCAGCCGGTATCGCTATCGTTGCCCCATATCTCATCCATCAGCTGAATTCTTGTGAAGATCTTTCCCGGATAGGAAAGAAGTTTGTAGAGCAGCATAAATTCCTTGTGCGGCAATTCCTGCGTTTCACCGTTTCTGGTGACTGTCATGGAATCATAATCAAGCGTGACATTGCCAATCTCTATCTTGCGTTCGCTCGCAATTCTCGCCCGGCGGAGAAGTGCCTTGATTCGCAGCAGCATTTCCTGTTCATCTATTGGCTTTGTGATATAATCATCTATCCCGGCAAGGAACCCCTGGTGCCTGTCTGAAGGCAGCTGCTTTGCTGATACCATCAAAATCGGCAAATCGTTCCGGGCCTCCCGCAAAACCTTCGTGAATTCATAGCCGTCCATTATTGGCATCATGATATCGAGTACAACCAGGTCAATATGCTCTTTGTCCACTAATTCAAGCGCATCTTCGCCATTGGCTGATGTAAAAACGACGTAATTCTCAGCTTCCAGCACCGCCTTCATCAAGCGGCGGGTGTTTTTGTCATCATCCACTACAAGAATATGAAACATTCGTATCCTCCCGTTTTGTCAGGACAGTATTCACTCCGTTTTGTAATGAAAGTATATCATAGAATTCTAAACACAAAATAAAATTTTACCCTGTTACTAATAATACAAAACAGTGAATTTTATGTTTCCATAATCCAGTCAGCATTATCTGCTAAATGAACAGAATCCAGCTATGCCGGCTATTTATCAGTTCGGGAAAAGCTTACCGGTGTATGCGAGCTATACTGCCAACCGATCTTCACAGTGATCCCTGCTTCAGCAAGTCCGCTGTCATTCACATAAGTCTTGCCTGTAATGACAGGCAGATTGCTGGTATTACCAATGGAACGCAGTCTTCCGGCTAGCTCATCCTTTCCTTGAAGCTCAAGAATATTTGCAAGTTCTGTTATATCGAAATACACGGAAAAATCCGAATCAACCATGTACATAAAGGATGCGGATGGGTAAAATGCCTCGCCATCGAATGAGAACTTGTGCAGATGATGCAGTATAGTGAAGAAGCCTCCCATCGGATTATCTGCCGGTTCCATAGAGATATTGGCGAGGCCGTGTGCCACAAGCTCCTCCACAATCGTGCGGCGTTCCTCCAGCGCCTGCTTGAGCGGCAGACGATCTCCGTTATCAAAAGTAATGAAAATCTGATCGGCCCGCGTAGTGTTCAAAAAGTAACGGTAACCGTCAAATTCGTAAATGAGCTCACGTTCAGCTGCGCCATTTCGGGGATCCTCAATCTTCAGCTTCGCCAGTGAATGCAGCGGATCGAGGTATGCTGCCACCGCTTGTGCTCCATCACGGATATCGACACTCAATGCCTTATCAAAAGGATCGTAGCCCTGCTTTGTCAGACGGATATAGTTGACTGCCGAATTCGATGTATTTGAATGCACGGTCAGTACACAACCGCCCTTTATATCATAACGAATAATCTTGAACCCATGACCTACAGCTTTGCCAATGAACACATCAAGATCTCCGGATTTCAAGTCTTTTCCCTTCCGGGCAAGTTCATATACATCAGGCAGACTCATCTGAGTTTTGTTATCGGCTGCGTCAATCCGGGCATCGAATGTGCACCTTAATTCGGACAGATCATATTTATCTGTCCGCTGAAGACGATATATACTCCATATCCCGATATCTCCACGGCTCAGACTGGCAAGCCAGATCTCGCCGTCCATCTGATATATGCAGTATTCAAGTCCTCCCCCGTTGGTGAACCTGGCACGCAGCCAGCGTTCCTTATATCCTGAAATATCGGGTGGTGTAAAAGTTTTTGAGTTGCTTTTCGACGCGAACTCGTCTCCACCGACGGCAGTGTTCTCATATTGCGCCGTAAACCGCTGTGTTTCGCCGGTCTTAGTATTTGCAATAATCAATGCATCCTCGCTCAGTCCATAAACATATGGCATTAAGCCCTTTACAGCCCTGAACGAGCTAAAGGGATTCATATATATAGACTCGTCAAACTCATAGCAGCCAAATATATTATCATCACCACTTTTATCATACGACACCGAAACGAGCGTTGAAACAGGCGTCGTATCAGGTATCGAAACGATAATTCCGGTGCCTGAAATGATAGCACATAGTAATACGGTAATGACAATGATTCGTTTACCCGGCCAGTTACCAGCATGTCGTGCCAAGTAAAGGACCAGCCATGTCATGATAACGGAGATAAGAATAGCAAGAATGTCCGCCGGCGCCAGGGCAATGCCCGGGAGGCCTTCAAAGAACCAACCGGTACCGAAACGGTATAACCCTCCCTCCATCATAGCGGCCTCGCCAATGTACAAGCCCAGAACAGTTACGGAAGATAAAAGCACAGGCAACCCTAAACCAAAGAGTTTGTTCTTGTTTAGCAGGAAGCTGCCGGCATACACTCCCACTGCTGCGCCTGATACAACAAAAAACAGACATGTCAGTATGGACGCAAGCGGCGTCTGAATGGCTTCTGCCTGACGGAAAAAAGCAGTGGTGTTGGCGAACACGCAAAGCGAAACAAGTGTCGCAGTCGCCACACCCTGAAGGATAATTTGTTTTTTTCTGCTCCTGTCGCCGGTGCGTACCATTTGAGCAATGCCATAAACAAGTCCGCACACCATAGTGATCAGAATAAGTGAAATCAAATAATAATGTATCTTGTAGGTATCATTTGCCATGACAAAAAAGTTCTGACTTTGTGAAGCGTAAGCGACTGACTGTTCGCGTGTCAATGGTGACACGACACACAGGCTGGCCTGCCAGATGTCAACTTCAGCTGAAGGTAAAGTGGCTGCCGTACCCGCAGAGAGCGATGCCGGGTCAACCAGAACCATGCCTGCAGTTTTGATCTTTACCCTTTCAAAGAATAGTTCTATGACTGTAAATGATGCGAAAGCATCTATGATACCAACTAAAAAAGGCATCCGCTTTATCTTGCATATCAATGGCTGAAATGCTGCAAACAAGACGATAGATGAACACATCGCTGCATACGGAACAACATATTTGGCATATTGTTCAGGCTCTATCGCCCCGTTAGCAATACTGAGATATGCCATGCGCACGCCATTAATAAGAGGATATGCCGATAAAGCAAGCAATACAGCCAGTGTCAGCCAGTAGAATTTTTTGTTTACCACAATTTTACCCCCTGAGAGACGGGTTTGTAACCAATACAAACGTTAGCGCCAGCAAAAGTGCTGCTGATACAATAGCCCCAATTACCGTCATCCTTTTATAATTCAAAACATTCAAAATGCGACTCTTAACACACGAGCGCCCGAAGGCTGAGGAAATCAGTAACCTCTTATCCTCTGCGAATCGCAGCAGCGTGGCGGCATAATTCCTGCATTCCTCGCTGTTGTACCTTCCATGCCTTATAACCGCTTCATCGCAGGAATGCTCCATATCTTCAAAAAACATCTTGAGCATCACCCATACAAGCGGGTTGAACCAATGTATGCAGGAGATTCCAATGGCAAAAATTCTCCACAGGTTGTCAATCCGCCTGCGGTGGACATTCTCATGCTCCAGGATCATTCTGCCCCCTTCACTGTCAGTGTCTAGCCCTGCCGGCAGTATGATTCTGGGGCGGAACACTCCAATCAGTACAGGAGATAGCACCATATCCGAACAATATATGTTGTCTTTTATTTGGGTAGCCTTTTTGAGTTCTCTACGAGTCAACACATATAGAGTTAAGGCTGCAAGCAGTGACGCAGCTGCAATGATTGCCCATACTGCAGAACCAATAATAAAGATATTCCTCAAAGCTTCTGTTTTATACTCAATCGGAGTATAGCTTTCAGCTGCACCAACCATGTTCATCATCAACAAATTATCGGATTCAGGGACAGGCACTGTACCATATGTAATTGTTTCAAGGGTGACCAGCCGTTTAACAAGACCTCCTGTAAAGTTGAATAGACTCCAGCGGGATGTCAGAGCAACCGGCGCGGCCAACCGAAAAATGGCCAGAGCCCACAAAGGATAAACAAAACATCTCGGTATCGGCTTAAAAAGCCGGAGCAACAGAATGGCAGCAATGACAAAGCATGCCGCAAAGCTCATGTTCAGGATCAGATAGAAAATATCTTCCATCAGCATCACTCCTTCCGGTCGTGCACATCGATCAGCTTGCGGAGTTCAGCGGCTTCTTCAGCGGATAGTGTACCATCCGCCATAAAGGATGAAAACAGCGCTTTTGCCGATCCTCCAAAGAACGAGCTAAGAACTTTTTTAGCTTCTTCACGTCCCACATCTTCTCGTTTGACAAGGCTTTTGCAAACAAAATCTGGCTCCGAGCGCTCTATCGCTCCTTTTTCAATAAGCTTTTTTATTACTGTGTATGTTGTATTCTTGTTCCATCCGATTCTTTCAGAGGCAAGCAGGGCCAGCTCTTTAGCTTTAGCACCTTCGCCTGCCCATAACAGCTCCATTAGCTTTAATTCACTGTCAAACAGTTTTATCTTCTCCATATTACCCCTCAGACTATTGCAATAGTATATTTCTAGACTATCACGATAGTCTACCGCTGTCAAGCGCCATTGACCGACGATGAAAAACAAAGGCTCTTTAATGTATCCGAAATCCGATCCTGCCTGTCAAGCTGCAGACGGCTGACAAATCTGTCAAGGTATGTCCCCGATAGCTGTTCTTCTTCAGTTATATCGAATGAATCACTGCCCGCTGCCGGATGTCGTTTTAGCAAATAATGCCTTGATTGGCAGCAAAAAGCTCCGAATCGTCAATGATCGGAGCTTATCTGGATAATCATCCTGCATATAACTTCGTAAATTCATTTTGCATGAACAGGGTTCGGGTAAGTGTACGATTCGCCTTTGTAATTCTTCAACACAGCCTGTGTCTCATCCACGCTTACCAGATACTCGGGATTTATCGGTATCTTACCACCGCCGCCGGGTGCATCTATAACGAATGTTGGAACTGCATAGCCAGAAATATAGCCTCTGATATTCTTCATTATCTCTATACCCTGTGAAACTGGAGTCCTGAAATGGCCTATTCCCTCTGCAATATCACACTGATACAGATAGTACGGTCTCACCCTGATTTTAACAAGCTTTGTAAACAGCTCCTTCAATACGTCCGCGCTGTCATTTATTCCACGTAGTAGAACTGTCTGACTGCCAAGCGGGATACCTGCATCTACGATCTTCTGGCAAGCCTGTGCGGACTCGGGTGTGATTTCCTTTGGATGGTTGAAATGCGTATTTATCCATATTGGCTGATATTTACGGAGCATGCCGAGCAGCTCATCAGTGATACGCATTGGCAGGACCACCGGTGTTCTGGTGCCTATCCTGATAATCTCTACATGTGGTATAGCTCTAAGCTTTTTAACAATATTTTCAAGCCAGCTGTCCGTCATAACCAGCGGATCACCACCAGAAAGCAGTACATCCCTTATCTGTACATTATTCTTAATGTAATCCAGCGCTTTTTCGAGCTTACCACTGTCCAGTGAAAAATCTTCACAGCCTACGACCCTTCTTCTCGTACAGTGCCTGCAGTACATAGAGCATTTATGGGTAAGCAGCAGAAGTACCCTGTCGGGATACCTATGCACCAGGCCTTCGACAGGCGAAAATTTCTCTTCGCACAGCGGATCCGACATATCGCATTCATCAACATTCAGTTCCTGTATTGACGGCACTGCCTGCCGTTTGACCGGGCAATCATGATCGTCGTTATCGATGAGCATCGCAAAATACGGAGTCACCGCCATTTTAAAATGCTCCAGACAGCTTGCTATCTCTTCCTTTTCACCATCTTTAAGATTTATTACCTCAGTTAACTGATCGCATGTGGTTATTCTGTTTTTGAGCTGCCATTTCCAGTCGTTCCATTGTTCAGCCTTAATATCCTTCCAAAGCTTTACCTCTTTATAGTCCTTCACTCTGACCGCCTCGATTCAAAATAACTTCTTTCATACCATGTCTTTTCAGGGCGCTGTTCAGTACGTTGAGTACAAGCGTCCTGTAGTCCATTCCACAGAAATCGGCAAGCATCGGGTAATCGCTGTAGCCCGGTGTTAGCCCCGGTAACGGATTAATTTCAATGAACCATGGCGTTCCGTCCTTTGACAAGCGGAAGTCGATCCTCGAGAAGTCCCTGCATTCAAGCGCCGAGTAAATCTCTTCGGCTGCATATTTCATATCATTGATGATTTTTTCATCGAGAAGAGGCGGACAGCTGTATTCTATGTATTTCTTATAATTTCTTTTGACATTATAGCTATAAATTGTTTTTTCGCGATCCTTTTCAAGATAGCAGATCTCCATGGGTTCAAACACCCTCATATCCCGTCCATTTCCAAGGATCCCGACGGTAAACTCACGCCCGCTGACATACTCCTCAGCAAGCATTGGCTGCCCATACAGCATGAAATTTTTATCAATTATACTTCTTAGCTGGGCTTCATTGTCTGTGATAGCCAGATCCGATATGCCCTTGCTCGAGCCCTCACTGTTCGGCTTTACGATCAGCGGGAAGCTGAGTCTGGGATCCAGTTCAAAATCCGGAGTTTTTATAAGCTGGTATGCAGGTGTGAGAATTCCGAAAGTAGAAAGGTATCTTTTTGTTAACGCCTTATCAAGCGCGATACAGAGAGTGGTTTCATCCGAACCGGAGAACGATATGCCCAGAAAATTTAAAATAGCAGGAACTTGTGCTTCCCTGCCCCTTCCTGATGAACCTTCCGCAATGTTGAATACAATGTCGACATTGGTTCTTTTAAGTTTATCGAGAAAATTTGAGTCTGCTTCCAAGAGCTCTGTTCTTATGCCTGCAGATACAAAAACATCTTGTATTGCTTCGATCGTATCGGGGGTATCATACTCGGCTTCGATATCTTCAGCCTCGGAACGTACGCCTTTTTTCAGATTATAGGAAATACCCGCGACTAGAGGGGGTGGGACGTTTTCATTGTCCGTCATATTAAGTCACACTCGATTCATGAAATAATTTTATAACAGCTTTGTTTGCTGTAATATATGCGATTAATTATAGCAGAACCAATATAGAAATAAATCGCTAAAAAGTCCAGTGTAGACTTGATTTGACATAAACAGAGTCATCTGTGAAAATTGGTAACAGTTTTCGATTCTTATTGCCTTAAATCACAGAATATGTATACAGATTTCCATTGGAAGTTCTCAGAATAGAGCAGCTCTTTTTCAACCTCTCTGATCGAGTTGGTGTACAATTGACCAGTATAAATTCGAGCCTTATTCAGAAAAATAACTATTGTAACAATAATATCGATCTATCTGACAAGGGGCCATTTTGATGCTTCAACTAAGAGAAATCACAAAAAGCTATGTCACAGGCGCTTTTGTGCAAAAAGCGCTGGATAAGGTGACGTTGAATTTCAGAAAAAATGAATTTGCAGCCATATTGGGCCAAAGCGGTTCAGGAAAAACGACATGTCTCAATATCATTGGTGGATTGGATCGGTTCGACAGCGGAGATCTTATCATTAACAGTACATCAACAAAGGATTTTACGGATGCTCAATGGGATGCCTACCGTAATAACAGCATTGGTTTTATTTTTCAAGGCTACAATCTGATAAACCATTTGAATGTCTCTGACAATATAGAATTAGGGATGACTTTAAGCGGTGTACCCGATGCCCAAAAACGTAAAAAAGCGATGGAGGTCCTGGACAAGGTGGGCCTTCGGGAACATGCGCGAAAAAAGCCCAATCAGCTTTCAGGGGGCCAGATGCAGAGGGTAGCTATTGCCCGCGCACTGGCAAATGATCCCGATATAATTCTGGCGGATGAGCCAACAGGCGCTCTTGATACTGTTACAAGCAGACAGATCATGGATTTGATAAAAGAAATAGCCAGCAACAAGCTAGTAATAATGGTTACCCACAATTCAGACCTTGCCGCACATTATGCCGACAGGATCATAAGGTTTGAGGACGGCAGAGTCGAATCTGACAGCAACCCTTTTGATAACAGCAATGAGGAAGCAGGCTACAAGCTCAGAAAAACCAGTATGCATTTTACTACTGCAGTAAAACTATCCGGCAAAAACATCGCCACGAAAAAGTGGCGGACAGCCCTTACCGCATTTGCTTCCAGCATAGGCATTATAGGCATTGCACTGATTCTGAGCCTCTCCTCGGGCTTTCGGGTGCAGATCGACGAATTTCAGCAGGATGCGCTAACCGAGTTCCCTGTGATAATATCTCAAAACTCAATAAAAGCAGATAAGGAACAAATGTCCAGGATGCGCGGAGAAATACTATCTGCCATAAATAATAAACAGGAATTTGCACATACAAACGAGGTGACCTTGTATCAGCCGTCTGATAATGATAATGTGCACAAAAACAAAATTACCGAGCAATACCTTGATTACCTGAAAAGGATCGATCCTGAAATAGTCAATAGTATAGGCTTTACACGTGTGACAGGCATGAATCTGTTGAGACGGAAAAATGGCGATACCTTTCCTGTTTCGATCCCGATCGGTACGAACACAGGCATGACCGGTAACGGCCCCGGGTCCTTACGCACGAACAATTTCTCAGGCATGCGGGGTGCTGGCCTTGCCTCATATCCAGAGCCTTTGAAGGATACCTCCGTGTCATATCTGGAAAAAAACTATGATCTGCTTGCCGGCAAATATCCCTCGGAGGAAACAGATCTCGTGCTGGTTATAGACGAGCAAAACAGGGTCAGTGCATCGGTTTTGAAGGATCTTGGTTTTGATACGAAAAAAGTAAAAAGCATTAAATTCAAGGACATCGTAGGTACTGAATTTAAGCTTATTTCAAATGATGACTATTACTTCATGACTGATTTTGGCACCTTTCTTCCAGACTATGATTATGATGCGATGTACGATTCAAAGAATAGTATTGCTCTGAAAATATCAGGTATCCTCCGCCTTAAGATGGATGTCCCTTTTGGAGTCGTGGGAAACGGTATCGCATACAGCGACAGGTTGGTCCAAAGGGTAATAGAACAGGCGGATAAATCTGAAATCGTCATAGAACAGCGTAAGACAAGCCAGAATGTAATAACTGCAGAAGAGATGGACGAAGATGAAAATTCAGCTTTTCTATCTCTTCTTGGCGGCACATCCACGCCCTATATAATTTATATCTATCCCGCCGATTTTTCATCAAAGGAGGCAGTTCTCAAATACCTTGATGATTATAATAAAGGAAAACCAGATAAGGATATGGTGATCTATAATGACCTGGCTAGCTCCATCACTGAATTGACAGGTGATATAATGAACGCAATCACGCTGGTTCTCGTAGCCTTCGCAGCTATTTCACTTGTTGTTTCCCTGATCATGATCGGCATCATAACATATATCTCGGTATTGGAACGCACAAAGGAGATAGGCGTCCTTCGTGCCCTCGGTGCAAGGAAAAAGGATATCACAAGGGTATTTAATGCGGAAACCTTCATTATCGGCGGATTGTCCGGCATTTTAGGGATAAGCATAGCCTACCTTTTAACTATCCCCGTGAACAGGATAATTCAACACTTGACCGAGCTTCCTAATGTAGCCCGGCTGAATCCTCTCCATGCTATTGCCTTGGTCACTGTCAGCATAGCGCTGACCCTGCTTGGTGGTGTGATCCCTGCAATAATAGCTGCAAAGAAGGATCCAGTGGAGGCTCTAGGAACAGCCTAAAAGTCGATCTTTTCAAGATAAAGGCCGCATGCGTCGGCAATATACCCCGCCTGCTTCCTTTCCTTCGATTCCAGCACCGCCGGTATACTGTCCGCATCGAGTTTTCCGAGCCCGACTTCTATCATGGTCCCTGTGATCCTTCTGACCATATTGTGCAAAAAGCCGTCTCCACTGATGCGAATATCAATGAACCCGCTGTTCTCAGCGAGCTCTACAGAGAAAATTGTGCGGATCATGGATTTGCTCTTTGATTTTGCATTTGTAAAAGCTGTAAAATCATACTCGCCGATGAAATACGCGGCTGCGGTCTCCATCCGATCAATGTCCAGCCTCTTTCCCACATGCATGCTGTATTTCCTCATGAAGGGATTGGGGTACTCGCGGTTCCAGATCTTATATAAATAGGTCTTCTCTTTCGCGTTATACCTAGAATGAAAGCTTTCCGGCACTAATGCGACCTCTGTCACGCTGATATCCTTCGGCAGGTATTTGTTCAGATAGGCCATGATCTCAGCCGGCGAAAAAGAGCTGTCCGTTTTGAAATTCGCAACTTGGGCAAGTGCATGTACACCTGCATCTGTTCTGCTGCTGCCGGTTATTTCTATGTTTTCTCCCACCATTTCAGACAACACGTTCTCAATTTTGCCCTGGATAGTGCTCTCTGCGCCTCCCAGCCTTTGCCAGCCCTTATACCTTCCCCCGTCGTACTGTATCAGCAACCTGTAATTATTCATATCCTGTCTCCGTTTCAATTATCTCCATTTCAATTCTTGTTCACTCTTAACTATAACTCTTTGCATTATCTGTTTTCAATATACCCTATCAAAGCAGCATGATATAATACTAGTAGAAAGCAAGAATATACTAATCATATTATAAAGGAACCATGATGAAAAAAGAGCTTGTTGAATTCTGCAGATCAATAGATATCGAGCATGTAGGGATCGCTCCAGCTGAGCCTTATACCGACTTCGGAGAGATTTGGATGAAGCAGCTCAAAAGAGGTCACATCAGCGGTTTTGAAGAGAAAGACATAAATAGGCGCATATACCCGGAGCTAACATTACCGGGAGCAAAATCAGTGGTCGTCTGCCTTTTCCCATATTTCTCGGGAAATCACGAAGGAGCTAACCTGTCAAAATCCGCATACAGCATTGATTATCATCTAATTGTCATGGAGAAGCTGGACCGCATCGGCAAATTTCTGGAGGAAAAAATCAATGGGTTCAATTACAAAGCTTTTGTGGACAACGGACCCTTCAGCGACAGATACCTGGCCTACAAAGCAGGCCTTGGCTTCTGGGGGATAAACAGCCACCTCATTACCGATCAGTATGGTTCTTACGTTTTCATAGGATACATACTGAACAATTATCCCTTTGAGCCTGACAGCCCACAGAACAGGACTTGCCTCCAATGTATGGAATGTGTGAGAAAATGCCCTGGGCAGTGCATAACGGGAGATTTTACAATAGACCCGCAACGCTGCAAATCCTATATAACACAGAAAAAAGGCGATTTGACGACAGGGGATGAGAAAATATTGAAGCAGCACGAACTGATCTGGGGCTGTGACGTGTGCCAGGACGTATGCCCTCACAACAAAGATGTCCAATTGACAATAATGAACGAGTTCAAATCACAGTTGAAGCAGCATATCGATACAGATGAGTTGAAGCGGCTGTCAAACAAGGACTTTCAGAGGCAATACGGCAACAGAGCTTTCAGTTGGAGAGGCAAGGGTGTTTTAATAAGGAATAACGAAATCATACACGAGCGTGAAAAATAACATGGCTAAAGCTCAGAACATGCTTATCTGGCTTGCCTGCTGCTTATCCTCATATGTATGCATATATCCGAAAATCTCATCATTATTGCAAATAATGCCACTGTCTTTGCACTCTTTGAAAAATATCTTCATCAGCCTATCGTTATCATCACTCTGCACCTCATAGCTATAGCCATATTTTTTGTGATATTTCTGCCTTAGTCCGGGAAAGTGCTCGTCAAGCTTTGAATAGAAATATTCCCTATCGCCTTCTCTGAGTGTCAGTCCCATACCAAAACAGATAATCCCATAGACTTTTGCCTTTTTACAATAATCCAGTATACCCCTCAAATTTTCTTCAGTGTCATTAATAAACGGCAGAACAGGATCGAGCCATACGACAGTCTGGATACCGCTGTCCCTCATTATCTCAAGCACCTCGAAACGCCTTATGGTAGTGCACACGGCAGGCTCCAGTATCCTGCACAGGTCTTCGTCATATGTGGTGAGCGTTATTTGTACGACACATTTTGACTTACTGTTTATGCTTTTCAACAGTTCAAGATCACGCAGTATACGGTCTGATTTCGTCTGGATCGACAGTCCAAAACCGTATTTGTCAATAATCTCAAGACATTTTCGGGTATGCTTGAGCTCAGTCTCGATATGCATATACGGATCGCACATAGATCCCGTTCCGATCATGCACCTCCTACGCTTTCTCCGCAAAGCATCCTCAAGTAGTTCGGGCGCATTGATCTTTACTTCAATATCTTCAAAATCATGCTCCATGTTATAGCATTTGCTTCTGCTGTCACAGTATATACACCCGTGGGTGCAGCCTCTGTACAGGTTCATGCCGTTATTTGGCGATAATATTGACTTGACTTCTTTATAATGCATACGATCATTCCCATAATATTTAATCTTGATTTATATAATACACCATCGTATTGGACAGCACTATGTCATATTTTCAATAAGATTCATTTCATTCACATCATATTGACATAAAACATACAATATAATAAACGTCCAGCGAAAGGAATAAATTTATGAGTAACTTTTATGGCATGAATCAATGCCCATTATATAGCCGTAATCAGGCATATAGTGCAGATAGCATTTACAATATGTGCAGTATGTATCCGTACTGTGCCAATACACAGATGTACAACCCATTATATAATCAGGTATATAATTCTCCATATAACAACATGAATAGCCAAATGTTGCCACAAAACATTCCACAGCAGCTTCCCTGGCAATACGAGCCATACAACGGAAAGGTAAAAGACAAAGGATATCCGGAATTAAAGGATTACGGACCAGAACCATTTACAATAAACATTGATGAGGCAACAACGCAAAACGAATATTTTCGCACGGCTCTATGGACAGGTAAGCATCTTCAGCTTACACTGATGAGCATCGGGGTCGGTGAGGACATAGGCGTAGAGATCCATCCGGAGCTTGACCAGTTCTTACGGATCGAAGAAGGCCGGGGAATTGTTAAAATGGGCGACAGTCGTGACAAGCTTGATTACCAGCGGATGGTAAATGAAAACTATGCCTTTATTGTGCCTGCCGGCAAATGGCACAATTTAATTAACACAGGTGACACACCTATAAAATTGTACTCAATATATGCACCGCCCCAGCACCCGCATGGTACGGTCCATAAAACAAAGGCTGACGCACAGGCTGCAGGGGCACATCACCATCACTGATATGCAAAATGTGCTGCCCACTAAAAAAGATAACGAGGTGATAGATGTACCCACCTCGTTATCTTTTTTGTCTTTTTAGAAAAGCATGACGATATATGTATTAATAGATGTAAAATAAATCCTTAAAAAGCCGATAATATAAATAGACTATAAATGTAAAGCCGCTCAAGGATGATCGGTATCATTTCAGCCCGTATGATGCAAGGAGGCATATAATATGAGGATCGATAGCTCGTCTGTTTCCCTTTATGGGAAAAGTACTTCGGTTGAAGTCCATACAAAGGAAGAATCTCTTAAGATGTGGACCGGAAATACCAGACCTGTATTTGAAGGCGAAAAGCAGCCTATTCCTGCTGCAGAAGCAGGGTTTCTGACTGCCGACACTCTTCAGCTGTCACAGGAGGGCAAAGAAGCCCTTGAGAAGCAAATCGGGGGAACTACCGGGTGTAGTACATGTTCAGACGACGAAGAACTTCTGGAAATAAGCGACAAGGATAAACAGAAGATCTATTTGCTTCAGAAGATGATCGAGACATTGACAGGAAAAAGGATCAAATTTCTGCATCCCAAGAAGCTCAATCTCGATAAGCCTCTATCTGATAAGGCTCTTGAGAAGCTTATATCAACGGGAGGCGTAAATGCAGGCGGTACCGGTCAGGCTGTCCAAAGGCAAGGCTGGGGGCTTGAGTACGATCTTCACGAAGCGCATTATGAGAAACAGGATATGTCCTTTTCAGCAAAAGGCTCCGTAAAAACCTCCGATGGAAAGGAAATCGATTTTGATCTTGAACTTAACATGTCGCGAGAGTTCGTTTCGCGCACAGATGTATCGATGCGTGCAGGCGATGCTGTTGTTAAGGATCCTCTTGTTGTAAATTTCGGGAGTTCATCAGCTTCGCTGACATCGCAAAAATATAGCTTTGATATCGATTCAGACGGTACTTCGGACCAGATATCATTTGCAGGAGCAGGCAGCGGCTTTCTGGCTTTTGACATAAACAACGACGGAACGATCAACAACGGCTCAGAGTTGTTCGGACCTCAAAGCGGAAACGGATTCAATGATCTTGCGCAGTATGACAGCGACATCAATGGCTGGATAGATGAGAACGATGAGATATATGACAAGCTGCGGATCTGGACCAAGGATGAAAATGGTAACGATCAGCTGTTCGCAATCGGTGAAAAGGGGATCGGAGCAATATATCTCGGAAGCGCAGCAACTGCCTATGACATGAAAACAAGCAGCAACGATACACTTGGCAGTATTGCCAGAAGCGGGATCTACCTCACCGAAAACGGCAAGGCAGGAACGATCCAGCATGTAGATCTGGTCATATAGAATAATAGCCAAATAGGTCTCACGTTATGTTTGGCCTGTTTGGCTACCGCAAATCGACCTATCCAAGTATACCAAGCCTCAATAGCATTCGCAGGCAGAGGCATTTTTTTACTGTGCACTTATCTCCCAATGAATTGACTCGTTATCTCTTCCGGTCTCACGCATTTTACACTTTCGTAAGACCCCTGTTGATCCATGATTATTTAACAGACAGTCCGCCGTGACTTTTTTAACGTTATTTTGCGAAAATGCCCAGTTTATTAAGGCATTCGCCGACTCATACCCATAACCCTTTCCCCATTCAGCTTCTATAAGGCCAAACCCAATATCAATAGCACCGTTTTCGTCCGGCGCGCCTTTAAAGCCTGCATCACCGATTACCGTCATACTCTCTTTTTTTACGATCATCCATACATCAAAACCGCTGACATTATCACTATCCGGCAAATTGTCTTTTAAGAAACTCAAAATATCAATCGTATCCTGCCGGGGCCAACCAACATTACGCTTTACTCCGATGGCATCCAACCCATCATACCTGTTTTCCAGTACAGAACACATCAATGAATAACTCATCGGTATAATTAAAAGTCTTTCAGTTTCAATCGTATAAGCTCCCATAAAAGCTCCCCCTAATATTAGTCTCTGTTCCCCAGGCCAGTCCACATCCCGATCCTACCACATCATTTTTAGCCCATCGCTCGTGATTTCGATAGTTCCTTCTTTCAGAAGCCTTCCAACAGACCTTTTGAAGGCGGCTTTGCTTATATTTAATTCCGCCTTTATCTGTTCCGGGGAACTGCTGTCGTTCAGATGAAGAGTGCCTCCGTTTAACTTCAGCCTCTCCAATATATTTTGTGCGTCCTTCTCAATTTCGTTGTGTGCCTCATTTCTCACACTCAATTCCAGTTTTCCATCCTGTCGGACCCTCTTGATCCGCACCTCGATCCTGTCGCCTTCCTTAAAAGTTCCGTACAACTCTTTCTTAGGGATCAATCCCTGATATTTGTTATCCACCGCAACAAAAGCACCAAGTTCTTTACTGATACTATAGACTGTTCCCTGGACTCTGTCGTTTACTTTATAGGGGGATTCGCTGCTTAACAGATTGTATATGTTCATAGTTGCACATAACCTGCTACTGTTATCAATATATAAGGCAACCAAATAGGTACCATCTTTTACAACCACTCCCACCTGTTCCCTGAATGGCAGGAATAAATCCTTCTCCAGCCCCCAGTCCATGAAAGCTCCTATTTTTGTAATTGCAACTACCTTTAATGCAGAAATCTCCCCTATCGTCAACTTAGGCTTTTTCATTGTCGAAATGACTCTGTCATCCGAATCCTTATAGACAAACACTTCTATATCATCGCCAACTTCAATACCTGAAGGCACCTGGTTATTTGGAAGTAAAATGTCCTCTCCTCTTTCATCCGTTATGGAATTCAAATAGAGTCCGATTGGGCTCTTTCTTATAACCCGAAGCTTCTGAATTTTACCTAATTCAATCATTAATTACCCCGTTTCTCCGTATATCTTTTGCAAAATCTTCATTATCTGCTTTGCGTACAACACGAAGTATACCCTTAACAGGTGTCTTCTGCCTGCACTGTTTCATTATTGTAACACAACTATGCCAAATTGTTTAGCTATCTGCTTCACAAACGATATCAAGGTATTTTTGAGAATCCGAGGATATTCTCCCTATAGCGCAATTCAGGAGTTAAATTCCCGCTATTATTAAATATCATATGAGCTACTCATGTTCCACCAAAAAGCTATAAGTGGCCAAACCCGAATGATACCTTTTCAATCTGTCAGGTTGTGCAGGAGCCCCACCAAACGTAAACGAAGTAAATCACATTGTAGTTGCAAATATAAGGAACGAGGGTGGCAAGAGCCATATCCGCTATAGTAAGATACCGGTCGGTTGGACTTAATGCTTTCTTGTTCATAAGCATTTTTATGGACACTTTTTCAGAGTTGGTATTGAACCTTGCTTGCTGAGTCCCCCGAAAGACTTGCCAACGTTCAATACCATTCTGGCAAAATGTACAGCTAGGACAAGCTAACACTATACTTAACCCTTTAGTTTCAATAAGCTCTTTTCTCAGACTCGCTTGACAGGAATAACCCGCCAAAGCAGAATAAGAATACTTCTGAATCGGCTCTGTCCCATAAAATCCAATAAAACATATTCCAATAAACAAATTAGTTATTCCTAATATGAGTTTTGGCAAGAACACTGCTTTTTGTCGATAAGCTATAAAAACGCTTAGTGCAAGCGCTATAAGCAGGAATATTTGTACAATCCATGTTGATTTGTTATATGTACCTATAATACTCCAAAATACTTGTGCATCCATCTCGTATCCCAAATACTCCTTCTTCCATCTATTTCGTTAATCTTACAATCATATAACTCGGGGTTTCCATAAAAGCATTGTAACGTCCAAAGCAAGTCTGTTTCCATTTATCCGGCGGATATGGTTCTTCAATTTTTTCAATTTTGAACCCTGCACCTATAATAGCATTTATATAGTCACTTACTGTATGATGATAACTGGTACTTAGAAAATTCCCGATACTATCGTTATATTCTATCCATGGCTGTATGTATGCTCTTTTACTCTTATCGAGATATCTTACAATCCACTCATCATCACTTGGAAACTCTCCATTTTTCTCAATCGGATACTGCGCGGTATAAACCGGATGCATCAAAGAGATGATACAAACGCCATTATTACCTAATACTTGATATATCTTAGCAAATAATCCATTGATATCATGTATATAGTGAAATGTTGTGGATGAGAAAATAAAATCAAATTGTTCCTTTACACACTTATCTAAACTACTAATATCTCCCTGCATAAATATCACATTTGATTTTTTGATTTCTGCTTTTTCTCTTGCAATGCTTAACATCTGTTCTGAAATATCAATTCCTAATATGGAACTTGGATTTTCCTTTTCGAAAAGGAAACTAAACCACTCCCTGCACTCAAAGTGCAGGGAATTATTGTTGCGACTGAAAG
>CAZBEQ010000033.1:0-38589 GCA_964490975.1 uncultured Oscillospiraceae bacterium | reverse complement strand
TTGTGGCGATAATTAAAGTACTTTAGGGGTGACATTTTCTAAAGTTATTGACATAAAAATTTGTCATTAATATATAAATATGCAGATATCAATTAAATTGCTAACTTCAGTAAATGAAGGGTATGTACCTCTTAGTCCTGCTTTTGTATTCGATATAGCTTTGACCATGTGTTGTACATAAAAAGTCTTCCTCACAGCGGGTCTGGATCTCGAGAAACAATATGAATAACAGGTTCAGGACAAACACTGTCCAGGTTGGCCAGATCAGCCATACTCCGATGTTCATCAGAAACAGGCCGAGGTACGTTGGGTTTCTTATGTACTTATACAGACCTGTAGAGATAAGTTCTGTCTTAACTTCTTCATCGATTCCTAACCTCCAGGAATTGCCCATTTTTATCTGTGCATACAGACATAGCGATAATCCTCCCAACCCTGTTATGAACCCAATGATATCAAATACGATGAAATCAATTAAAGCCAATCTGGAGAACAGCGAGCCGAGGCTGATATTAAGTGAATGACACAAAATAACTATTACTGCGTAAAAGATTATTAACCGTGCAAAACGGGCTTGGTACTGCTGAAGAGCCGACGATGATTTCGCCATAACTTGTGGATTGATTCCGCATGTCTTCAATTGCCTTGATTTCTTGATGCTCCATAATGCCAAATAGAATAGATATAAAGTTGTAGCGAAAACAGCTTCTAATATTTGCATATTTTTCTGCCTCCCATAAATATGGGGTGAATATATGATTGCATGTTCATGCGATATTGTATAATGAAAAATTTCAACTGTCAATTTAAAATTACTGTTGACAAATCAAACACATATTATTATAATGATAATAACAAAAAGATAATAACACGAAATAAATAAGAAAGGAGGCAGGCATATGGAAATGACGGCTCAGGAAATATTGAGGTGTATTGAACCAGGCGAGATCTTTACAGAGAATACAGCTGGAATCAAGGCCGAATATGCGAGACTTGCAAAGCTCTGGCACCCTGATTACAATGGAAATTCTGCGCAATCAAATGAGGTGATGATCAAGATAAACGCGCTTTACGAGCGGGCAATGGAGCTGATCCTTAACGGTAAATGGAGAAAACCGGGGTTTCTGAGACTCCACTGCAGCGACGGAAAGGTGCGTGAGTTGAAATATCGCAGCGAATCGCCCTTTGAGCTTGGGAGCATGTACAGCTGCGACAGCGTAGTGGTTTTTATTGTTGATAAACGCTTTAGCGAGCTTTATCTTAATGCGGAGAGGGTGGTAAAAGGGCTTTCGTTTGCAGATGACGATATGAAGTCCGAGATGGCAAAATGCCTGCCTGGGATCATATCGCAGTTTGAAACTGTTGACGGCCAGCTTGGTATGGTGTTGAAAAAAGATCCAGATATGCTGCTGCTTGGTGATGTGCTTTCATATTACAGTGGGAAAATGCCAGACAGGCATGTGGCATGGATATTGGGGACGCTTTACAATCTGTCGTGCTATCTCGATTATGCAGGATTGACTATCAATTCGATATCGACAAGTACGTATTTCATTTCTCCGAAGGGTCACTCAGGCGCGATCCTGGGGGGCTGGTGGTTTGCAGTGCCGCAAGGCTCGAAAATGCTGGGGGTGCCGGAAAAGATATATGATGTATTGCCGCCGTATGTTGTGAATACGAAGCTTGGAAGTATACAGTCTGATCTGGAGTCGATAAGGCTGATCGGAAGAGAACTGTTGGGCGACCGGACAGGCATAAAGCTTGAGGACTATGGAGTTCCCATAGCGATGGCAGCGTGGCTGAGAGGCGCTTGCGCGGATACGGCTTTTGAGGAATATGCAAGATGGAGAGAGGTATTGAAGGATAGCTATGGTGAAAGGAGATTCATCAAGATGGAGCTCGATACAGACAAGGTTTACTGTAAATAGAACGATAGTATGGAAGGTTATTGGTTAACTCTTGAAAGGAGGTATCATTATGGGGTATGGACGATGGACTGACAGAGACTGGGATAGGTACGCAGCGGCAAATGTTGCAGGAAAGGCATCTGTGGATGATATTTATACCCGCAGATCGATCGCAAAGGAATTGGATCCAAAAGGGGTGAAGGTCAGAGAATCCTGTGATTCACCGGATAATCCAATGTCGACCGCACTAATAGTCGCACTTGATGTGACAGGTTCTATGGGAATGGTGCTTGACGCTATGGCGCGCGATGGCCTGAAGACACTTGCGGGTGAGGTTTATGACCGAAAGCCTGTCACGGACCCGCATATAATGTTCATGGGTATTGGAGATGCGGAGGCCGGCGACATTGCTCCTCTTCAGGTGACACAGTTTGAAGCTGACATTCGTATTGCGGAGCAGCTGACAAAAATTTTTCTTGAAAGAGGCGGCGGGGGAAACACTTACGAGTCATATGCACTTGCCTGGTACTTCGCGGCAATGCATACACGAATAGACTGCTATGATAAAAGAAACAAAAAGGGTATCCTGTTCACTATCGGAGATGAGAAACCCACCCCCTACCTCAGAGCACAGGACATAGAGAGGGTGTTCGGTTACAAACCGCAATTTGACAGGATCAGCGCAAAAGAGCTGCTGACTATGGTATCTCGCCAATATGATGTATTCCATATCATGGTGGAAGAAGGAAGCTACTTCAAAGGAGCAGGGTCAATAGTGACAAATGAATGGAGAAAGCTGCTTGGACAAAGAGCTATCCTGCTCTCAGACCACACTAAAATGAGTGAAGTGATCGTCTCAACACTCCAGATCATGGCCGGCGAGGCCGCAGGTGATGTAATCTCAAGCTGGGACGGCAAGACAGGACTTGTGGTAGCTAAAGCTGTTAAAGCATTGAGAGGTCCGGATGCAGCATCAGGAGGGATCTTCAGATTCTGAGACAACGTATTTTAACTTCAGGAAGGGGATGAGATCATGAAAAATATAAAGGTTGTAATTGGAGCGAACTTTGGAGATGAGGGCAAGGGCCTTATTACCGATTATCTTGCATATCACGCTAACAATGGCATCGTAGTGAGGTTCAACGGCGGCGCCCAGGCAGGGCACACAGTGACATCACCTGATGGGGAAAGACATGTGTTCGGCCATTTTTGTTCCGGTGCCTTTGCCGGATTGCCCGGCTACCTGAGTGAATTTTTCGTGGTCAATCCGATGCTTTTCCTCAAGGAACTGGAGCAGCTTGAAAGGATCGGCAATACGCCGATCCCGGATGCTGACCCGGTCCATGAGCAAGCACCCTCTGACAACCTGCGCAGGTGTGTAAACACCAGGCTTTATGTTGATAAAGGCTGTATGGTAACAACTCCCTATGATATGATGATCAACCAGATCGCTGAATTGTCCAGGGGTATTAAGAAACATGGCAGCTGCGGTGTCGGTTTCAATGAAACAATCACACGCTGTCTTTATGATGAGGCTTACAAGCTGTGTGTAAATGATCTGAAGGATGAAAATATGATAAGACTGAAGCTAGCTGCTATAAGAAATAAATATATAAGCATCAGGCTCAAGCAGCTTGGGGTAACTGCTATTCCTAAGACATATACAGATCTGCTCTCTAACGATGGAATAATTGAGAGATTTGCAGCAGATGCAGCCAATATGCTCAGACATGTTGAAATTACCGATTTGAGTGTGCTTGACGGATTTGACGATATTATTTTCGAAGGCGCCCAGGGGCTTTTGCTGGACCAGTCGCATGAATATTTTCCACATGTTACACGCTCCAATACAGGCATAAAAAATGCCGCCGAACTTATAAAAAAGGCAGGCTGCCGTGATGCCGAGATCATTTATGTTACAAGAGCATACATGACAAGACATGGCGCGGGGCCCTTCCCCACCGAACTGCCGGAGAAGCCTTACACCGGCATAGTCGATATGACGAATGTTCCAAACCCGTACCAGGACGTTTTACGGTATGGACTGATGGATATTGAGACGTTGAATAATACTGTTAAGCGTGATCTGACAAATGCTGAAGGAGTCGACTGTGATGTAAAGCTGGCGGTAACCTGTCTGGATCAGTTGAATGAAGAGGTGGATTTCGTTATAGGACAAGAACAGAGGATAGCGTCTGTAAATGAGTTCATTAAATTAGTATTTGAGAAGCTGCAGATCAAGCATGGCTATCTGAGCAATGGCCCGACTCGTGAAGCCATAAAGCTTAGCCACTGGTCATAGCCTTTCCAGCATTGCCTTTATCACCTCATCAAAGGGCTTTGAACCGATTTTGTCAAGCAGTATGTCCAACTCTGACTTTTGCTTATAACTACCTGTCAGAACGATTTCTACGGTCTGGTCTCTGTTGATCAGGACAGAGGTGACCTCCAGCACTCCAGCCAGAAGCGCGGTTATAATTAAGGCCTGAGATGGGTCCATACCGTTTCCCTGTTGATTGCACTTTTGTGTATCAACAGCTGCGTCAGGATGAAATCTGGACAATATTTCTTTAATGACATTATTTGCGTTTCCGGATGTAGCCACAAGATTTCCCCCTACTGTCCGTTTTTGTCAGGAAATGTAACCCTCTTTTCTTTGTTAAGTTAGCAGGCATTACACTAACATTATATTTTGAGAAACAGCCAATGTGATTTATAAAGCCTTTATCAAACATGAAGGGGTAACAAAAACTGCCCTTAATTAATACTATATAGTGGTGGGGTCCATAAAATCAATATGTGACCAGGGGGCAACCCTGAAGGGAGTGATACGGATGGCAGATGAAGAAAGAGGTTTTGGTCCGATTTTCGGGTGCGGAAATGAATGGATATGGTGGCTGATCATTATTATAGTAGTCATTCTTCTGATATGTCCCGGAATATTTGGAGGAATCGGAGGAATCGGAGGGCCTAACTGCAAGAAATGTTGACACTTATTAAAAGCTAAAAGCTGATCACTTGAAAATGGGTCCGATACCATGACATACATGGTATTTGACCCATTTTTCATTGATGCTAGGAGACATAGATGCTTTTGAGTATAAAATCCTGTAAATAATTGCAGAATTTTATTTTTATTTGTATAATCTAATCATGTATGTGTAGCTGGCGCAGACAGAGAAAAGTGGGGCGAAAAGATGAAGAAAAAGATAGTTGCATTGATAATAGCATTGCCGGCATTGGCTATTTTTGCTATTTTCAAGATCATACCGGCAGTTCAGGCATTTATTGAAACGTTAGGCTCTTCCAGCTACTTGTCACTGTTTGAGAACAAGGAATTTCCCATCGCCATTAAAAACACTCTTTTGATGAGCTCTGTTTCTATAGTATTAACTTGTTTACTGGCGGTACTTCTTATAATATGCATATCAAGGCTGCCAGGGCGAATAATTAAAACGTGTGCTATAGTGCTCATAGCGATACCTGCATTTATTCCCGTTTCATCCTTCACAGGTGTATGTATGGATTTGCTTTCAGTAAACGGTACCGTTAATCAGCTACTGATGACTGCAGGGATCGAACCTGTCATCTTTTTAGCGGATTCGACCCTTTACCCGTTTTTATATGCAGCTATGGAAGCTATAAGAAATGTATATATACCTGTGATAATAGGAGTGCTGTTATGTGAAAGCAACACCAGGCGAGGGGGAGCAGGAAGGGTAGCTTTAGCCATTACCGGATATGCTGCTGCCAAAGTTATGATGATCCTGTCTCCTGACACAGAGAGCATCTTGATGACTTCAAACCCTCTTGTCCACGATTCATCTGAGATACTGGATTTACTTATATTCAGGACAGGTCTTACTGCTATGGACTTAAGTACGGCAAATGCAATGTGGGCTGTGAAAGTACTCTTCCAACTGACTATCAATGTAGTATTTCTTTTCATATTATATATGGTAATACCGGAGATTACTAACTATGTAGGCGAGCTGGGCGCAAGAAAAGACATTGTTGGCAGAACACGCAGATCCATATTTGGAATTATAGGTTTTATCCTTTTTGGGGCAGCGTCTGTTACAATGATCTGCATGACCTTTATCCCAAAGGGGGAAGGGTTTGGGAAAGCCTTGGAGATGCTGCTGCAGAATAGTGAATTTATGAATGCATTATCAAATTCATTCAGGTACAGCCTGTTGAGCAGTATTATTTACGGGCTCATGACACTTTTGCTGGCATATCCGTTGAATGTGAGTAAAGTTTTCTATCCCTTGCTATTGGTTGCCTTTATTTCTCTTGGAAACAATACTGTAGGAGAATATTTGCTGTTCAAAAAGGCCGGTATTATTGATACGATATTCCCGATCATAATTAATTCAGCGCTTTCTGTTGCAGGCGCGTTTGCGCTTCATTTCTCTATATCTTCAGGGAAGCTTAAAGGTAATCCGCTCAGTAATGGACAGTATTTCAAGGCAGCGCTTGCCCCCTTGCTTGTCATTGTAGTATTGAACTTCATTATGAACTGGGGCAGCTTCTATTTTCAGGAAATATATGTGTTCCAGCCATCGCTATATGGCATTGGCCAATACGGATACCAGCTTATAATGCTCCCGGACCAGCCTGCTACAATTGCTGCCAATGGGATACAGCCGGCAGATATACGTTCTGCATATATTTTTATATCGTCTGCCATACCGGCTGTGATTGGTTTGATTATTATCAGCCTTAATAAATTCCTTCCTCTGACAGCTTTCAGCGCAGATATGAGAAAGAGCTGAAGGTAACTCATAAATAATTCACAAAAAATAAAGGCGCAGTGATCAATACCGGTAAGGCTAACTAGGACTGCTTGCTGTTGATCTTTTCATATAGCTCATTGAGATAGACCCAGCGTTCCATTGCCTGGCTTAGTTTGTTCCCGAGTATTTCCTTTTGGGAGAGCAATTGCTGTAAACGCTGGTAGTCGGCAGTTGTACTGTTTATGAGATCGTCGGTATCGGCGATTTCTTTTTCGAGGCTTGCGATCAGTTCGTCTATGCCCTCAAATTCTTTTTGCTCCTTGTAAGTGAACCGAAGAGATCTTTCCGGTACTCTGCCTGTATCAGATGTGTTTGCTGCGGTGACCTTGGCGCGGGCATTCATGTCTCTTTGTATTGCCTCGATATTATCCTGTGCTTTTTGAACGCACTCGGAATAATATGAATAGTTGCCTTCAAATCTTTCTATAGTAGCGTCACCATTGAACAGGAATATTTTTTCCGCTACCCTGTCCAGAAAATATCTGTCGTGTGAAACAGATATAACTGCTCCCTGAAATTCGTCAATATAGCTTTCCAAAATGGCAAGTGTCTGCACATCAAGGTCATTTGTCGGCTCGTCGAGTAATAGCACGTTCGGAGCGCTCATCAATACCCGCAGCAGATACAGCCTCCTCTTTTCTCCGCCTGACAGCTTGGCTATAGGTGTCCATTGCACAGCAGGTGGGAAGAGGAATAGCTCCAGCATTTGCGATGCTGTTACTATGCCATCTGAAGTAGTCAGGTATTCGGCTTCATCCCTGATGTATTCTATGACTCTCATACTATCATCCATATGATAGCTTTCCTGTGTGAAGAAACCTATTTTAACCGTTTCACCTGTTGTCACAAGGCCCGAATCGGGTGTCAGCGAACCTGCAATGATTTTGAGCAATGTTGATTTGCCGCTGCCGTTGGGACCGATGATACCGATCCTGTCATCCCTTAATAAGGTGTAGCTTAGGTCATTTATAATGTTCCTGTCGTCAAAGCTTTTGCCCACATGAGAGAGTTCGATGATCTTCCTGCCGAGACGGGAAGAAACAGCTTTGATCTCAATATTTTCGGATATCGCCGGCCCTTGTTCGCTTTCAAGCTTTTCAAACCTGTCGATACGGGCCTTCTGCTTTGTTGAACGTGCCTGCGCGCCCTGCCTGATCCATTCGAGCTCCTGACGATATAGATTTTCCCTTTTTCTTTCATTGGCCATCTCGAGTTCTTCGCGCTCAGTCTTCTTCTCAAGAAAGCCGGTATAGTTCGTCTGATAGCTGAACAGCCTTCCATGGTCAAGCTCGATTATCCTGTTTGATACCCTGTCCAGAAAATATCTGTCGTGGGTTACCATAAGGAGCGCTCCTTTGAGGCTGTTTAGAAATTTCTCCAGCCAATCGACGGTGACGTTGTCAATGTGGTTCGTAGGTTCATCAAGAATCAGCAGATCTGCCGGGCTGATCAGAGCCGCTGCCATTGCTGCACGTTTCTTCTGACCTCCCGACAGAGTTTTCACTTTAGCATTATAGTCATATATCCCAAGCTTTGTAAGTATGGTCTTGGCTTCGCTTTCCAGTGTCCAGGCCTGCATTGCGTCCATTTTCTGCATGAGAGTCAAAAGCCTGTTTTCCAACCGGCTGTCACCAGGAGTTTGTTCAATGCTGCGCAGAACCCCTTCATAATCCCTCAATAGCTGCATAACTGGTGATGAACCTTTGAACACACACTCGAGTACTGTGTTGTCATCTTCGAAGGATGGGTTTTGGGGAAGGTATTCGATCCGAAGACCGTTGGCTTTTATGATCGTGCCTTCATCTGCGGTTTCCTCTCCTGCCAGTATTTTGAGCAAGGTGGTTTTACCGGTACCGTTTATCCCTATAACACCGATTTTTTCACCCTCATTGATGCCCAGTGATATCTGGCTGAGCAGCATCTTTTCGCTATAGCTTTTTGATATTTTTTCTGCTGATAATAAGTTCACCTAACTGTACATTTCCTTTCTCAATGCCTGTATATCTTCGCTTTCCAGATATTCATCGTATGTCATCTGTTTATCTATCAGGCCTTTTGGCGTAATTTCCATGATCCTGTTAGCTATAGTATGCACAAACTGATGGTCATGCGAAGTAAAAAGGACCGTTCCCTTGAAATTGATCAAACCGTTATTGAGCGCTGTTATAGATTCCAGGTCGAGGTGGTTTGTCGGCTCATCAAATATAAGTGTGTTTGCTCCGGACAGCATCATTCTCGCCAGCATGCAGCGCACCTTTTCACCTCCGGATATTACGGATGCTTTTTTCAGCGCTTCCTCGCCGGAAAACAGCATCCTGCCAAGCCAGCCCCTCAGGAAGGTTTCTGTCTGATCGTTAGAGAACTGACGGAGCCATTCGACCAAAGTGAGATCGACTCCGTCAAAATATGCCGAGTTATCCTTGGGGAAATATGAGCGGATCGTAGTGATGCCCCATTTGAAGTCTCCACTGTCCTTTTCAAGCTCTTCGACCAATATTTTAAACAGCGTGGTTTTCGGTAATCCATCAGTTCCGACGAAAGCGACCTTGTCACCCTTGTTTATTATAAAGCTTAGATTATCAAGGACTTTTACGCCATCGATTTCTTTCGTAAGTCCGTTAACGGTCAGCAGGTCATTGCCGACCTCACGCTCCGGCTTGAAATCCACGAAGGGATACTTGCGCGAGGATGGCCTGATCTCCTCAAGAGTCAGCTTCTCAAGCTGCTTTTTACGTGATGTGGCCTGCTTGGACTTTGACGCGTTTGCGCTGAAGCGTTGTATGAATTCCTGTAGTTCTTTTATTTTAGCTTCGGTTTTCCTATTCATGTCCCTGGCCTGCGCAAGGGCCAACTGGCTCGACTCATACCAGAAATCGTAGTTGCCGGTATAGAGCTGTATTTTACTGAAATCAATATCTGCGATATGTGTACAGACCTTGTTCATAAAATGCCTGTCATGGGATACAACGATCACCGTATTCTCAAAATTGTACAAAAAATTCTCCAGCCATGTGACAGACGCCACGTCCAGATGGTTTGTGGGCTCGTCCATCAGCAGAATATCCGGTGCGCCGAAAAGCGCCTGCGCCAGCAACACCCTGACCTTTATATTGCCATCCAGATCGCCCATGTGCTTGTAGTGAAATTCTTCTCCGATTTCAAGACCGTTAAGCAGTGTGGCAGCCTCAGATTCGGCCTCCCAGCCGTTTAGCTCGGAGAACTCGGCCTCCAGCTCCGATATCCTTATACCGTCCTCTTCAGTGAACTCTGATTTGCTGTAGAGCAGCTCCTTTTCATCTATTATGTCGCAAAGCCTTTTGTGGCCAAGCATTACGGTCCGCAGAACATCGCAGTCATCAAACTCATAATGGTTCTGCTTCAAAACCGCAAGTCTCTTGCCGGGCTCAATAGTGACCTCTCCGGTGTTGGCCTCGATCTCCCCGGACAATATCTTCAAAAAGGTAGATTTTCCCGATCCGTTCGCGCCGATAAGGCCGTAGCAGTTGCCCGGCGTGAACTTGATATTAACATCTTCAAATAGTACCCGTTCCCCGAACCTCAGGGATATACCGGTGGTGCTTATCATAAATTTAACATCCTTCTCTTTATATTTTATAAGGTATCTCCCGTGCCTGCTTTATCGGCTGCAGGAATTGACCCCTGTGGATTATAACATATATATTCGGGCATTAATACTGTCCTGCTTAAAATTTCAATTTATGGGCGCATGTTTATATACATTGCCACATTATAGGGTTGATAATGTGGCTGAATCCTGAATTATGTAGTGTTATCGTCTGGAAATTGTCCCAAAAGCTGAAATTCTAAACACCATGATTATACCGTCCTGCTTAAAATTTCAATTTATGGGCGCGTGTTTGTTTGCGTTGCCACATTATAGGGTTGATAATGTGGCTGAATCCTGAATTATGTAGCGTCACCGTCTAAGATGTGTCCCAAAAGCTGAAATTCTAAACACCATGATTATACCGTCCTGCTTAAAATTTCAATTTATGGGCGCGTGTTTGTTTGCGTTGCCACATTTTAAGGCAATAATGCAGTAGAGTTCTGAATTATGTAGCGTCACCGTCTAAGATGCGTCCCAAAAACTGAAATTCTAAACACCATGCTGAAAATTTTTGTACAAGACCCTCCAAAAATCAGAGACTTCGTTGTATGAATATGTGAATAACAAATTTTGAAGGGAGTGTCCTTTATGAAGAAGTTTCTTAGTACTTTACTTGTAGCCGTTTTAGTTATTACAATGTCTTCGTTTGTGTTTGCAACCGAAGGTACAGACACACCAGCCGGAAACGGGAGCACTTCCGGAAGCAGCACTGAAGGAACGACAACACCAGCGCCTGATAATGGAACAGCAGCCGGAGCTACTACCGGAGCTACTACCGGAGCTACTGCCGGAGCTACTACCGGAACCACCGAAGGAACAGCAGCCGGAAGCACCGAAGGAGCAGCAATACAGGACGGCAAAGTTACATATGATGCGACACAGGCTGTAAAGGAAGATGTAAAGAACAATGGCAAAGGTGCGGGTAAGGTTAAAACTAACAACAGCAACTCCGAAAAAAAGGTTTCCCAGTCTGCGGATCAAGCAAGCATAGAGCTTCTGAACAAGCTCAAAGAGCTTGAGAAAGCCAGCCTTGAACTTGAAGCAAAGTATAAGGAGGCTCTGAAACAGAACGGTACACAGTCAACGAAACTGAAGGAACAGCTTCGTGTAATGAAGGAAGAAATCAAGACTCGCAAAGCAGAGCTGAACGATACAAGAAAGCAGCTCAGAGAGATGGTTCGTGCTACTTACACTGAAAAGGAAATGGAACAGATCGCAGAAACGGAAAATGAACTAAAAAAGAAGTATCCAAACGACAAGATACTACCTGTAGACAGTATAGTACCACATGGCTTTTCATTCAAATTCGATACACCGCCGGTAATCAGGGAAGGCAGGACACTGGTGCCTGTAAGGGCTTTGACCGAAGGCCTTGGAGCAACAGTTACCTGGACTGCGCAGACTAAAACAGTCATAATCGAGAAGGATGGTACTAAGATAGAACTCCAGCTTGCTAACCAAAAAGCGTTTGTGAACGGCAAGGAAGTAATTCTGGAGGTTCCGCCTACAAGCTTGAACAACAGGACTGTAGTGCCGCTGAGATTCATTGCCGAACAATTTGGTTACAAGATAGAATTTGTCAAGGAAACTGAAACCATAGAGCTGGTCACCCCACAACCTGATGCTCCTGTGGTACAATAAAATCTAGAAATACCTATAACAAAAGTCAATGCCGGCAGTAAAGGTGATGCATGATACATACTCATTATGATAAGGAACTGGAAAGCTCACAAAATGGGGACGAGCTGGCCAGACAGAACATAATACGAGGCAGCAGGCCATATATATTGAATGTTGTCAGTCGTGTAACAAGAAAATATGTTACATGGAGTGATGATGAGGCAAGCATTGGCCTGCTCGCCTTTAACAAGGCAATAGACAGTTATGGCCCTGATAAGGGAACAACATTTTTGAGCTATGCCTACTGCCTTATCAAGAGGGATCTTATCAACTATTACTACAAAAATACCTCACATCAGAATGAGGTTTCACTTGATCATCATTTTAACAACTCACAAGGTAATGATGATTTTCCTATATCTGTTGAAGAAATAGAAATATCGCTTAAGGAATATAACAGAAAGGTAGAATCAAGCGATCTTGCGGGAGAAATTTCCGAGTTTGATGTTGCTCTTGGCGGATACAATATAGGGTTCGAAGAACTTGAAGCATCATCACCCAGGCACAGGGATACAAAGGAACTGATCCATAAGATAATCAGGGATTTTATGAGAGATGAAGAGCTGATCCTTATATTTATTAATAAAAAGATTCTTCCGGCAACTGCAATTTCTAAAAAATACGGGTATTCTCTTAAAACTATAGAAAAGCACAGAAAATTCATAATTGCGATGGTGGTATTGAAGCTGCATCCCGAATGGGAGTATCTGGCATCATATGCCGGAATGAATGGAACGGGGAGATGAGTATGAGTAATAAGACTGGTATTGTTATGAAAATAACAGAAAATCATATAGTTCTTATGATGCCGGATGGCTCCTTTAAGAACATTAGACGCTCGTATGAACATACTCCCTTGCTTGGAGAACGTATCGATGCTGAAAATACAAGCTTTTCGGCTTCCGGCTTACGCCGGATATCAGCGATCGCAGCCGTAGCCTGCTTAGTATTGGTCGTTTCATTGTTTTCATACAGAGCACACTTTGTTCCTGTCACATCGTACACAATTGCGCTTGATATAAACCCAAGCCTTGAAATACAGACGGACGCTGACCTCAAAACGATAGCTGTAACTGCTCTGAACAAAGATGCAGAAGTTATATTGGAAGATACAGATTATGCCAACAAGGAACTGAATGAAACGTTATCCGGTATAATCGATCTGTGCGTAAACGACGGATATTTAAGCCCTGAAAAGGAAGGTCTTATAACTGTATCGGTTGTCCCGGTTGATGGCGAAAATATGATAAGCAGCGATAATATATCAAACTCCCTGCAAACAGCATTGGATCAAAACAGTATCAATGCCGAAATCGAAATTCATGGTGTGCCCTCAGAAGCCTTGGAAGAGGCACATAGGCTGGGAATGTCAGTTAACAGATATATTATTTACAGCGAACTGGCCAAGGAAGGAATCAAGCTATCTGCTGAAGAGACAGCAAAGATGTCTATGAGAGAGCTGAAAAACTATTCATCGGAGAAGAAAAACAAAAATAACGGGAACGATGATAAAGAAAACAATGGGATCGGAAACGACGGTCTTGGAAATGAAGGACAGGGTGATAACGGCAAGGATAACAACGGCAAGGAGAACAATGGGAAGGAAAATGACGGGAAGGAAAACAACGGGCAGGTGAACAACGGGCAGGGGAATAACAGACAGGGAAACAACGGACAGGGGAACAACAAGCAAGAGAACGGCAAAAAGGGCGATGCTGTAGATAAGCCGGCGGAATCAGGGGATAAAAAGAGTGAACCCATAGGTAATGTTGAATCAGGCAAGAATGATAAGGAATTGCCGAACAACACTAACAGCGGCAACAGTGACAGTGATAATGACGGGGAAAATACCATCGGTAACGGTAATAGCAGCGGTAGCGATAGCGGCAGTAGCCGTAATAATAACGGCAACGGGAGTAACAACAATGGCGTAAGTAACAGCAGTGGTGACACAAACGGTATAAACATCGAATCTGGTCAAAGTGTTACTACGGATGATATGACTGATTCATCGGCTATGCCCGATAATAACAGAAAAGACACTGTTGAAGCAGCAGTTGACAATCCTCCGAAAGCTCAGAATATCGAGGAACCTGAGAATACCGGCACAGAACAGCCGGTACAGGATCGCAAAGGTTCGGGTAAAAATTGAACATACTTAGATTACTAATATATGAAGAAGCCGGATCAAAACCCGGCTTCTTTGTCTGTAACAAGCTCGTTTGTGACTTTTGCTTTATTTTTAAAGATACATCCGAAAAGGAATCTAACAAGAGGTGGTATGAAAAACAATTGTGAGAAAAATGCAAATGGGAAATTAATTACAACTTTTTGCATCCATTGAGCGATGAACTCAACGGTGATCCCGTTATAAAGGATTGTGGCAATAAAGCTCATCATGGGGCACATCAAAACGACTGTTGCACATGCCCAAATGAGTAAAATTCCAAGAAATGTGTGTATGCTTAGCTAAATAGGTAGTCATAATGCTCAAAAACCTGAGTTAGGGGGTGCTAATCATGGCAAAATTTCAATAAAATATAATAAAGCACACACATTATTTAAATTTCTGCTCGGATGTTTATTGAGGGATCTTGGCAGCAAATTCAACTTTTCTGTTTCATGGGACAGCGCCGCAAAGACAATATCATTAGATACGACAAAAGAGTATTTGCAGGACCAGATAGCGCCAATATCCGGCGCCACCGGTACGGCGGCCACTACCGGAACTAAGGCTGCCGTATCAGATGCCGAAGCCTAAAAGGAAGTTCGGAGTCTGGAATAAATGCAAATAGGATAACGATAAATATTAATGATTGAATATGCAAAGGAGTTTTTGCAATGGAATTAACTCTGTTGGAAAAGCAATACATGGATAGTGCCAAAAAGATAGGGCGGGAAAAAGGCGATTCTTTAATTGCAACAGTTGTGCAAAAAGGCATATGAAGATCATAGGAAAAATGTTATTTCTAGTGATGCTTACGGGAAAATTTATGCACTATGCTGCGAGTATGCATATCCCAGCTAATAGTTAGCTAACTCGTTGAATAATTAGCTAAAATAGTGTATAATATAGCTAATAGGTTCAAGGAGTGGTTTATATGAAGGTTTCATCGACTGAGGTACAGAATAATTTTGGGAAATATCTGAAAATAGCATCAGATCTGGAAGATGTTATTGTTACACGTAATGGCTATGAAATAGCTAAGATCGGCCCCTGCGAGGAAAGGTCGGTTATTGCCGAGGAAGCGGCTGAATACATCTTCAATGACCGATGGAAGGTTGGATATGAAGAATTTCTTAAGATGACAGAGAATTCCGACCTGCGGTATGAGTATATCGATGGTGAGGTTTACCTGCTCTCTTCTCCTATATACAGCCATCAGGTCTGTGTTTCGGAGCTTCTGGCTGCTTTCCACAGCTGGTTTAAGGGGAAGAAATGCAGGGCTTTGACGTCACCCTTTGATGTTACATTAATAAAGAGCAAGGACAATATTAATGTAGTGCAGCCGGATATCATTATAATTTGCGATACGGAAAATATTGATGCAGCAGGCAAATATAAAGGAACGCCGACTCTTGTCGTTGAAGTGCTGTCGAAGTCTACCAGGAGAAAGGATATGCTCAAAAAGCTGGATCTGTTCATGCAGACCGGTGTCAGGGAGTACTGGATGGCTGACCCTGACAAAAAGGAGGTTTCCATATACAGCTTTGAAAAGCATGACATCGCGGATCATGACACCTATATCGGAGACATGACCGCGAAGTCAAAGGCCTTTGAAGGCTTGGAAGTAAAGCTGACCGAGATATTCCCGGAAACCTGACAGGCGGAGACGGTAGCCCTATTGTCCCACAAAAATGCAGATGGATTTATTAGTGTTAAAATGGAGTATGAGGACGATAGTGATAGGCTACCCGAGCGAGTTACTTACGGAATATTACAAGCTTATGTGGAGGGTAAATACGGCTTTAAAGTACATACTGCTTATATTGCTGAGGTTAAGCGTTCACTTGGTTTACCTATGTATGATGCACCAAATGCAGTTGATGAATTGAAACATCCATATAAACCAGCACCAACTTATAAGGTGGAAGCAATTAAGGATGCCTTGAAACATTTTAAGCTAATATGACATTTAGCAAGACACTTTGGTTCTTATATTTTTGTAATAAATACCACTGTAAAAGTAAGACCCGCTGATGTTTGTTATTGGCGGGTCTTATATCATGTCTGTATCTGCTGAAGCTAAACCACACCTGTTATATAAGTTCGTAGTTTTAAGCTCAATAATATTGAGCTTAAAACAAAAAAATAGGAGGTATTGGTAGATTTTTGTAGAATTAATATATAAATTGACAAAGTTTTTTGGTACATTGCTTATATGCGTTACCCTCTTTATATTCAAGCTGCAGCGATTGAGATTTGGAAAAGGCTAATACTTGGTATCATACTCTGGCTAAAGGGGATATATGAAATGAACATTGATGGGAAATTTTACATCTTTAAAAAACTTGAGGGCAAAGGGTATGGTGAAGAACTCAAGGAATGTGTAGAAACTACTTGCCAATACTGTATTAATAATACTTTTACAAATGCAGAGACAAAGATAAACAAGCCAATTATGATGCTAGGTAAAATACAAAGTGGTAAAACACGGGCTTTTACTGGTCTTATTGCATTGGCGTTCGATAATGATTTTGATATGGTTTTCATTTTAACAAAGAATAGTGAATCCCTAATACAGCAGACTGTTTCACGAATGAAGAAAGAGTTTAAGCCATTTATCGCTGTACGGGAATTGGTTGTCTCAGACATAATGAAAGCAAACACAAAGATAAGTGGATATCAATTAGAACAAAAAAATATTGTTGTTGCGAAAAAAGAAAAGAACAATATTGACAAATTGATAGAATTTATAAAAAATTATTCTATTAATAAAAACAAGAATTGTCTGATTATTGACGATGAGGCAGATACAACAGGCATTGGTTATAATAAAATTAAGGATACTGACGAGTATACCTTAAGAGCCGTTTCGTCAAGGGTGAACGAAATGAGGGGTACATTGGATGGTTGCGTATTTGTTGAAGTTACTGCAACGCCTTATGCTTTATACTTGCAGCCAGAGTTTGACGAGTATGCTTCATTGCACCCCATAAAGCCGTTAGAGACTGTTTTAGTACCTCATAGTGAAGATTACATTGGTGGAGAATATTATTTTATAAAAGGCAAAGATGAAAAACATCCAGCGTATCTTTTGTTTGAACCTATGAGCCAAGAAGAAGGAGATATGGTTTCAGAACAAAAACGAAATGGGAAAAAATCAAAAATCGAAAAAAGAAGTTCATTTATAATAGAAGACATTCTAATTAAAGACAAATTGCCAACATTAAAAAATGGTATTATAAATTTCATTGTTGGTGCGATAACATTAAGAAAATTATACCAAAACAATGAGTTTTACTCTTTTGTTATCCATACAGCGACTCAAACAAACACTCACTACAACTTGCAAAATATTGTTGAAATGCTTTTAAATCAGATTGCCAATAGAGCAGATAACACAGTGCCTATCATTGAAAGTTTGCTACATAAAAGTTATGATGATATATCAAAGTCTGTGATAGCTTATAAATATGAAATGCCTAGTTATTCTTATATACAAGAAGAATTTTACAAATTCATTGATAAAGGATATTACTTAGTAAAAACAATTAATAGTAAAAACAACAAAATTCCAGAGGAATTTCTTGACGAGGAAACTGGTGAATTGCGGTTGGATGCCCCAGCATCAGTATTTGTTGGAGGAAGTATACTTGACCGTGGAGTAACTATTCCTAATATGATTGGATTCTATTATGGTAGAAGCCCAAAAACAATGCAGCAAGATACTGTATTGCAACATTCTCGAATGTTTGGATATAGGAAAAACTTGTTACCAGTTACACGTTTCTATACTACACCTCGCATACACAGTAATATGGAAAAAATAACTGAAATTGATTTAGCTCTTAGAGAGGATATTGAAGAAGGCAAGCAAGGAAAAGGAATTTACTTTATTACATCTCAAAAACAAGAAGGGATATACGGGAAAGGTAGTATTCGGCCTTGTTCACCTGATAAAATTCGTGTGTCAGATATTATTATATTACAAGCACATAGACGGTTATTGCCTGTTGGGTTTACTCCAATAATCAAGACTGAATATTGCAAGTTAAACGCAAGGATTGAGAAGCTCATAAATTCCTTTCCTGAATCAGAAGAAAATGTGTATTTATTAAACATAAATCAGGCAGAGGAACTAATCGAAACAGTATATCAGACCTTTGTTAAAGATGAAGATGATTCAAGATTTGTTGAGCAATCTGAGTTTATAACCTCATTGAAATATTTTTGCACAAACAACCAAGATGTGTTTCTATGCGTTTATAAAGGCATGAGTATTCAAAAATATAAAGATGATAACAAAAAGCTTCAAGATTCACCAGATACATCGAAATCTCACCTTGAAAAAGCAAAAGCAGTTGCTAAGGATTCCCCGTGCATTATGTTGTTCCAAGAAAATGGAGAACATAATTCTTGGAAATTTAGGCCATTCTGGTGGCCCGTATTAGTTGCACCTCAAAATGTGCCTAAAACTATGTATGCAGCTAAATTGGCAGCTGAGAAAATAAATGTTAATGAATAACAAAGTATTACTATTGGGGAAGCCATATGGACTCTGACCTTGTTTTAATGGAGGATTGGTATGAAAGAAAAACTCATTGCAATTATTGAAGAATTTGGTAAAATACTAACACCGGACGAGTGCAATCAATATCTTCCCAAATTAAGGGATTATCTTATTCCTTACATTATTGAGACCAAAAGCTCAGGTTATGACATAAATAGAATCTTTAAAGACGAGTTCACTCGTAGTGATTTAGTGAAGTCAACAATGTTTTACGTAATAAAAAATGAAAATGTTGAATGTTTATCTGCCATTGATGACTATTTAATAGCAGTTAATAGACTGTTTGAAGAATTGCTTTTTGACAGATTTCCCAATCCAACATTGATGAAGTATAAGCCTTTTACTTCATTAAATGATGAAGTACAGGCAGAGTTGTCAAAAGAGGGTATATTGTTAAGAGCGCGAGAGGTAAATCCAGCAATTAACAATGAGCAATATAAGTTTATTATTGATTATTTAAAAAATCTCAATAGCGAAAGCATTAAATCGAAACAAGTAAAAATTATCATTAAACTCTCATTGCTATATGGATTTAGTCATGACAAAATAGCAGTTATGACAATTGCAGATTATAATGCAAGTCAAAAAACCTTAAGAATACAGTATGATAAGACTACTAAAAGAGAAATTTACCTTGAATTGCCTTATTCATTGTCGCAAGAAATGAATGAATACTTACTGCATAGGAATAGAAAAGACAATTTAAAATCGGAATTGCTATTTGTTACACAAAATAGCACGAAAATAAAGAATGGTTTTTTGACTGAAGTTTTAGAATCTATGAAAAAGCAATACACCGAAATGAACTCAGCAACATTAGAGAAAAATTATTTTACGCCTACTGGATTACAGAAATATGCAATAACTCAAATGATATTTAGTGGAATCAATCAGTCGGTTATTATGGATTTCACGGGTCAAGACGAGGATATTTATAGAGATTGTCAGAATGATGTAAATAGAATTAAAATGCTGGATAGGAATAGGTATATAAATCATATGATTAGGGGTATCAAGACATATGATGAATTGTGATGTTGAAAGTTAAATTAAAAAAACTTATTTACCGGGTGATGGTATTTGAACTGGATACTGCCGCTGTAAAGCCTTACGTTACGCTCAGCAATAAGCAAGTTTCCACCTCGGAGCTGGGAGAGTACATTTTCGCCCTGCCCCGCTGTGGTGAGTTTTTCTGTGATTTGGGGGAGATTCGTGATGGAGAACTTATCCATCTGCATCGTGATAATTATTGTATGAAGTAAATAACCGGACTAAGCCGTTATGGATATGTTTCCCTTAACAGAAAACCATCAAAAACGCCATGGATTTGTTCTCTCGATGGTCGAAAAGACAAAGACATTCAGCCTATCCTATCGAGCCATACGGATATGATCATAAACTTACCTATCTAACTTCAAGCATAACCTCCGGGTATTCTGTTGTGTTACTTTCAGGCATAGGCTTCTGTACTCCCTTCAGGTGTTTATTGAAGAAGGTGAGGATGTATTCATTCATTATCTCTCTTTGCCGGTCTCCGTCGATTTTTCCAAGCAATCCGGTCAACTCTCCGATGTTGGGGAGTATTGTATTGAAGTCGGAGAAATTCATGTGCTCAGCACCGCTTATATATACAGTAATGAAGTTTTTCTGGTCTACTGAGTAGCCCTTGCTGATAATTTTTTTCTCATCCTTGCCTGTTGTCAGGATCATAAACGGCTGGGAAATCACATTATCAACTGCTGTGCCAAATGGTGTGCCATCCATATTTATGAAGGCTTTGAACCTGTCGTCGCGCAGGCATGCTTCACCGGCAGCAGCACCGCCGAATGAATGGCCGAATATACCAAGCCTTTCCAGGTCGAGTCTTCCTGTAAACATTTTCATCGTATCAAGCATGTCTTGCTCACCATTTGACGTGTTTTCTCCGTTGTTAAGCCTTGTCAGTTCATCAGCAACGAAGCTCATATCCTTGCTCCACTTAATAGCATCAGCATTGTTCAGTGTGCAGTTATGCAATACATACCTAATGAATTCAGGGTTTTTGCCATCATCACCATATTGTTTTTTTGCAGCTTCAAGGGTGTCTCGCACATCTTTGCCCAACGCCTTGAGATGTTCCGGGTCATAGGACAGTATTGTGCCGTCTGGATACTCACATGCAAAATCATCGTATGGGTGTCCTACAGCGCACACAATGTATCCGTGGCTTGCAAGCTCCTCCATCTGCACCACATTCTGGCCGTTGAACATAGCTCCGCCGCCCGAAAACAGGACTACAGGAAATTTTTCTTCTTTGTCCGAAAGGGCTGCGTCCCTATAGCTGTTTGTCTTAATCAAGGTAAGCTGGCCAACGAGGTTAGGAATATTCTTGCATTGTGCGAATAGCCTGCTCATTTCACTGCTGTCCATCCAGTTGACGCATTTTTCTCCGGAAATGTCCGAGACCGGATACCAGATACGTACCGGTATTTTCCTGTATTGCACCGTGTCTGCAGGTTCGTTTGCCCGTGATGTGTCGGTGAAAGCCAGTAGAGCTGTTCCCGCATAATACGGACCTGAAGGTTCAGGGAGATCTACCACAGGAACAAGGATTGCCAGTGCAAGTGAAGCTATGAATAGGATGGTAAGCATGCCTATGCCTGCTGCGTTAAGTATCCTGAGAGCTGATGCCCTTTGAATCCTGCAACTGGTGGCACGTGTACCACGGATACTTCTGGTGATGCCAGCTACCAAAAGTATCAGGGAGAGCAGGTACAATGGGGCCATGAACAGCCTGTATCCTTTGAAAGCTATGCTTGCGGCAGCTGCGGCAGCGGCAGTGGCGGACAATAAGAGACCTGCTCTTGAGTTGTGGATAAATATCAAATTGACTATGGAGAAACCTGTTGCTGCTATCAGTATTATTTCAAAAAGTCTCATAATAACCTCAAATATTCGTAATAACGCATCTGGTCTGTTCAACGAGGCTGGTGACATCTATTGTCTTGCTACATTATCATTCATTTGTTTAACTATCCTGTAGTAGGTTCTTGATGTAAAGCTATAGCTGAAGCCATAGAGGATTGCAAACAGGCCGGAGACGATCAGACCGCATATGATGATCAGTTTGGTATCGAACAGGTAAAGTGTGCTTAGCAGACCTGATATCATATTAAAGCCTGCCATTGTATGAATTATGGCTATAATAAGAGGAGAGAAGAATACCATCAGGATCTGTTTTCTTATCGTGCCTCTAACCTCTGCGTCACTCATGCCCACCTTTTGCATTATATCGAAATTTTCCCTGTCATCGTATCCTTCAGTGATCTGCTTGTAATACATTATGAGGATCAGACACATGGTGAATATTATGCTGAAAAATATGCCGATGAACAACAGAGCACCGTTCATTGACAGTGTATTGAGCCTGCCATCGATACCATTTACGATGCTGTTGTAACCGGGCTGAAAACTGGTCCATGAGCTCAGAGCGTCCATAAACTCTTTCTTATTGCTCTCCTCACCCTCCAGATTGAAGCGGACTGTCAGGATCCTGTCATTTTCTGCTGTATTCATGAATGCTTTTCTCAGCTTATCCATTACGTCATTATCTTTGACAATCAGATAATAATTCTGTCCGAAGGAATCATTCGCAGCCTTTCTGCCAAATACCATTGAGCTGAGTTCCTTTTTGACATTGTAGGTTTCCTTGCCAAGTATGATCTGATCATAGCCAAAATCTGCCCCGGTCGAGTACATCAGCACTTCGTCCTCGGCCAGTGTTTCCTGGCGGTTTTCAAAGCTATTGTACTCATCCAGTGAGATCAGTTTGAGTGCATACCGTAATGCTTTTTTATTCTTGGGGTCCTGTATAGTGAAGGAATTGTTATTACTGTCCACCATAAGCTTCTGGTACGTGAACTCCACTTTATCGCTGATGGTAACCTGTGACTTGTCTGCCAGCTCCTGCAGCTTGTTTTCCATTTCGGCGGAACCCTGAAATGTCGATGTATTGTAATTCAATGTGAAATCGTAGGGATACTCATGATCCAGCATACGGTCCGAGCCCAGCCAGACCGAAAGCGTGCAAAGCAGTGTGACAATGGTCATTGTACTGAAAATACAAATGTTGGACAGGCTCGAAGCACTCTTTTTCATTCGGTGAAGCATGCCTGAAATTGTGACATAGTTTGACTTGCGATAATATATACCGGCATTCTTTTTTAATAATTTCAGCAGAGCAAGCAGGCCGGCCTTGAAAAACTGATGCGTTCCATAGGTAACAAGAGAGACAGCCAGAAGGAAGTCAATAAAAATATCTGAGTTGACTTTAGCCGGTATCGCAATTGCATATCCCAGACCCAAAAGCACCAGCCCGAAAATTGCCGAGAGCCATAGATGCTTAGGCTCCTTGTCTCCTTTTTTAGCACCTTTTAGCAAATCATTGGGGTTTGTCCTGAAAACATGTACCACATTGGTGACCAGATTAATGATGTAAACGGCCAGAAAATAGAAGAAGGTCTGGTTAAACGCATTCATGCTGAAGGTAAAGGATGCTTTAACAGGTAGCTTTGACAGATTCAGAAGGCCAAGGAAAATCAATTTTGAAAATGCAAGTCCGAAAATGATACCGCCAGCTATTACGATCATGAATACTATTAACGTCTCCCATAGCATCATAACAGCAATATGCTTTTTATCAAGTCCCAGTACGCTATATAGACCCAGTTCTTTTTTTCTGCGCTTGATAAGAAAGCTGTTTGTGTAGATTATGAAAGGCAGCAGTATCATACCGAGCAATACCTGGCCTACTTCCATGAGTGCCCAGGCATATCCACTATGGGGCAAGGTTTTCATGATGTCGTTATTAATAATGGATGCGAATGTAAAGAAGGTAAAGACAGAAAATATTCCAGCCATCATATAGGGTATATACGCAGAGCCGTTCTTGCGGATACCCATAGCTGACAGCTTAGGCAGCAGCAGGAATTTATTCATTTTTCATGCCTCCTGTCTGCAGAACTGTCAGAGCGTCGGTTATCATTGCGTACATTTCTTCATTGGAGGCGTTTCCACGGTATATCTGGTGGAATACACAGCCGTCCTTTATGAACATTACCCTTCCGGCATGGCTTGCTGCCTGGATACTGTGCGTGACCATCAGTATCGTCTGACCTTCGGCATTTATATCGGAAAACAGCTTCAAAAGCCTGGAGGAAGCCTTTGAATCCAGCGCGCCGGTAGGTTCGTCAGCCAGCACTATCTTCGGGTATGTGATCAGAGCCCGCGCTGTAGCTGCTCTCTGTTTTTGTCCCCCGGACACCTCATAGGGATATTTTTGAAGTATATCATTGATGCCAAGCTTATGAGCCAGCGGCTCCAAACGTTTTCTCATCTCGTCAAGAGGCTTGCCAGCTAAAACAAGCGGCAGGAAGATGTTATCCTGCAATGTAAAGGTATCAAGCAGGTTGAAATCCTGAAAGACAAAGCCGAGATTATCACGGCGGAAGGCAGCAAGCTCGCCCTGCCGGATCGATGACAGATCCCTTCCCTCAAGAAGGACCTGACCGCTGGTTGCACGGTCTATAGAGGCCAATATATTCAAAAGAGTGGTTTTACCGGAGCCCGATTCTCCCATGATGGCGACATATTCGCCTTTTTCCACGGAGAATGTAACACTGTCGAGAGCCTGGACTTTATTTCCGCCAAGCCTTGTGCTGTAAACTTTTTTTACATTGTTTATTTCAAGAAGCGCCATGATCATATTCCTTTCGATTTTCTGTACTTTTCTTACCTCTGCGCGTTTCAATGAGGCAGAGGCGAGGGACATCTGTCGCCTCGTTACATTTTGATTTTAGTACAGTGGCAAATATACTGCCATATGTCTGCCTTACATTTCGCTTCTCAAGCTTACATTTTTGTAAGGTTAAATATTTTTAGCCCTTCAGGCTGAAAAGTGCCTGGCGGTGGACATAGCTATGCCCTTCATTCTTTCGGGTTTGCCGGGATGTGTATGGTGACCTTTGTGCCCTTCCCGACCTCTGAGGTCACTTCAATAGTAAGTGATAGCTTCTCAAGTATTTTTTTACATAGGTAAAGACCTATTCCTGTTGATTTTTTATCAAGCCTGCCGTTGTAACCGGTGTAACCACGCTCGAATATGCGGGGAAGGTCTTCCGGACGGATACCTATCCCGGTGTCCTCTATGATCAGCAGCGCTTCCTCCGGACATGTTTCAAGGCGTATCGAGATGCCTCCGCGGGGTGTGTACTTCAACGCGTTTGAAATTATCTGCCCTATAACAAACTGGAGCCATTTTTCATCAGTGACGAGCATATAACTGAATTGTTGTAAATCAAGGGACAGCCTGCTATTGATAAAAAACATTGAATACTTCTTCAAGGCCTGTTTTACGATATCGTACAATTCATATTTTTTAAAAAGAAAATCCGAGGTTATACTGTCGAGTCTTTGATAATAAAGTACCATTTCGACATAATTCTCGATTTTGAAAAGTTCCTCGAACAAGAGTTTGTTATCGGTATGCTCCGATTGCTGAGGCTTGTCTCCGGAGTTTTGCAGAAGCAGTCCCATTGCGGCGATCGGTATTTTGATCTGATGAGCCCACATCGTATAATAGTCTGTCATGTCGGTATCCCGTAGGCTTACATTTGATCTCAGCTGCCGGAGTTCCTCTGTCATTGTGTCGATGATTTGACGATACTCCTGTTCTATCAAGCCAGCTGGTGCGGGAAGCAGCTCAAGCATATTTTCCGCATTACCGGCTGCTGTCTCAAGTGCCCTGTATTTTTTCACATATTTGGAGAAATCGAATGCAACGAAGCACAATGCTGAAAAAGCCCACAAAAAGAATGCATAGAACAGGCTGGACAGATTCTCCAACTGATATAGCAGACAGACCGCGAAGAAGAACATCATACTTATCAAAAATAATAGGGCAACTCGTCTTTTTTCATATAGGTAGCTTAACAAGAGACGTATGAAAGGCAACGTTTGTTGGCTCATTTCATTCACCGCCGATCATATAGCCAAGGCCCTTTTTTGTCTGTATAAGATCAGTGACAGAGGCTTCCTCAAGCTTCTTTCGAAGCCTGTTCATGTTAACAGTAAGCGTGTTGTCGTCAACAAAGCAGTCATTGTCCCACAGCCGTTTCATTATTAGCTCTCTTGAAACTGCTTTGCCTATATTTTCGAAAAGCAGCTGCATTATTCTGAATTCATTCTTTGTTAGCTCTATTTTTTGGCCCTGATATGTGATCGAACCATCCATTGTATTAAACAGGATTCCCTTGTGCTCAAGCCAGGAGCTTTGCTCGTTATATGCATATGTGCGCCGGAGCAGCGCCTGGATCTTTGCCCTGAGGACTTCCAGGCCGAAGGGCTTTGGAACGAAGTCGTCTCCTCCCATATTCACCGCCATTACTATATTCATATTATCTCCGGCAGAGGAGATGAATATCACCGGTACCCTAGAGAGCTTCCTGATCTCGGTGCACCAGTAATAGCCGTTATAGAAGGGAAGAGTAATGTCCATAAGCACCAGCTGGGGCTCAAATCTTATGAATTCCTCCAGTACGTTGTTGAAATCTTCTACACACCGGACCTCATAGCCCCAGCGGCCCAGGTATTCAAGGATCACCCGGGCAATTACATCATCATCCTCTACAATCAGTATCTTGTACATGAAATCTCCTTTTGTAACGAGGTAACATATGTCCTCAACCCTAGTCTCGTTGAAACACTGCTGAGGAAAAACTTTTCTACACAACCGATGTTTTATGCCATATATGATCTGCCTGACGGCGTTTACCAGGAGCTGCCTCCTCCTCCGCCCGAACCGCCGCCCGAGGAGCCACCGCCTGAGCCGCCGCTTGAGGAGGATGGACTGGAGGACATGGCGCTCGATACGGACGATATTGTCTTATCGGTAAATGACCTGAAGGAATTGTAATCAAAAGAAGATCTTCCGGAATACCAATCAGGTTCCTGTAATGCTATAAATTCGAACTTTTTGATCCACTTGTCAGATACACCTAAAACGTATGTGTAAGGTAGTATATTGTAGAAATATGACGGCTCCTCCATCACCATGGCTTCCAGCTGTGGCTTTTCCGCAGTTTCAAGGAAATTTTTGAAGCCTTTTATTTTTCCGAGGATCTCTATGCCAAAGGGCGTCCTTTTCGGCATAAGCTTTAATAAAACGATCAAACTAAGCACACAAGCTATTCCGATCACATATGCCAAAGAATAAGTCGTGTCCATTTGTAATGTAGGCAATACTGTAAGTGCCCATGGCATGCCTCCGAACATGCCCCCAAATATCAGCCCGAATATTTTCATCGATATTGGCGTTTTGCCGAATACCATGGCAAATAATATTGTGAATCCTACACCCGGAAATACCAGAGCAACAACTAACGTACCGGGTTCGCCAAATTCAAGGACCGGCTTTATGGTTATCATGCAAAAGACTGCTATGATCATTAGGATTATCATAAAATTGTTCTTCAGCGATGACCTTTCAAACAACTTGTTCTTGTACTCTTTCGTGTTGAATTTATTTTTGATTTTACTCAATGTTTTGTAAAATTTATAATGAAGGTCTTCATATGTTACTTCATCCTTATCTTTAAATAAACCTTCAAAGAAAATCCTCTCGATTTCATTGCCGCCATCGTACTCTCTCACTTTGACGATCCTGAAATTTTTACCCTTGTTATACCAGGTCTCCTCCAGATCATCTTCAATTATCTTTAAGCAGCCTTTATTAGCCAGATATATCAATAGAGAGGTGATATCCTTATTGTCGGTATCTCCTTTGTAATAATAGCCGATCTCTGCACTATTACAGCCATCGGGAGGATAGAACTCCACCGTTTCAACTACCTGATCGTCCTTGCCATACCTAAGCCACATAATAAAAACAATCAGAACAAACAGGAGTGACAGGCAAATCGTTATTATAGCAAACCAATCGACTCCGGGGCCGTCGTTCACAAAATAGCCCTCCGGCAGCTCCAGCCTTACCGTCAGTGCTTCGCCCGGCCTTAGACGACCGTTATAATTTCCTGATATCACATTGCCCTGTATCGAGTAGGATACGTCTAAACTATCGACAGAGCCGGCCTGCCCATAGGAGAAGCCCAGCTTGGCCGGATCGAATTCCTTTGGCATCGTGATATTGAAGCTTATGTTGTCAATTGTTGTATCCCATTGATCACCGATAATGTCAAAGTAGAGCTCGTCGTAATCCCTGCCCGGATCCTTGCCTAAACTGTACTTGTAGCTTATCATATAGTTTACTAAGCCTGTCATGGTATAATCGGCATCACCGATTTTTATGACTTTGCATCCATCCTCTACATATGTTTCGAAATTCTGACTTACATCGATATCTGTAACTCTAGCTCTATTCTTGCTTGAAGTGCCATCCAGACGGGTCACTGTATTGCTTAGGGGAAGCTTTCTTACAATGCCGTGCTTTTCAATAAAAAAGTCGGCTACTATTTGTTCGGTTATGCCAAAGCTATTGTTTTCATTTACAACCATGTCTACATTATAGCTCTCAAGCGCATATTCACCGCTATTATCTTCAGCTGCTGTATTAGTAAATGGAAAGAACGCCGTCAATAGCATTAATAAAAAACAGACTGTGGTTTTTCTTCTCATTATAATTCCACCCTTACATTTTCTTTCTCAGATGCCTGCGATTCAAACATCTTTTTTGTTTTAAAGCCAAACAAGCCGGCCATAAGATTTCCCGGGAACATCTCTACCTTATTGTTATAGTTTTTTACAACCGCATTGAAATACTTTCTTGAATTCGCTATGTCCTCCTCTGCTTTTGAAAGCTGCCTGCTGAGATCCAGGAAGCTCTGATCGGCCTTGAGTACTGGGTAGCTTTCTGCAGTCACCATCAACCTTGAAATATTACCGGAAAGCTTTTCGTTGGTGATGATTTTGTCATTCTGTGACAAACTTTCATAAGCACTGCTCCTGAGAGCTGTTATTTTCTCAAGCGTCTCCTTCTCATAAGCAGCATAGGCTTTGACGGTTTCTACGATATTGGGGATCAGGTCCCATCGCTTTTTTAGATAGACATCCATGGTTGCAAAGGCTTCCTTGACGGAATTATTCTGCTTTACAAGGGCATTGTGCGTGATCAGCACGTATAGAAGCAATAGAATTAGAATGCCCGGGATAATGTATAAAAGCATTTTCACCCTCCTATATATGTTCAGGATATTTGTTCCGCCTATATAGGATATTACTATATTTATGTAAAAAATGAAAGATGGAGAGGTTCTATGTACACGGTAATCGAATGGAGCAAAATAATCCCAAATAGCATTGGAGACACGAACCGGAAATCAACAGAAAGTGTAGAAACAAATATCATGGTCAAAATTTCAAGCATAGGGCGCAGTAATGATATGTTAGATTGTCATAAAGCCACAAAAGCATTAATTATGTGCCCTAATTAATATAAAAGTGGACTATCCCTGACATTTTGTCCAGTGTTACGGTAGGCATGCGGTAGGCAATCAGTTTTCTATTGTGATAGAATAGTTATAAATTACATATGTCATGAGAAATGACATGGTATATGGACGAATCGTCTGATATGAGAAGACTTATGAAAGGTCGTGGGGCAAAATGACAGCTGGCAACAGCATTTCTGGTAAATTGAAACTTCCGCGTTTGATAAGCGACGGCATGGTGCTGCAAAGAGATATGGCAGTTAAGATATGGGGCTGGGCGGAGAGAGGCGATACTGTGATCGTAAAGTTCGCCGGCAGTATTTATAAAAGTATCGCAGACAGTGACGGAAAATGGGAAACCATTTTAGGAGCCATGCCGGCCGGAGGTCCGTACACCATGGAGATAAGTGCCCGAAGCACCGGCTGCAGCGGTGACTGCGATGAAAGTATTGCAGATGGGAGCGGGTTTGGTGCCGCAAAACACATTACAATAAATGATATTATGGTCGGTGATGTATGGGTATGCTCCGGACAATCAAATATGCAAACTCCAGTCTTAAGAGTTATTGAGCAGTTTGGAAAGGAAGTACAGGAAGTCTGCTGCAAAGATATAAGATATTTTCAAGTGCCCGAACGGTATGATTTCAATAACAGGCAAACCGACCTGGAGGGCGGATGCTGGGTCTGCCCCGACCAGAAGAACGTACTGGATTTATCAGCTGTAGCACTATTTTATGCATTGGAAATACATAAAAGATATAATGTGCCGGTAGGCATTATAAATGCCAGTATCGGAGGAACGCCCATCGAAGCATGGATGAGTGAGGACTCACTTAAGGATTGGCCGCCGAAGCTTGATGATCTTGCAAGGTGCAAGGACGGCTCATATGTCGCGGGAATAATGAAGAGTGAAGAGGAGGCAATCGCCAAATGGGTTAGCCGGTTGGACCAGCTTGATGCAGGACTGGCCGATAGTGAAGGACACTGGACCGGTGATAATTGTGACATTTCGCAGTGGCCCTCAGTCAAATTGCCTGTGAGCTGGTCGGATATAGGTATAAGAGATCTCTATGGCTCGATATGGCTGAAAAAAGAACTGGAAATACCGGCTGAGCTTGCGGGCAAGCCTGCAGTACTAAGGCTTGGAACGATAGTGGACAGCGATGTGGCGTACATCAATGGAGTTGTAGTCGGCGCGACTACCTACCGTTATCCTCCAAGGAAATACAATATCCCGGCAGGCATTATAGAGGGAGGAAAAAATATCATTACTGTCAGGACCATCAGTAATGCCGGCGATGGAGGCTTTATAGAGGATAAGCCCTACAGTTTGGAGCTTGGAGGTTATGCTTTCAAGCTGGCAGGCGAGTGGAAGTATAAGATCGGAGCGGCTATGGACACGCCTTTGCCCGGCATGACGTTCTTTTCCTATAAGCCTGCGGGACTCTTTAACGGTATGATATCACCGCTGCTAGGCTATGCTATAAAGGGTGTACTCTGGTATCAGGGCGAATCCAATACATCAGCTGCAAACGAATATTTCACTCTTTTTGCTAGACTGATATCAGAATGGAGAAGGGAGTGGAAGCTCGGAAGCCTTCCGTTCTTTTTCGTACAGCTAGCAAATTTTCTGAGGCCTGCCTCCGAGCCTGGCCCCAGTGGATGGGCTGAACTGAGAGAGGCACAGTGTAAAGCATTAGCTCTGCCTGATACAGGGATGGCTGTTGCTATAGATATAGGAGAGTGGAACGACATCCATCCTCTTGATAAAATGACTGTAGCGCAGCGGCTTGCGCTGTGTGCCCGTAAGGTGGCCTATGGTGAGGATATTATCTGCTCAGGTCCACTCTACAAGGATTGGACGATTGATGGCAGCCATGTGACGATCAGGTTCCATGAGAAGACCGGGAGAATGGTCTCCAGGGATGGCGGGCCACTCAGCCAATTTTCGATAGCAGGTGCCGACCATAAATTCATTTGGGCAAATGCAATAATGAAAGATGATAGTGTGATCGTTTGGAACGATGAGATAAAGGAGCCCGCTGCGGTACGATATGCGTGGGCTGACAACCCGGAGGGAGCAAACCTGTACAATGAAGAGGGCTTACCGGCATCGCCTTTCAGGACCGATGACTGGGAGCATTGATCTGTTCACTGCTGAGGTGGCTGTTCCTGTGAGGCTGTAGGATCCACTTGTGTATTGGATGCTGCTTCATTTACGGCAATGTTACTTGTATTAACGCTATCAGCAGGCAAGCTATCAATATTTCCGGCAGCAGAAGCTACAGCTTCTGCTGCGATTGCATCGTATTGCTCTGTTACATCCTCTATTACATCACTCCAGCTTATACCCCATTGTGCAAGGTAATCTACAGGATCTAGATGGTCGGTGCCACCAAGATATTTTGTTACATCTATATGTCCCCACAGCGTTCCTGAACCGTCGGCACTTGCGGGAGATACTCCGAGCTGGTTCATGTAAAGATACTCTGCTGCTCTGCGGATGATCTTATTATAGGAAATATCGAAATTTTCCTGGGTATATTCATGACACAACTCAAGGTGAATGAATTTATCATTTGCATATTTACCGGCTCCCCAGGCTTTATAATCCGGATCTGATATCTGTATGATCTCGTTGTCGTCTACGAATTCATGTACGAATGCATTCCACCAGTTGCTTTTCACATATTCTGCTTCGAAGCGGGCATTGTCTCCGGGGTTTGCAGTATAGTGGAACACTACGCCCTGATATTTTCCAACCCCTTCAAGGTAAGGCGCCTGTGGTAATGCGCTGATCCATTCTTTCTTTACTTCATAAAAAGGAGTGATTTCAACAGGTATAAAGCTTTCACGTTCGTCTCCGCGTTCACCGCCTCTGGAGTTAAGCTCCTGCTGTTCGAGAAGCCTTGACATAATTGCCAGAGTAATTTCATCTGCTACCCCATGCTGTTCTATTCCATATTTCTTCTGAAACTGCATAAGCGCATTCTCGGTTATTGGACCAAATTCTCCGGTTGGATCAACCTTCATGTATCCCAGTATTTTCAGATCGCTCTGTAAACGTATGACCTCTTCTCCGGAGTTTCCTTTCTGTATGCCCTCGGGCTTTGGTTTTTCCGGGACGGGAGCGGGCTTGGGCTTGGGCTTGAGCAAAGCATCGATTTTACTATATGTAAGAGAAGCAACAACACCGGTGGTGGGAAGCTTGTATTTTTTTTGGAATTTTTTGACGGCAGATACTGTTACGCTGCCATAATAGCCTGTTGCAGCCGCTGAAAAGTAGCCAAGCTTTTTCAAATTTATTTGAAGAGCTTTGACGGCGCTTCCGCTCATGCCCTTTCTCAAAACTGGTCTGGAAGCGGCAAATGTACCTGCCGAAGCTATCAAAAAAGAGAACACTAATATAATGCTTATCATTGTAAGCTTGATTGTACGTTTTATCATCGTTTGTACCTCCGGGATATATATACATTTATCGACAAAAAACTAATTGGTACACATAATATTTTATCATTTCTTTGACATTATTGGAACATGAGCTAGATGAACTTTACATAACATTTTATTTACGTTTTATTACGGCTTTTCAGCACGAAATAATGGGATTTTGGTTGGCTCGACGAGGACATTCCTGCTGGCCACCTTCTACACATCTGGAATTTCGGCAAGCGTTGAGAAATTAAACAAGCATCTTAAACTGGCACTTAAACTGGCACTTAAACTGGCACTTAAACTTGCACTTAAACTGGCACCGCACTACTCGCTAATTCAACTTTAGAACGAAATAATACTGCTAAAAGTCCTATTTTATAGCTGACCGTCTATAAAACAGGACTTATTCCTCGCAATAGCGTCCTAAACCTGCAATAATGAGTAGTGCGGTCTAAATATACCATCTATACCTCATCTTTCACTCTCTGAAACCTGAAATAAGCACGGAAGCATTTCTGCAGCAGGCGAGGGAGTTTGAGGGCTTTGATTTTGACACGTTTGACAAGATCGCTAAAGCACCTTCAGTAATGCAGAGCAGACATCCGTGGACGGTAATGAGAGCATCTGAGTTGGGCAAATGGGTTCAATCCGGCGAGTATGAGGATGTATTGCGTAAAAAGTATGACCAGCCGTTGCTTAGTATGGGTCCTATGATCCAATGTCCGGTTTGCGGCTCCTCAACTGCAGAAAAGGGTAGCTTTTGCGCTGCCTGTGGCAGCAAGCTACACGATCAGGCTGCAGAGGAATAATGATGGGTTGTGCTCAGTAGCATCTTAGTAACGGAAAGCATGACGGAGAATATTGGATGGAAAATTCCGAGAACTATCTGTTGTTTTATGCGGGAAATTCCGAGAGTAACTGCAAGCCTTGCTTGCGACCAGTCTTGTTGAACTTCACAGAGGTAAGAAAAGCTTTCTACAGACGAAATTTCAATGAATTGGCCGTCAATTTTGACAGTCGATTTTTTTTTGCAAATATATTCTGCCATTTTAACAGATTATAGAGTAGAAGAAATTTATGCTGGAGGTTATTATATGGCAGATGAGAAAAGAATAGAGTCAAATGTACCTGAAATAATTGAGACACTGGTCGAAAAAGGCAAAATGGCGTTGAAAGAAATGATAAAGCTTGATCAGGAACAGGTGGATAACATAGTCAAAGAAATGGCGCTCTCTGGGCTGGACAACCATATGAGACTTGCTAAATTGGCGGTAGAGGAGACAAAAAGAGGTGTGTATGAGGATAAAATCACAAAAAACATGTTTGCCACCGAGTACATTTACCATAGCATCAAGTATCAGAAAACAGTCGGTATCATTGATGAAAATGAAGAGGAAGATTATTCCGATATAGCAGAACCGGTCGGTGTTATTGCAGGTATCACTCCTGTAACAAATCCAACCTCGACAACATTATTTAAATGCATTATTGCTATGAAAACAAGAAACCCAATCATATTTGCCTTCCATCCAAGCTCCCAGAATTGCAGCGCCGAGTCGGCAAGGGTCGTCAGGGATGCAGCGATAAAGGCCGGGGCGCCTCAGAACTGCATACAGTGGATCGAAGATCCCTCGGTAGAGGCTACCCAGGCGCTGATGAATAACGATGGTATTTCGCTGATACTTGCTACTGGAGGCTCGTCGATGGTCAAGTCTGCCTATAGCGCAGGCAAACCTGCCTTAGGCGTAGGGCCGGGAAATGTGCCATGTTATATAGAAAAAACAGCTGATATTAAGAGGGCTGTAACTGATCTCATCATATCCAAGACCTTTGACAATGGTATGATATGTGCATCCGAACAGGCTGTAATAATTGATGATGATATTTTTGAGTCTGTTACCGGATATATGAAAAAACTTGGCTGCTATTTTGTTAATGATGAAGAGAGAGGCAAGCTTGAAAAGATCGCCATAGATGAAAAAAAACAATCCATGAATCCTCAGATTGTTGGCCAGTCAGCATATAAGATAGCACAGTTGGCAGGTATCGATGCTCCTGAGGATACTAAAATACTCGTTGCCCAAATCGAAGGGGTTGGGCCGGAATACCCTCTGTCCAGGGAGAAGCTCAGTCCTGTCCTTGCCTGCTATAAGGTGGGTAGTCATTTGGAAGGGATACAAAGGGCTGTGGAAATGGTCAACTTTGGAGGCTCTGGTCATTCTGCCGTAATCCACTCCCACGATGAAAGTGTTATAAATGAATTCGCTGAAAGAGTGAACACCGGCAGGATAATTGTCAATCAGCCTTCAAGTCATGGGGCTATCGGAGATTTGTATAATACTAATATGCCCTCGCTTACACTGGGCTGCGGGTCTTTTGGAAGAAACAGCACGACATCCAATGTTACCGCTGTGAATCTGATCAATAAAAAACGTGTAGCGAGGAGACGGTACAATATGCAATGGTTCAAAATACCAGAAAAAATATATTTTCAGCCCGGTTCAGTTCAGTATCTATCCAAGATGCCTGGTATCTCAAGGGCTATGATCATTACAGACGAGATCATGGTCAAGCTGGGGTATGTAGAAAAGGTTCTTTATCATTTGAGAAAGCGCGAGGGTAGAAGCTATGTCCACTCTGAAATTTTTGACAGAGTCCAGCCGGATCCGACGGTTGATACGGTAAAGGAGGGCCTGGCTGCCGCAGAAGTCTTCAAGCCGGATGTTATAATTGCTCTCGGAGGAGGTTCGGCAATCGACGCAGCTAAAGCGATATGGCTTTTTTATGAGCACCCGGGGACAAGCTTTGATGATCTGCGTATGAAATTCATGGATATACGTAAAAGAGTATTCAAATACCCTCCTCTTGGGAATAAGGCTAAATTTGTAGCCATACCCACAACCTCGGGAACCGGTTCGGAGGTCACCTCTTTTACGGTGATCACCGATCCCGAGAAAGAGACTAAATATCCTTTGGCTGATTATGAGCTGACCCCGGATGTTGCTATCATTGATCCTGAATTTGTGCAGTCTGTACCGCCCAGGGTTACCGCCGATACCGGGATGGATGTTCTGACCCATGCTATTGAAGCATATGTATCGGTCATGGCTTCTGATTATACTGACGCACTTGCAATGAAGGCTATCCAGCTTGTATTTGAATACTTGCCGAGGGTTTACAGGAATGGCGATGATGTTATCGCTAGAGAAAAAATGCATAATGCCTCCTGTATTGCGGGTATGGCATTTACAAATGCATTTTTGGGCATAAATCACAGCCTGGCGCATAAGCTCGGTGGAGAATTTCACATACCCCACGGCAGGGCAAACGCAATACTATTGCCACATGTTATAGGCTATAATGCTTCCAGACCGACCAAATTCACGGCATTCCCCAAATATGAGCATTATATAGCAGATGAAAAGTATGCAGAGATAGCAAAATATCTAAGATTGCCCTGCGGTACAGTAACAGAAGGAGTAGAATGCCTTATTGGCGTTGTAACCGAGCTTATGGGCAAGCTCGATATGCCATTTTCCATAAAAGAGTGCGGGATACCCGAGCATCGGTTCATGCAGGCTTTGGATGAGCTGTCGGATAAGGCCTTCGAGGACCAATGCACAACAGCAAATCCGAGGATGCCTTTGGTGTCGGAATTGAAAGAGCTCTATATAAAGGCATACAATGGGATTTAAGATACTCACAGGTAGTATGTTGGCTGGTACCATGGCCACAGCAGGTACAATACCTGTGATACAGTAGTATCAATCATGGCGTATGACAGCTAGCACTCTGGTATGGGTAATGCTGTTTTCAAGATACAATTTTGAATATGATCTTGAACTAGCGTACGTACTAGTTGACATAAACACTCGCCATTAGGTTATACTGAACTTTGCTCAAAATTTGCGGTAAGGGCGAGTTCTTAGGGCTTAAGTAGCGTTATAATTGATTTTTTTGTGTGATAATTGTATAGAGTTAAGGATTATGTAGCGTACTTCTGCCCTTACCGCAGATTTTGAGCAAAAAACGGCCGAAAGGGATCATTTTCTGCCCTTACCGCAAATTTTGAGCAGAGGGGCGGCTGGATTGGATCAAAGGGACGGCAAGAGCTGTATTAGCTTGGAAAATTGAGGCAAAAGAATGGCTGGTCCGACTAAGTTATTGGCATGTTGCCGTGGAACCGTCCGGCGTTGTATAATTGTGCTGATATCTAGAATAATGAAAGGTATGCAGCTTATATGATCCAGGTATTGAGCAATCTGATTCAGACAGTCCGCCGCAGGTACGCCGATATTGCCACAGAACCGGCCGGCAGTGCCATGGCTTTGTTTACAATAGAGGGAATACTGTTCACTCTGGTAAACAGTATGATAAACAATAATAATAATTTGTTTGCTTTGAGGCTTGGGGCTAGTGATATGGAGATAAGCCTTCTGACCACTTTCTCCCAGGTTGCAGGCCTTATTTTCCTGATACCCGGAGCTATAATGACCGACCGTCTTCCGGACAAGCGGCGCATGGTGGTCATATCGCTTTCGCTTCTGGCGCTATCATACCTTCTTATTGGTTTTGTACCTGCGTTTGGAGCATATAGCTTTTTAGCATTTCTTATACTGCTGAGCATTTCAGTATGTCCTCTGACAGTGTACAATACATCGTGGCAGGCCTATTTTTCTGACGTCATACCTGTGGTAAGCAGAAACCATGCTTTATCAAAAAGGACTGCAGGGACATTCCTTGCGGGCATTGCCATATCTATACTCACAGGAGTCCTTCTGGCTTCTGCAGCTGAGCTGGAAGCCAAGATAAGGATACACCAGGTTTTTTTCTGGATGGCTTGTGTGCTTCTGATACTTCAGATATTTGTTCTTACAAAGATAAAAAGCAATAATAGCGTTGCACAGACTGTGATTGGTTTCAAGGAAATAATAAAATCGGTTGCTAGCCTATTTACCAACAAAAAATTTCTCGGTTTTTTTGGTGCAGCATTATTTTTCTACATGACCTGGCAGATAGACTGGACGGTGTACTTTATCGGACAGGTGAGGTATCTGGGCTTGAATGAAGCGTGGCTCAGTTATATCAGTATAGGAGGCACACTTGTCCAGTTCCTTACAATAGGCTTCTGGAGCAGGGTCAATGAGAAAATGGGAGTCAGGTTCGGTATAATCCTAAGCAGTGTGGGGATGATATTATTCCCGGTTGGCTTTATTATATCAACAAATGTTCCGCCCTCAATGGGGCCGACTGTGTTTCTGATAATTAATACTATATGTAATATAACATTCGCCACAATCCCGCTTAATATGCTGCAGTGTCTGCTGCAGGTGATCCCGGATAAAAACAGGACACTTAGTATTTCGATATATACTGCTTTTATATCACTATCAAACGCCTTCATGCCCATGCTCGGTGTAAAAATCTATACAGCGCTTGGAGGAGACTTACATGCATTACAGCTAACATATCTGATCATACTATTCATTAGGATCATATCTATGGGACTGTGGGCGCTTCGCTGGCTGCTGCTGCGCAAGGAGCCAAAGTAATGTGCTTTTAAAGGCTGAAAGCCCTCATTTAATAACGGTGTTAGCTCAAAGGTAAATAGCATAATAAGTTAGCTATTAGCAAATATATGCGTTTTCTTATTCATGCGTATAACATCACATATTAATTGAGTTGTATATTCCGATCAAATTATCCATATACTTAAAATCGATTTGAAATAGTTTATTTTCGTGCTTTATCAAGAAACTGAAGCACTTCTGTGTTATCGGTTGTCGATTGCACGGTTAAAATATTAACATTTTGTTCATAATTTATCTATGTAACTATGATATAAAGTTAGGAGTTTAAGTTTTTCTATATTATTTAGTTAACAAGCGCTTGGTTTAAACCCACGGACTTTCAGTCCGTGAATCC
>CAZBEQ010000032.1:0-40289 GCA_964490975.1 uncultured Oscillospiraceae bacterium | reverse complement strand
GGGCAAGTACGGTTCTGTCGAGGAGCATGGGCGGCAACGCCTGTGCTTACTTAAGAAGAAAAAGGAGAGGTGTACTTGGAACAATATAACGAGGCGATAAATATCCCCCACTTCTATAAGTGGCGGGTACCGATTTGACTGATAAATCCGGATAAGCTGCTGAATTTACATGATTTTGAGATATTAGCCCTACCGTTGAAGGTGACTGCTGACAATTCAATAGTCAAGGTAGCAGCCAGAATTGCAGATTGATCTGTTAAGGTATGATAAGCAGAAGGGCTACCTCAAAGGAGAAGAAATAGAAACTCAGGACTGATCTACTAAAATAAAGTATATTATGAGACTTGGTGATAAGGGGGCATCTATGGCAAAGTTATTGGAAGGAATGACAAATGAAGAACTCTGGAGGCTATTTCCTATTATTGTCAGTGAACCTGATCCGGAGTGGAAATCGAGGTATATCGATGAGAAAAAGCTTCTGGTAAATACCATAGGCATTGATAACATCGATAGGATAAGTCATATAGGCAGTACTTCGGTACCCGGCCTTTTCGCAAAGCCAACGATAGACATATTAGTTGAGATAAAGGAAAACACCGATATTGAACAGCTTATAATAAATGTAAAGGCTGCAGGCTACCTTTTCAGCAGGCAGAATGATAATCCGCCGCCCCATTTGATGTTTATGAAAGGGTATACGCCTGAGGGCTTCAAAGGGCAGGCATATCACGTACACGTAAGGTATGCCGGAGATTGGAATGAACTTTATTTCAGGGATTATTTAAAGAAGCATCCTGATACGGTAGCGGAATATGGCAAGCTAAAGCTCTTACTGAAAGAGAAATATGAATTTAACAGAGATGGTTATACAGATGCCAAATCCGGGTTTATAGACAGAATCACCGGTCTTGCTCGTATAGAATTTAAGAACAGGTATAAACCTGTTGGTATCAGGACATGCTCCAAAGATAACATAGGCCTTCTGGCTGAAATGAACGAACAGCTGATAGAAGATGAGAATTATGACATCAGACTCACAATTGAACAGCTGAAGAGCAGGATGCTTGGCTTTATTGAGTCTGACTACAAAGCATATGTTTTTGAAAAAAATGGAGAAGTGAAAGGATATGCACTTGTCAATCATACAAGTAAACCTCTGTATCTCAGACATTTCTTTATTTGCAGGAAATGTAGAAGGGAAGGATACGGAAGCGCCGCATTTTACAAGCTTCTCGATTTTCTCGAAACAGACAGGATAGATATAGAAGTGATGTACTGGAACGAGAGGGGATACAGGTTCTGGCAGTCTCTTGGCTTTAAAGAGCGTAGCATTTATATGAGGTATGAAGGAGGAATATTATGAAAATATTCAAGGAGATACTCGATTGGGTGGCTCATATAGTCGGTGCTGTCGTGACAGCCTTGGTGATAGTGATTTTCATCGCACAGCCAACACATGTTCAGGGTACGTCGATGGAACCGAATTACTATCATGCGGACCAAATACTCATAAATAAACTACCACATACTTTTAATATCGGGTTTGATTACGACGATGTCGTTATAATAGACAGCAGAGTAGATAGGGAAAGGACCTTGAAGGATGATATACTTGATACTGTTAAATATAATCTGGTCACGAACAAGCTTTTTCATATAGAGCAAGAATATTATTGGGTCAAAAGAGTTATCGGTATGCCCGGAGACATACTGGAATACAGGAACGGGAAGCTTTACAGGAATGACGAGCTGCTGGACGAACCATACATCAAGGAGCAAATGGAGTATTTTCCAGACAGAGTGACCGTACCTGAGGATTGCCTGTTTGTAATGGGTGACAACAGGAATGTCAGTCTTGACAGTCGTTATATAGGCTTTATCCCGATGGATCATGTGATAGCAAAAGTTTTTTGCAGATTTTGATGAAATAGTGTAATGACTTACAAGGGAAAATGGGTAAAATATTGATGAATTTTTATATGCAGGGAGATGGCACCTCATAGTTATAAGCTCAGAGACGCTTTTTCACTTTACAAAGGATATGGATGACCTTGTCAGCATTTTAAAGAATGGTTTCACACCACGATTTTGCTTGGAGAACTACTCTGCTCTTTTCCATGATTCAGATAAAGAATTCATGATTGCATTTCCTATGACATGCTTTTGCGATCTCCCATTATCACAGCTGCACAAGCATCTTGATTTTTATGGAGGTTACGGCATTGGACTGAAGAAAGAATGGGGCATAGACAGAAAAATAAATCCGGTGCTTTATATGCATCAGAAATCAGATTTTTCTGATTACATCAGTTATTTGATAAATCTCTACAAAGCTGAACAAAAAGAGTATAAACCAGCTTTACAATACTTAATGAGTATTTTACGGCATATAAAGCTTTATGAGGGCTATGTCGGGAGAGTATATAAAAGATTCTATGATGAAAGGGAATGGAGATGGGTACCATTTCTGGACGACAACAATAATGAAGAAGTATTAAGCCTGACACAGGATGAATATAATGACCCGCAGAAGTTAAACGAAGCTGAATATGATGTGTCGCAAAGGGTCAGGCTTGATTTTGAGCCGGACGATATCAAATATTTAGTAGTTGCTTCAGAGAGCGAGATCGCTGATATTATTGATAAAATCGGAACTATGAAAGATAGATACAGTGAAAAGGAGCTAAAAATGCTTTACACCAAAATTCTATACTCTGAACAGATAAAGACTGATTTTTAAAGAAAAACCGGCTCCACTATAAAATGTGCCGGTTTTGTTCATTTTCTAAATACGTAATCCATAATTAGACTGCCGATAATTGCTTCAGCTTCTATAATAAAACTTGTTTTAACAATTTCTTTTGAGACAGTGTCAAGATATGGATCGTACTGCAATAATGTATTATTGAGTATTACCAATATCATGCCTATAACTAAAATCCCTACAAAAATATATGTCCCGAATTTCATGAGGGCTTTAGGGAACTTATGCATTTTGTTGAAGGCAGACATTATTTGTTCTATGTTTTTAGTGCGGTTTGAATGCTTTGACTCCATGCCACATCCCCCTTTCCGAAGTCGTTGGATTACCAATCAGTGACCACTGTATGTTAACATAATACTGCTAATGTATCAAGTTATAATCTTTACCAGAGACATAATATAAATACACTAATAAAGACTTTTATGGTAAAATAAATATAACGAGGCGATATATGACACCTACCCCTATTACGTTATCTCACGCCTCGTTGAAACCCTGTTGATGTAAGAAAATTTTTCTACTAAGCGTAATTTGCAAAGCAAATTATCGCGTAACGAAAAATTTTCTTTGAACGGAAGTGTTATAAAATGGCAAGCTAAATACGATTATTCAATTTGTTTTGTGAGGGTAAACATATGAAAAAGGTATTTGTGAGTGTGAATAATTGTAAACCTGGTATGAAGGTTGCAGATGATATCTACAATGAATACGGCGCTATAGTCATACCAGAAGGAACGATTCTTGAGAGATTCATAATCGAAAGGATCAGTAAGCTGGGAATCGAAAGAATAAGAATTTATAACAGCACCGGTGAAATGATTGAGGCAAACAGCCACGATCTTTTCATGGCACAATACAATGAAAACCTAAATGCAGTAAAAAGTGTTCTGCATGATATATCAACAGGCAAGGCGGTAGAACCGCAGCGTGTAGAACAGACTACCAGATCAATATTATCCAGGATCAATGAAAACAGCGAAATTGTAGGGTGTATCAATGAATTAAGGGGTACGGGCGAATACATTTACACTCACAGTGTAAATGTCGCACTCCTTTGTATGCTTATCGGGAAATGGTTGAAATTTGACTATATTAAACTAAAGTCATTGGTAACCGCCGGCTTTCTGCATGATGTCGGTAAAAGCAAGATACTATCAGAAATACTGGATAAACCTTCAGCATTAAGTGCCGAAGAGTATGAAGAAATGAAAAAACATCCTGTCTATGGATACAAAGTTGCTGAAGGGATACAAGGCCTGAATGAAGACATACTCAAAGGAATACTGATGCATCATGAGAGAGAGGACGGGTCGGGATATCCTTTTGGCCTAAAAGGCGAAAAAATACATGAATTCGCAAAGATAATAGCAGTTGCTGACATATATGATGCTATGACATCTAAAAGAGTATATAGGGATAGGGAATGCCTGTTTGATGTTATAAAGGTTATTTCTGTAGATAATTTCGGTATTCTTGATAATAAGGTCGCCAGTGTGTTCCTTAAAAGTATTGCCAATTATTATATTGGGGAGTCTGTAAGGCTTAACAATGGTATTTCAGGAGAGATCGTATATATCAATCCGCAGAATATTTCAAGACCTATTATCAAAACAGCAGACGCCTATATAGATCTTTCAACTAAAAATGATTTGAAGGTAACAGAAATGATTTGAAAAAATTACGCTAAAAGTTAAGTAAAAACGACAATATACATAATAATATAATCAATTTCTTTCATTTAAATGTCGAAAGCTGATACTTAATATAAGATGTCCTCGAAACTTTCTTATGGGACAAGTTAGGTAAATAAGTTATAATACCAATGTCAGAAAGCTTTTATTATTTCGAGGGGGTATTCAGCGATGTCATGCAAGTTGTTAGAGAAACACAAGGAAGCCGAAAGAGAAATATCTGATGAGATTAAGGGAAATAAATCAGAACTGGAATATTACATTTTGATAAGTGAGACAGATGACCTTGATAACGATACAATACAACAAACCTATGGTGTCGAGATAGTTAAAAATGTCGAAGGTTTGTTATCTGAGAGCAAAGCGTTTGAAAATGTATTTACTGACATGGAAAGGATCAAAGGGCTCATTAAGGTCCTGGCAGACAATACTGTTACGCCGGTCTCGTTGCCATACATACTGGATGATCTTCTTGGAGCATGAATTTGCGAAAAGGGAAGGGTACATGATTTCACTTGAATAGTTCAAAATACTTGAATGAAGCCTCACCTGAGTTTACTTGGAGTGAGGTTTTGTTAATTTTGTAGTATAAATTTTTTTTAAATCAAGCAAAAAGAAGGAATATAAACAATTGTGTCGAAGATTATTAGAGTATTTTTGTCGGTGCCATCGTATATTATTACAAAGGTTAGAAAAATGGTACCGGTACCATAATATCAAAATAGTGAAAGAAACAGCCGTAAGGGCAGTAAAAGGATGATGGATAAATAAGGTATTCAGACGAACTGATAGAAGAGATCAGGATCAATAATGATATAGTAGATGTTGTTTCTGAATATGTGAAATTGGAAAAGCGCGGCAAGAATTATTTCGGTCTTTGCCCGTTCCACAGGGAAAAAACACCTTCCTTCAGTGTTGAAGCCGGAAAGCAGATTTTCTATTGCTTCGGATGCGGTAAGGGCGGAAATGTGTTTCAGTTTATTTCTCTGGCTGAGAAGCTGGATTATCTCGAATCCGTTAAATTGCTGGCAGACAGGGCAAAGATAATGCTTCCTGAGAGTGATGATCCAAAGGAGCAGGAGAAGGCAAGATTAAAGCAGCAGGTTTTAGACATAAACTTATTAACAGCCAGGTATTTCAACGACGCACTAAAAACAAAGCATGGTGATGCGGCTGCAGCTTATTTAAAAAAAAGGGAGATATCAGAAAATACTGTAAGGAAGTTCGGGCTCGGATACTCATACGATGAATGGGATAGCTTGTATAAGTATCTGAATTCGCGTGGTATTAGCGGAGATGAAATGCTCAAAAGCGGTTTGATACTGCAAAGTAATTCAGGGCAATTTCATGACCGGTTCCGGGGCAGACTTATGTTTCCGATTTTTGATGTAAGAGGGAGTGTTATAGGCTTTGGAGGAAGGGTCCTGGATAATTCTCTTCCTAAATATATGAACTCACCGGAAACGGCTGCATATAACAAGGGAAAGCATCTGTACGCATTGAACTTTGCAAAAAACTCGGAAAGCACGGGACTCATAATAGTTGAAGGCTATATGGACGTGATTTCACTGCACCAGAGCGGTATAACAAATGTTGTTGCGTCTCTTGGGACAGCTTTGACGGAAAGCCAGGGCAGGTTGCTTAAAAAATATGCGGATGAAATAATTATTTCCTATGACGCGGATACTGCAGGACAGGCTGCGACCCAGCGAGGTCTTGAATTATTGAATGATATAGGCTGCAATGTGCGTGTACTTACAGTTCCGGATGGCAAGGACCCTGACGAATATATAAAAAAGAATGGTCCGGAAAGATTCAGAAAGCTCGCAGAGAATGCTCTGCCGCTGGTTGAGTATAAGATCAAAGTTCTAAAAGGTGAGCACGATTTGGATAAGACTGACGGCAAGATAGCATTTTTAAATAATGCAGCCGCGGTTATGGCTAAGGTCGATAATGTGCTGGAACGGGAAATGTACATTAAAAAGTTGTCACGGGAATATGAAATATCAGAAGAGGCAATGCTTTCAGAGGTTATAAGAAGAACAAGACCGGCGTCAAAGCAGAACTTTAAACTGGCAAAGGCTGTAGAGACCTCAAAAAAGACAGCTTCGTCGGCAGAAAATGCCGATGCGAGAATACTACATAATGAACGATTTATACTGTCGTTATTATGTGTTGACAACAGTATATATAGTGTTTTAAAAGAGCATTTTAAGATAGATCAATATTTAACTGAAGAAAACAAGAATACAGCTGCAGCCGTTTACGGAAGGATCGATGAACGTAAAGGAATAACGCCGGCTGAACTTTTGAATATAGTTTCTCCTGCGGTTTCGGGAGAATTTGCTAGGATATTGAATGAGGAGTGTCACTGTGATGATAATCTAAAGGCGATTTTGGGTAAAATTAGAGATGTTGAGTTACTAAAGGCAGAATCAAGACGTATTAAGGTTATAGAAATGTTGAAAAATGAAAGCGGCCTTCCTAATGGTGAGGCTGATAAACTGAAACTGGAGTTGAAAAATTTGATGCAGGAAATTAGCAGGATAAAGAATGCACCCGAATACTTAAAAGAAGGGAGGGGCAAATGATGAAGATACAGGATAATGAATCGGTTAATACAAATAGAAAATCAATTCTCAAGGAATTGGTCGAAAAAGGCAAATCCAAGGGCATGCTTACCTATAAAGAAATAATGGACGCTTTTGAAGAGGTTGAGCTTGAACCGGAACAGATCGAAAAAATATATGAAACTGTTGAAAATATGGGTATCGATGTAGTCGGTGACATAGATGCAGAGATACAGGAACTGCAGAATTCTGAGGAAGAGCTTGACCTTACCCTTCCGGAAGGTATCAGCATCGATGATCCGGTGAGGATGTACCTTAAAGAAATAGGAAAGGTGCCGCTGCTGTCTGCTGATGAAGAAATAAATCTGGCAGTCAGGATGGAAAAGGGCGATAATGAGGCTAAAAGAAGGTTGGCTGAAGCTAATCTAAGGCTTGTGGTAAGCATAGCGAAACGTTATGTCGGTAGAGGCATGCTGTTCCTGGACCTTATACAGGAGGGCAATCTCGGTCTTATCAAGGCTGTAGAGAAGTTTGACTATAGAAAAGGTTTTAAATTCAGTACTTATGCGACCTGGTGGATAAGACAGGCCATAACAAGAGCAATAGCTGATCAGGCAAGGACTATAAGGATACCCGTACACATGGTGGAAACCATCAACAAGCTGATAAGAGTTTCAAGGCAGCTGCTACAGGAGCTTGGCAGGGATCCTCACCCTGAAGAGATCGCAAAGGAAATGAACATGTCTGTAGACAAGGTGAGAGAGATAATGAAGATATCTCAAGAACCGGTTTCTCTTGAGACTCCGATCGGAGAAGAAGAGGACAGCCATTTAGGCGATTTCATTCCGGACGATGATGTTCCGGCACCAGCTGAAGCTGCTGCATTCACACTACTCAAGGAGCAACTGCTCGGAGTGCTTGATACGCTGACGCCAAGAGAGGAAAAAGTCTTAAAATTGAGGTTTGGTCTTGATGATGGGAGGGCAAGGACACTTGAAGAGGTCGGCAAGGAGTTCAATGTTACAAGAGAAAGAATAAGGCAGATAGAGGCAAAGGCACTTAGAAAGCTGAGGCATCCAAGCAGAAGCAAAAAGCTGAAGGATTACCTTGATTAAGCATATGTAAGGCAGCATATACGTAGATTATTTTTCCTGTTATAGTATTTGGCTGTATGCAGAACATAACATCTAGAGAAATAACAGGAGGGATATCATGGATAAAAGGGTCGGAAACGAAGGATTGCCTGAAATCGAATACACTGAATATGATAGGTTGTTGAGGGCATGGGAAAACTCTACGGAGCTTGTCAAAGATTTTGAAATGTATTCAAAAAGAGTAGAGAATGAAGAATTGAGACAAGTTTTCAAGGAATTTGCGAAAGATGAGGGAATTCATGCTGCAACGTTTAGAGAGCTTCTTATGAAGTGGAGAATGATGCACTAGAAGGGTTTTATAGCAGGAAATAGTAAGATTTCGAACAAAAGCGGGCGAATTCAATAGATTAGTGTTGCTGCTTTAACATAAATGAAAAATTTCAGCCAAAAAGCTCTTGACCTAAGCAATATACGAAAGTATAATATTACTTGTTTCGTTCCTCAATAGCTCAGTCGGTAGAGCATGCGGCTGTTAACCGCAGGGTCGTAGGTTCGAGTCCTACTTGAGGAGCCATAAGGGCCTTTAGCTCAGTTGGTTAGAGCAACCGGCTCATAACCGGTTGGTCCGGGGTTCGAGTCCCTGAAGGCCCACCAAAAAACCACCTATTGATAGGTGGTTTTTTTATGCTATGGAGTTGTGATAACATCAAGGTGTGCAAATACTAATGTTTTGGGCAGACAGTTGTTAAATTTTTTAGTTATTAGGCTCAATAATGCAGCTGAATCTTAAATTATGTAAAATCATCGCACGATAAAATTCAAATATCGCTTAAATAGCTGCCCAGAAGTTATTAAAAGTGCACACCCCTAAACAGGCTCAGGTCATGTTTTTTTGTCGGAGAAATCATCGAAAGGCGGGCTGGATTGCAGGCTTGCTGAAACAGGCATAACAGGTGATATTTCGCCCGACTTTTTAAGTGTGCTGCTGCCAAGTTCACCTGGGATTATAGTTTCTGATGCAGCTTCAATATCCTTAACAGGCTTTCTGGAAAAGTTCCTCCCCATAGTTTTCTCCTATACTTTGCTTATTTAGTGTATAATTAAGCATGTACAAAAGAAGGGTTTTTAATACTATTTATTTGGAGTTAAGAATGAAGCTGAACGGAAGACTAAAGCTGATTGCTGCAAGTATACCGCATTGCAGTATACTTGCAGATATTGGGACAGATCATGCATATATCCCGATCAATGCAGTACTAAATGGAACATGTGAGAGAGCGCTGGCAGCTGACATCAGGTTAGGCCCACTAAGGATGGCCCAGGCGAATATAGACAGGCATGGTTTGCAGGACTGTATAGAAACAAGGCTTGGGGATGGGCTGGAACCTATACGTGTAGAAGAATGTGGGGTAATAGTAATTGCAGGCATGGGTGGATCACTGATCAGAAAGATAATGTCAGATTCGCTCATTAAGGCACAGAAGGCACGTAAACTGCTTCTGCAGGCCAATAACGCAGTTGAAGCTCTAAGACGATGGCTGTTCATCAATGGATTTGAAATCAGCAGTGAGAAGCTCGTAGAGGATAGTGGGAAGCTATATTGCCTTATAGAGGCTGGCTGGACCGGAGTACCTGCAATAAAGGACGAATATAGCTGTTATATCGGAGATAAGGTATTCAATGGTAATGATGCTTTGCTAGAAAGGTATCTTAAGAAGAAACTTGGAGAATTGAACACGATTATATCAGGACGTGCCAGATCAAATCCCGAGAAGACTAGAAAAAACGAGGAAGAGACTTCAATGGACACCGAGAACTGCATTGCAATCAGAGACAGACTTCTGGATTATCTTGATAGTATTGTGAAAGAACAAAAAGGAGATAAATCATGATCACATGCGGAGATGTAAATAATTTTATTGAACAGCTAGCACCGCCGGAGATGGCTGAAGAATGGGATAATACAGGTTTACTTCTTGGAAGTAGTGACCACAGTGTAGAAAGGATACTTGTATGCCTTGATATTACGTCCGCGACTTTAGCCGAAGCTGTCAGTAAAAAAGCTGATCTTATAGTAACGCATCATCCTGTGATTTTTAAAAGTATAAAAAGGATATGCAATGACGATATAAAGGGCAGACAGCTTTTTACAGCAATCAGTAATGGTATCAGCGTTATCTCGGCTCATACAAATCTTGATTATGTTGAAAATGGAGTAAATGCTCAACTGGCGGCAGTGCTTGAGCTCAATGCTATAGTAACGCTTGGAAAGGGACCGGGCAGGACAGGCATGCTTAATAGAAATATGAGCTTGGAGTGTTTTATAGCACATGTTAAGGACAAACTTGACGTACCCTTTGTAAGGGTCGTAGGCAGACCTGTTTCAGATGTTTGTAGTGTCGCTGTATTCAGCGGAAGCTTCGATGACGATCTTGAGGCAATGCTGGGATCAGGTGCTGATGCTGTTGTGACGGGAGATCTGAAGTACCACACTGCGCTTGATGCACGTGAGGCAGGACTATGCCTGATCGATGCCGGACATTTTAACACTGAAAAAATTATTCTGCCTTATCTGGCCGCTAAATTAGCAGAGAGGTTCCCCGAAATCGAAGTTATTCAATACAAACAGGAAAAAGACCCATTCATAACCTATTGACTATTTTGCCAATATGGATTATTATTATTTTCCTGAGATGAGTAAGCCAGATAATCGCAGGTACAGTGTCGAAAGGCCGTATCTGAGGAAAGTCCGGGCTCCATAGGGCAAGGGTGCCGGGTAACTCCCGGTGAAGGCGACTTCAAGGAAAGTGCAACAGAGATATACCGCTAACGCGCAATATGCGCAGCATATTGCCACTTAAGTGGTGACATGCTGAGCATGTCAAGCGTAGTAAGGGTGGAAAGGTGAGGTAAGAGCTCACCAGCGGCATGGCGACTTGCCGGTCTATGTAAACCCCATCCGGAGCAACACCGCAGAGGGACATATTGGCGGCCCGCCAGTCCCGGGCAGGTGGCTGGAGCCATTCAGAAATGTCTGGCCTAGATAGATGATTATCTAATACAGAACCCGGCTTACAGACTTACTCATACCAATTATCAGAAACATCCGCTTTCAAGGCGGGTGTTTTTGCTTTTCAAGTAATCATCACTGCATTATTTTAATTAAAGTAACAATAATATAAAGTAACAAACATTGTTAACGAGGTGCTTATGCCAAAAGAAGAAAACAGGGTCGTTTTTGACCGCTCATATGTCCTGGAAGCTGAACAGGCGGAAATAAACAAGGATAAAGAACAAATTGAAGAAATAAAGGAACTCGGAAGGACGACTGTCAGCAATCCCAGAGGCAACATTCATTGTCTGACGATCATAGGACAGATCGAGGGACATATAGTCCTGCCTCCGCAGAATAAAACCACAAAATATGAACATGTGATACCTCAACTGGTTGCAATAGAAGAGAATACAGAAATTGAAGGTTTGCTGCTGATACTAAACACTGTAGGCGGCGATGTCGAAGCAGGACTGGCGATAGCAGAGATGATAGCAAGCATGGATAAGCCAAAGGTTTCTCTGGTGCTAGGGGGAGGACACAGTATCGGTGTTCCGATGGCAGTATCTACAGATTATTCTTATATAGCACCTTCTGCTACGATGACAATACATCCTATCAGGCTTAATGGACTTGTTATAGGTGTTCCTCAGACATATGAATATTTTGACAAAATGCAGGAGAGGGTAGTTCAATTTGTTTCAAAAAATTCGGGCATATCAAAAGAAGATTTCCGGCATCTAATGCTCAAAACGGGTGAACTGGCAAATGATGTCGGTACTGTGCTATTTGGAGAGGATGCAGTCAAGAACAGACTGATAAATGAAGTAGGAGGCCTTTCGAATGCAATGGGCAAGCTTTATGAATTAATAGAGCAAAGAAGAAAGGCCAAATCAGATGAAACAGTTAACCCGGGAGGTGAATTACAGTGATCCTGTATTCGATCGTGCCTCCAGAGGTAGTATTTGCAGGATTTGGAGCCACTGATGATATAAAATATATCGAAGGAAAATACAGGGGAGAGAAAGTGCTTGTTGCTCAAATGGCTGACGGTGATTTAAGGATGTCAAGGCTGTTCAGCACAAGGCCTTCGTCATTTCTTGATCCTGCCTTTCAGCCTGGCTGCGAAGTAAATGAAAGAGAGTTGAAGTAAAAAAGGCTGTCGATTAGACAGCCTTTTTTCGATGTTTAGTTATTCAAGCTTGAATCTTGATACTGAGTTCTGGAGCTCATCGGAAGCATCTTTTAATTCATCCGCAAATCGTGATAGCTCTTCAATGCAGGATAGCTGTTCCTCAGTAGAGGCTGTTACCTCCTGGGAGGAAGCTGCTGTCTCTTGGGAAACAGCTGAAATGTTTTGTATTGAAGTTATTGCCTGTTTTTTGTTTTCGTTCATTTCATTTATGCTAGACATGATCTGCTTGACTTGATCTAGTAAATTTTCTGTTGAATCCATGATTTTTTTGAATATTTCTGTGGTATCTTGCACAGCTTCGTTCTGAGATTTTAAAATTGACTCGGATGCAGTCGCTTTTACAACTGTCTTTGCTGTTTGATCTTGTGTCGATTTGACGATATTTGCAATTTCGCGCGTTGACTCCATTGAACGTTCAGCCAGATTCCTGACTTCATCCGCAACGACTGCAAAGCCCCTGCCGGCTTCTCCGGCCCTTGCCGCCTCAATGGCTGCATTCAGGGCGAGAAGATTGGTCTGATCGGCAATACTGCTTATTACTTTTACAATTTTACCTATAGATTTTGACTGAATATCCAGTTCGTTAATATCTTCCATTATCTCCCTTGTAATTTGCGTAGTTCTGTTGGCTTTGACATCAAGATCCTCAACTACAGAAAGGCCGCTTTGTGTCATGGCTTTTGTATCACTTGTCAAATTATTTATAAACTCTGCGTTAGCTGTAACATTATTTATCTGATCGGCAAGTATAGTGATCCTCTCCACACCGTGTTCAGCATCAGAAGCCTGTGCTGATGCGCCAAGTGATATTTCCTGGATAGCTCTGGAGATATCCTTTGACACAGAGGATACCTGTATGGAAGTAGATGCAACAGTATTAGCCGACGCATTGACTTTATCAGAAACGCCTATCGTTTGTTCGATAAGGTTGCGCATGCTTGTTATCATTGAGCTTATGCTTTTTGTAAGTATGCCGAGCTCATCATTCCTTCTGGACTTCAATGAGACGGTAAGATCTCCTGATGCAGCCTTGCCCGATGCATCTATGATCCTGTTTATTGTCCTGCTCATACTATTAGCGATAGACATTCCAATAAGAATAGCAAACGCTATAGCTATTAGTGTTAAAATAACAGATACTTTCAATATCTGCTGGGATGAGGAATAAAGTGTACCTTCAGGCAGAAGGCTTAAAAGGATATTTCCTGTATCATCAATTTTTTTATAAACCGCAAAATACTTCTCACCGTTAATTGTCTCATCAGTGGATTGATTTTCTATTTTACTATTCCCAGACTCTTCCTGACTTAGTATTTTCTTAAAGTAGTCGGTTTCTGCAAGATTGCTTGTAGCTGTTACATCAACTCCGTTTGTTATTATCCTTTTGTCAGGTGTTACTAAACTAAACTGCTGGGTGTCATATACCATGGATGTGGTTAAACTAGCGGCCACTTCCGGCTTGATATCGATTATAACGATACCGAGAGCTTCCATGGTACTTATATCACGGATTATACGTACAAATGACATCGAGTAGGTATCAATTTTCTGGCCTGCCAATTCATCAAGCTCTCTATGGTTGCCAAACCATGAACTGCGACTGGGAATATCCTCGAGAGCCTTTATGAATTCCGAATCTTTAAGATCATCCATTCTCAGATCGTTGAATAGTGTTGTTGAATAGGCAGTTAAAACCTTGACCTCACTTTTTGCAGGAATAAGAATAATATTACCAATTTCCTTGCTGTAAGATGTGATCGTCATTAGAGTACTAGCCACATTTTTATTTGTTGTTTGTTTTCCCACAATGTCCTTGGCTTCAAAATCATTAATCAGATACTTCTGTACATCTGTGCTTGAAGAAATCTGACCTGACAAGCTTTCTATTGTTCGCATAACTACTTCAAGGTAGTTACTGTTGCTTTCCATGCTTGAAATCGCTGATTGCTTAACAGTTTTGACTGAAATTTTTGAAGTATTAGAATATGTAGCTACTCCTTGAAAGGCAATGAAGAATATGGGAACTAAAAATGCCGTTATAAGTTGAGTTCTGATTTTTCTTGAACGTGTAATTATGTTTGGCAGATTTTTCACCATACCGGGTAGATTTTTTAGGAAATTAGTTACTGATGTCAGCATTTTCATAAAGCACCAACTTTCTTTCTGTACAGGTATAATGGTATATCTATTATATTAATTTGACATAAAATCATGAAATCCTTTTAATAAATTGACAAAAAGTTATTAAATGCAAAATAATTTGCATAAGCAAGATTGCATAAATTTGGCTGGAATATGATGAAAAATCATGATATAGTAGTAAGGGGACACATCTCTGCAGGGAGTAGAAATCTGTGGCTGAGAAATGTCCCCTATTGACGCTAAAGCAAATTGGGACACATCTCTGCACACTCAATCTACGCCCGGGGGTGAAATTTTGAAAGGTAAAAAAACACTAAAGAAAAGGTACAGGGTCAGTAATAAAAAGCAGAATAGCTATTTAAATGAAATACAGGGGATACTGGTTCTGGCACTAGGAATACTAGCGCTGCTGAGCTTTTATTTTGATAATTCCATTGGTCAATTCGGCATCTTCATCAGAGAAGTATCACTAGGCTTATTAGGCTTACCGGCATTTTTGATTCCTCCTATAGTTATCCTTTATGCTGTTTTTCTTATCTTTGCTCATGATAAGCTGAATCTGAATAATAAACCCCTATACATATTAATTTTATTTGTCCTGGTATCTGCAATGATACAGACAGGTCATTACAAGCCTGAAAACTATGGAGGGCTGACTCCGCTGAAGGCCCTTGAACAATTTTATTCTGATGGAGTATCCCTGACAGGCGGCGGTGTTCTCGGCGGGCTGTTAAGCCTCCCATTCCTTGTGACATTTCGTGTACTTGGGACGTTTATAATTTTGACCGCATTATCGCTGGTAGATATAATTCTGCTTACTAATAAGTCCATTGCTGCATTTTTCAGTAGCATTAAGATGCTTTTTGTACAACGGCCTCAAAATGCCGATCCTTCAGAGTATAGCGACGATGATGACCAGACTGCTATTGTTGAAGACGGTGAAGATATTTCATTACGATTTGACAAAAAGCAGAAGGTGATAGATTTTAAGATTGAAAAGTCCGCAAGGGAATCAAAAAACAAAGAAAAGATCAAGCCTGAACCTGTTCTTGAAAAAGAACCGGCAGATGCAATAAATATATCTGATGAAATGCCGCTGGAGCTTGTCATAGGCGATATGAAGAAGACAAGGGAGAGGTCGAAGCCTGTCAGAGAGAATACAAAACCTGCAAGTAACGAAGAAAATGGACCAGGGCTCCAGGAAATAGTAATAAAAGGCTCGACAGGGTCGACTCCTGTAAAACCTCATTTGAAGTATGCATATCCTCCATATGAACTTCTTTGCGAAGATAATTCTGACGGGAGAAATGTGAAAAACTACAGGAATCAGGTGCTGGAAGGCGCCAAGAAGCTGGAAGAGACGCTGACGAGCTTTGGTGTATCAGCCAAGGTAGTTAATGTAACCAGAGGGCCAACGGTCACAAGGTACGAATTATCTCCAAGTGCCGGGGTCAAAGTAAGCAGGATCGTAAATCTGTCCGATGATATAGCGCTTAATCTGGCTGCGCCAGGTATAAGGATCGAGGCTCCGATACCCGGTAAGGCTGCTATTGGAATAGAGGTACCTAACAAGGAAGTCAATATGGTACGGCTCAGAGATGTGATTGAATCGAATGAATTTGCTCAGCATGCCTCCAAACTGGCATTTGCAGTCGGTAAGGATGTTTCGGGTGAGATCATCGTTTCTGACATATCCAAAATGCCCCACTTATTGATTGCCGGAGCAACAGGTTCAGGAAAGAGTGTATGTATAAACAGCCTCATCGTTAGTTTGCTTTATAAATCTTCACCCGAAGAAGTAAAGCTGCTTATGATTGATCCAAAGGTAGTCGAGCTGGGAGTCTACAACGGCATACCACACCTGCTTATACCGGTGGTAACAGAGCCTAAAAAAGCTGCAGGTGCTCTCAACTGGGCAGTACAGGAGATGGTGAACAGGTACAAGCTCTTTGCAGACAAGGCAGTCAGGGATATAAAGGGCTATAATGAATTGATGGCCAGAACCGGTGAGCAGCAGATAATGCCACAGATAGTGATTATTATAGACGAGTTGGCAGATCTTATGATGGTAGCGCCAAACGATGTTGAGGATGCGATATGCAGGCTGGCCCAGATGGCAAGAGCAGCAGGCATGCATCTGGTCATTGCCACACAAAGACCTTCCGTCGACGTCATCACGGGTGTTATAAAGGCTAATATACCATCCAGGATATCCTTTGCCGTATCTTCACAGATCGACTCAAGAACGATCCTGGATATGGCAGGGGCAGAAAAACTGCTTGGAAGAGGTGACATGCTGCTCCATCCCGTCGGGAAGGCAAAGCCTATAAGAGTACAGGGAGCGAATATCACAGATGCCGAGGTGGAAAAAGTAGTGGAATATGTAAAGACACAGGGCAATGCAGAGTACGATGACAATATAATAGAAGAAATAAACAGTGAAGACACATCCGTTAGTAATGACAACGGTGATAATGACGAATTACTGCCAAAGGCTATAGAATTGGTAGTAGATGCAGGTCAGGCATCGGTTTCGCTCATACAGCGTAAATTCAAGGTCGGATACGCCAGGGCTGCAAGGATAGTAGACCAAATGGAAGCAAGGGGTATCGTTGGAGGCTTTGAAGGAAGCAAGCCAAGGCAGATACTAATAAACAAGCAGCAATGGCATGAGATGCAAATATCTGAAAGAGAGTGAGACATATGTTCTATTATTAAGTATGGGCATATACATCATGTATTTACATGGGTATATGCCTGTTATTTTAAAATAAATGATTCAATGTTTAAACCTTATTTTTTGTGTTAGAATTAGTAGCAATAACGGAAATTTATTAATCAAATATTATAGGAGCGCCTATGGCTTTTTTACCAATCAGCAAAAAGGATATGGAAGAGAGAGGCTGGGACAGCATCGACTTTCTGTATATAAGCGGCGATGCATATGTGGACCATCCAAGCTTCGGCCATGCTATACTCACAAGGATGCTCGAAGCTGAGGGCTACCGTGTAGGAATAATTGCACAGCCGGACTGGAAAACAAATAGTGACTTTATGAGGTTAGGACGTCCTAACTACGCTGTCTTAATATCTTCAGGAGCCATTGATTCCATGGTAAACCATTATACAGTCAGCAAAAAGCCTAGAAGCAACGACAGTTATTCTCCAGGAGGCGAAATTGGGCATAGACCTGACAGGGCAGTAATAGTATATGCAAATAAAGCTCGGGAGATATTTAAGGGCATACCGGTCATCATTGGCGGAATAGAAGCAAGCTTGAGAAGATTTGTGCACTATGACTACTGGGATAACAGGGTGAGAAGATCCATACTGCTTGACAGCAAGGCGGATATGCTGGTATACGGTATGGGAGAAAAGCCGATAGCTGAAATAGCGGCGCTGCTTGCAAAGGGTGCGGATATAAGCCGGATCAGGAACATAAGAGGTACCGCGTATGTAGCTGATGAATTTGAAGCTGGTGAAGGGAGCCTGCTGTTGCCATCGTTTGAAGCGGTAAATGATAGCAGGACTTCATATGCAAAGGCATTTATGGTTCAGTACAACGAGCAGGATGCAATTACAGGCAAAACTCTTGTACAGCCACATGGCGACAGATTCGTTGTTCAGAATCCTCCGGCCCTGCCAATGTCAGAAAAGGAGCTTGACAGGATTTACTCTCTTCCTTATGAGAGGACGTATCATCCATCATATGAGGCCTTTGGAGGCATACCCGCCATAGAGGAAGTGGAATTCAGTATTACCAGCCATAGAGGCTGTTTTGGAGGTTGTTCCTTTTGTGCTCTGAATTTCCACCAGGGAAGGATAATTCAAAAGCGCAGCCAGGCATCCATAATTAATGAGGCAAAAAAGCTTGTATGGCAGCCGGGTTTTAAAGGTTATATCCATGATGTTGGAGGGCCAACGGCAAACTTCAGGAATAGAGCCTGTGACCGGCAGATAACACAGGGTGCCTGTAAGAGCAGGCAGTGCATGTATCCACAGCCATGTAAAAACCTTAAGGTTGACCATTCGGAATACCTGGAGCTGTTGCGTAAGCTGAGGGAGCTCCCGGGGATAAAGAAGGTTTTTATCAGGTCAGGTATCAGGTTTGACTATCTGATGCTGGATAAGAACGATGATTTCTTCAGGGAACTGTGCGAGCACCATGTAAGCGGTCAGCTGAAGGTTGCGCCTGAGCATGTTGTGGACAGAGTCCTTGAGAAAATGGGAAAGCCCGGAAGGAAAGTTTATGATGCGTTTGTAAAAAAGTTTTATGAGATTAATAAGGAGTTGGGGAAAGAACAGTATCTGGTGCCATACCTAATATCCAGCCATCCTGGCAGCGATTTAAAGGCTGCTGTCGAATTGGCGGAATATCTTAAGAAAACCGGTTATACTCCAGAACAGGTGCAGGATTTTTATCCTACCCCGGGAACCTTATCGACCTGCATGTTTTACACTTCTCTTGATCCAAGGACGATGAAAAAGGTGTATGTTCCCGTTACACCAAAAGAGAAGGCGATGCAGAGAGCACTGCTGCAATTCAAGCGCAAGGAGAACCAGCAGCTTGTTCGAGAGGCTCTGAGACTGGCTGGCCGAGAGGACCTTATCGGATATGGCAGGGAATGCCTTGTAAGGCCGGAACAATTCAGAAAGGACAACTTTAGAAATTCATCCGGTTTGGATGATGGAAAGCAGAAGAGTAGAAAGAGCAGCCAAAAAAGTATCAAGATGAATGCTGAGAAAAATGGAAAGAGAGATCCACAGGATTTTAGTAGAGCTGGGAGGGTGATAAAAAAACAGACGAAAAAAAGAAATTGAAGCTTTTTATACCGAGCTACTGGAAGTTTTGTTTTTCTTGACATAAAAAATAAAAAAGTTTACAATTAATCTGTGTTTTGTATGACCACAGACAGGTTATGCTGTCTGAGCTTTAAGAATAGCCGGTTTTAAGCGGAGACTGGCAGTTGGCCAAGACCAATTGCTTGTTTATGTAATCCGGGCTGGTGTTTGACCAAGATCAACTGCTCGCCCATACGACCGGCATGTCCATTGAAAACTGAATAATAGGAGGTGTGTGTCATTTTTTTATACTTGGCTATTGGATGTTTGATTGGCCTTGTAATCGGAGCAGTAGTTGCTTCTTTTATATCGTTTCGGAACGGATACAACCGCAGAAAAATCGATGCAGAAGCTGAAATCGGAAGTGCTGAACAGGAAGCAAAGAGAATAGTTAATGATGCTTTGAAAGCAGCCGAAAGTAAAAAGAGGGAAGCTCTTCTTGAAGCAAAGGAAGAGGTCCACAGAAGCAGAATCGAGCTTGACAGGGAAATCAAAGAGAGAAGAAGTGAAATTCAAAGACAGGAAAGAAGACTTGTTCAGAAAGAGGAAACTCTCGACAAAAAGGTCGAGGCTCTGGAGCAGAAGGATGAATCGCTGAACAAGAAAATCAAGGAAGTGCAGGTCACTCAGGAGAAGATATCGGAACTTCATAAGAAGCAGATCGAAGAACTTGAACGTATATCCGGACTCTCCATCGATGATGCTAAGCAGTACCTCATCAGGAATGTTGAAGACGAAGTAAAACATGAACTGGCAATGCTTGTGAAGGACCTTGAGGTCAAAGCAAAGGAAGAAGCAGACAGAAAGGCAAGAGATATTGTTGCCACAGCAATACAGAAATGTGCTGCAGACCATGTATCAGAAACCACTGTTTCAGTTGTTCCATTGCCAAATGACGAAATGAAGGGCCGCATAATAGGGCGTGAAGGCAGAAATATCAGGACACTTGAAACTCTTACGGGTATTGACCTTATTATAGATGATACCCCTGAAGCAGTTATTCTTTCAGGATTTGACCCAATAAGAAGAGAAGTGGCCAGGATAACGCTTGAAAAACTTATTCTTGACGGAAGGATTCATCCGGCAAGAATTGAAGAAATGGTTGATAAAGCGAAAAAAGAAGTCGAGAACACGATACGTCAGGAAGGTGACCGTGCAACCTTTGAGACGGGTGTACATGGATTGCATCCTGAAGTAATTAAGCTTCTTGGTAAGCTGAGGTTCAGGACAAGTTATGGACAGAATGTACTTAATCACTCCATTGAAGTATCGACGCTCGCTGGACTTATGGCAGCTGAGCTTGGAGCAGATGTAGTACTTGCCAAGAGGGCAGGACTCCTGCATGACATAGGAAAGGCTGTAGACCATGAAATGGAAGGGTCCCATGTCACTATAGGAGCCGATCTTGCGAAGAAGTATAAAGAAGGAAATGATGTTGTAAACGCAATAATGTCGCATCATGGCGATGTCGAGCCTACGTCACTGATCGCAGTGCTTGTACAGGCAGCCGATTCAATATCAGCGGCAAGACCGGGAGCAAGAAGAGAAACGCTTGAATCGTATATCAAGAGGATCGAAAAACTGGAAGAAATAGCGAATTCCTTCCCCGGCGTAGAGAAATGTTACGCTATACAGGCAGGAAGGGAAATCAGGATCATTGTTAAGCCGGATGATGTATCAGATGATGATATGGTTCTGAAAGCAAGAGAAATCGTTAAAAAGATCGAAAGTGAGCTTGAATATCCAGGTCAGATCAAGGTTAATGTTATTCGTGAAACAAGAGCTATTGAATACGCAAAATGAAAACAAGGTAATAATAAAGAGCGTGCATTGCACGCTCTTTATATTTTAAATATATGTAAGATATGGTTTTTGTGTTATAGTAGATTAAAGTCTGAAATATTATTATGACGGAGGTTCGTATCTTGAAGGTTTTATTTATTGGAGACATTGTGGGAAGCCCTGGCCGCAAGGCTATAAAGCAATATATTGGCGATGTACATAAGGAATATGGATTTGATTACTGTATTGCAAATGGTGAAAACACGGCAGGAGGTTCAGGCATTACATGTGTTATAGCTAAGGAGCTTTATAGCTATGGTATACATTGCATAACTATGGGAAACCACACATGGTCAAAGAGAGAAATCACAAATTTCATCGACAGTGATGAAAAAATAATACGTCCTGCAAATTATCCATCCGAGCTTCCTGGTAAAGGTTCAGTTATAATAGATGGCAGACTGGCAGTGATTAACCTTCTGGGAAGAGTATATATGGATCCTGTTGATTGTCCCTTCAGGACGCTTGACATTGAGTTGGAAAAGGTTAAGAAGCATGTTAAGGCCGTCATAGTTGACATACATGCGGAAGCAACCTCTGAGAAATGCGCACTGGCATGGTATGCTGACGGTAGAGTCAGTGGCGTTCTCGGCACACATACTCATGTCCAGACTGCTGATGATAGGATATTGCCGTTTGGGACAGCTTTTTTGACCGATGTTGGAATGACAGGTCCTTATGAGGGAATTATAGGTGTCGATAGAGAAATCGTGATGGAAAAATTCCGGTATTCCATGCCTGTAAGATTTGAGGTCGCTAAAGGAAAAGTTCAATTTAACGCCGTTATATTAGATATTGATGAAAAAACAGGTAAAACTGTTGATATGCTTCGTATCATGAAAGTATTTGATTTACAATAAATAACAAAAAATATAGTCAAATTATAACAAAAATTGATTGTGAAATTTTTATTGCTAAAAATTAACTTAATAAAGAGGAATTTGGATTTTAATGTAGAACCTTCATTTAATTATATTATTTCATATCGAATGCAATAGGGGGTTATTATTATGGATGTGTTAAAAATTTCAGCAAAATCAAATCCAAATTCTATAGCAGGGGCATTGGCAGGAGTTATAAGAGAAAGAGGCATGGCGGAAATGCAGGCTATCGGAGCAGGCGCGCTAAACCAGGCTGTTAAGGCTGTGGCTATTGCACGTGGCTTCGTTGCACCATCGGGTATTGAGCTTATTTGTATTCCGGCATTTACAGATATAGTTATTGATGGTGAGGAAAGAACCGCAATAAAGCTGATTGTTGAGCCCAGAAAGTGATTTTGAAGCTATAATAATGAATCGTTTATCACAAACACAGGGACGGTTCTTTTGTTCAATACTGGAACAAAAGAACCGTCCCTGTGTTCCATTATTGAGAATGAATAATGAATATGATAATATTGAACTGTGAATGACAGATGGAGGGACTGCGGGTTGAGGACAATCGAACGAATTGGCAATGGTACGACCCTGGTAACAGAAGGTCAATTGAAGTATATAGAATTTGAATGTCTTAACGAATATAAGGATAGTCTGCTACATTGCATGAGTACCAGAGCTGGCGGAGTCAGCACCGGAGAATGTAGCACGTTGAATTTGGGCTTTAGTAGAAAGGATACCAGGAGCAATATATTCAAGAATTATGATTTGTTATGTGAAGCAACCGGAATGAAGCCTGACAGTCTGGTCCTGACTAACCAGGTGCACGGGACAACTGTTTGTATGGTCAATCAGAACGATAATGGAAAAGGCTTTAGCAGAGAGACTGATATTAAAGGTGTTGACGGTTTGCTAACAATAACACCCGGAGTTACGCTAGTGACCTTTCATGCAGATTGTGTGCCGGTATTCCTCTTTGAGCCTGGTATAAAGGCTGCTGCGCTTCTTCATTCGGGATGGAGAGGAACGCTTTCAAATATTGTCAGCAGCGCCATGAATAAAATGAAAGAGCTTCCGGGATTTGATGCAGGAAGTCTGGTTGCCGTACTTGGACCCTCTATAGATTATTGCTGTTTTGAAGTGGATGAAGATGTATGTAGCCTTTTTAGAGAAAGATACGACAATTCTGCGTATTATAAGCAGACGCATAATAAAAAGTGTCATGTCGATCTAAAGGGAATAATAGCTAAACAGCTGAAAGAAGAAGGTTTAGCAGATAAAAATATACACAATTGTGGCATATGTACAAAATGCAGAAATGACCTTTTTTTCTCATTCAGGGGCGATCAGGGCAAAACTGGCAGTATGGCCGCATTCATGCAGATAAAAACTCAAGGAGTATCAAATGAAAAAAGTCTGTAATATGATCATATCTATGATTTTGTGTCTGCTGCTTACAGCATGTCAGACGGGCTACGAGCTGGAACAGCTGCAGCAGCTCCATAAGGAGTATGATACGGATGCAAATCAAAGTAATAGTGTTAACGATTTTGATGTACTTGACAGTGGACCTGTAAAGGGAGGAATACTGAAGCTTTTTACAACGGAGCCTGATACGCTGAATCCTATACTTACAAAAAATGCTTACACAGCCGATATTCTCAGTTTTATATATGAAGGCCTTACTAAGCTTGATGATAAGCAGGCGGCGGTTCCGATGCTTTCTGACAGCTGGACAGTGTCTGATGACGGGCTTATCTGGAATTTTCATATCCGAAGCGGTGTAAAATGGCATGATGGTGAACCATTTACCGCATATGATGCAGAGTTTACAATACACACTATAATGATCCCATCTGTTAATTCGGCATATAAACCCTTGGTGCTTAATATTTCATCATGTATGGCATTGGATTCTTCAAATCTGAGTATTGTGCTTAAAAAGCCAAATTCATTTCTGCCTGAAATGATGAACTTTCCAATAATTCCAAAGCATAAGTTCAGCAATACTGATATATTGGCGGCCAATGAGAACACAGCTTCAGTAGGGACAGGACCATTCAGGTTTGTTGCTTATAGCAAGGGTAAAAAAATATTGCTGTCTGTGAACAACGACTGGTGGTACGGAAATGAAAATGATGCCCTTAAGAAAGATGGAATGTATCTTGAAGCAATACAGGCTATTGTATTAAAAAATCCAGATGAAGCAATGGAGGCATTTCAAACAGGCGATGTTGATGTTGCAAGCGTCTCGGTGAATGAATATCACAAATACAAGGGCAGGACGGATCTAACTGTTAAAAAGCATAATTCAAGGAACTTTGAATTTATTGCTTTTAACCTGAAGGGACCTTTATTTTCTGATATTTATGCAAGAAAAGCAATATCTATGGCAATAAAAAGGGAAAAGGTGATCGGAGAGCTTTTGCCGGGGGAGGCAGAAGCTGCTGGCCTGCCTGTCCTGCCAACAAGCTGGATCTCTGATCTTGAGGGGGTTACTGCACAAAATGTTACTGCTATAGATGCGGAAGCTGAAGACGGAAAAGCAGAAATACCTGCTGCAGGAGCAGATAAAACGCAATACAAACAAATCGAAAAAGCTAAGGTTACAAGCAAGGCGGATGTAAACCTGGCTAACGCAAAAACACCTGAAGAGATCCTTGCAGCCGGTGGGTGGAAAAAGAGCAGCCAGGGTTATTACAAGACTATCAAAGGTGTCAGGAGATACCTTAAGGCGGAATTGCTGGTCAACTCAAATAACAGCCTTCGTGTCAAGGCTGCCCAAATGATATGCGCACAGCTTGAAGAGGCGGAAATACCTGTTAAGTGCGTACCACTCGAATGGGATGACCTTCTTGAAAAGGTTGGCTCGGGAAAGTATGATATGGCATTTATGGGATGCAGGATACCACAGATCCCGGATGTTTCATTTATGTATTCAGTTGCATATCTGCCGGAGTCATCATATGTAAGCTCAATAAATGCTTACAATATGGCCGGATATGTCAACCCTCAGGTAGATGCTTCTATTGCAGCATTGTTCAACGAAAATGACTTATACAAGAAAAAGGCTATTTTTAAATCAATAAAGGAACAGATCACTAATGACTGCCCGTATGTCGGCTTGTATTTTTTAAGGGATTCAATGATCTACAGTAAAGATATAAAAGGACAGATGTCACCGGATACATGGAATAGGTTCAATGATATGACCCGTTGGTACAAACCGGATATATAAAATGACGAGGTTTACAGGGGCACCTGTTCAGGGTATAATTTATAAAACGAGGCCAAAATAGTGTTATTAATGTCAGAAAAGAAAAGAGGAAAAACATGGTCTGGCTTATAATATCCATATTAGTCATAGCGATAGATCAGTTAACAAAGTACATAGTAGTCAGAAATATTGCACCTTCAGAAATGATACCTGTCATAAATGATTTTTTCTATCTGACGCTGCACAAAAACCAGGGAGGGGCCTGGGGCATATTTCAGGACAGCAGGATGCTTTTTATTATATTGATACCTGCTATTTCCATATTCCTTATATATTTTATGATAAAAAACAACAACAAATTTCTTCGGATCACCTTTGCGCTAATATTAGGAGGAGCAATAGGGAATTATATCGACAGGGTAGTTGAGGGAAAGGTAACAGATTTTCTGCTGTTCTATATCGGCTCATATCCGTTCCCTGTATTTAACGCTGCTGATATAGCAATTACTTGCGGTACGATATTGCTTGCAATTTATGTTCTTTTTATATATAAGGAACCACCAAAAGTAAAACAGGATGAAAAAAAATGAGAAATGATATCTTTAATATAATACCGGAAGATGCTGATAAACGCCTGGATGTATGGCTGACGGCAGCTTTGGATGACTTCTCAAGGTCATATGTTGAAAAGCTTATACAGGAAGGCAATGTAACTATCTGCGGAAAACATGTCAAATCAGGCTATAAGCTAAAACCAGGAGACACCGTTGAAGTAATCATTCCTGAACCAAAGCAGCTGGAAGTCAAAGCAGAAGAGATCGCTTTGGATATTATCCATGAAGATGATGATATCATAGTTATAAATAAACCCAGGGGCATGGTCGTTCACCCTGCCGCAGGCAACTACAGCGGAACACTTGTCAATGCTCTGCTTCGCCACTGCAGCGGCTCTCTGTCTGATATAAACGGAGTTATAAGGCCCGGCATAGTACACAGGATAGACAAGGATACGTCTGGTGTGCTGGTCATAGCAAAAAACAACAAGTCACATACAATACTGTCGGAAATGCTGAAGGAGCATGATATAAACCGTATATATACAGCAGTTGCGGAAGGCGTTTTCACGGAAGACCAAGGTACTGTAGATGCACCGATTGGCAGGCATCCTGTTGACAGGAAGAAAATGGCTGTCAATATCAAGAACGGAAGAAGAGCTGTAACTCATTTCAAGGTGCTGGAGCGATTCGGGAAAACGACTCTGCTTGAGCTTAGGCTTGAAACCGGCAGGACACACCAGATCAGAGTGCATATGTCATATATAGGACATCCGCTGGTCGGTGACAGTGTATATGGCAAAAAAAAGCAGATATATGGTTTTGAAGGTCAGGCACTGCATGCCGGAACACTTGGTTTTATTCACCCTGGAACAGGAAAATATGTCGAATATACAGCAAAACCACCTGAAGAATTCGTCGCTTTAGTGGAAAGACTAAGAAAAAATATGTAGACAAACAATAGCAGGTATGATAATATAAATTAAATTTAAGAGCAACCTTTTAATTAGTCCCGAGAGGCTGGAAGGGTATTTACAATATCGCAGATATTACACAGGTGGATCACCTATGATAATTATGCTTCCTGCTATCCGGCAGGAAGCTTTTTGATTTTTATCACACAGTATAGCGTGACATGGAGTATACACATTGACCGGCTAAAAAACAGGAGGTGGCCCGAATATGGTCGACAAGGCTGAAATAATGGACGAAAATGGCATTATGAGAGCAGTGACCCGAATCGCACATGAGATAATAGAAAAGAACAAGGGTGTCGAGGATATCTATCTGATAGGAATACAAAGACGAGGGGTACCTCTGGCCAAGCTAATTGCAGACAAAATTCGTGAGGTCGAGGGCACTGAGGTGCCTGTGGGGATACTGGATATTACCTTTTACAGAGATGACCTCAGCATGCTTTCAGAGCATCCGGTCGTAAACGGTACAGAAATCAACTTTTCCGTAACTGACAAAATAATAATCCTGGTCGATGATGTTTTATATACAGGCAGGACTGCCCGTTCGGCTATCGACGCGGTAATGGATATCGGAAGGCCGAGAATAATACAGCTTGCCATACTGATAGACAGAGGGCATAGAGAGCTTCCTATCAGGGCAGACTATGTCGGCAAAAATGTTCCCACATCAAGGAATGAAGTGGTAAATGTCAAGCTGTTCGGTATTGACAAGGTAAATCTAGTTACATTGAGCGATCTTGAATTGGGAGTTAAACACTGAGTAAGGAATTTTCCTTACTCTTTTTTTAGAAATTGAATAAAGGCGGTATGGAGCATGAATCTAAAATCAAAGGATCTTCTTGGCCTAAAGGATCTCTATTCTGAAGAGATCGAATACATCCTGGACACTGCAAAAACAATGAAGTACATTATAACATCAAACAGCAAAAGAACACCTCATCTGCAGGGAAAGTCAATAGTTACGCTTTTTTATGAAAACAGCACCAGAACAAGGCTTTCCTTTGAACTTGCCTCTAAGTATATGAGTTCAAGTTCAGCAAATATTTCTGCCTCAGCAAGCAGTGTGGCAAAGGGGGAAACCCTGATCGACACAGGGAAGACTATAGACATGATGGGAACCGATGTCATAGTCATCCGTCACCCGCAGTCCGGGGCGCCGCATTTGCTGGCAAAGCATGTAAATGCATCTGTTATAAATGCTGGTGACGGTATGAATGAGCATCCGACACAGGCTTTGCTGGATATGCTCACCATCAGGGAGAAGATGGGTACGCTCAAAGGCCTTAAGGTTGCGATACTCGGAGACATATACCATAGCAGGGTCGCCAGAAGCAATATATGGGGATTGACAAAAATGGGAGCGGAAGTTTCACTTGCCGGTCCGGCAACGCTTCTTCCTCCGGAGATCGAAAGAACAGGGGCAAAGGTTTTCAGTACGATACATGAAGCGCTGATTGATGCGGATGTGGTAATGTCGCTGAGACTTCAGCTCGAAAGACAGAAAAAGGCTCTTTTCCCGTCGGTAAGAGAATACTCAAGATTCTTCGGACTTGATGACAATAGGTTGAAGCTGGCTAAAAAGGACGCTCTGATAATGCATCCGGGACCGGTAAACCGCGGAGTCGAGCTGACAAGCTCTGTAGCCGACAATGAAAGCTCAGTGATAAACGAACAGGTCACAAACGGCGTAGCTGTGAGAATGGCACTATTGTATTTATTGACAAGGAGGGGAACAAATGAAGCTGTTAATTAAAAATGGACATTTAATCGATGCCAAAACCGGTTTGGATGGTAAATACGATCTGCTTGCGGAAGATGGCAAAATCATAGAAATATCAACAGATATCAATATAGACGGCTGTGAAATAATCGAAGCTGAAGGGCTGTATGTACTGCCCGGTCTTGTAGATGCCCATTGTCATCTCAGAGATCCCGGCTTTGAATACAAGGAAGATATTGAAAGCGGTACAAAAAGTGCTGCGAAGGGAGGCTTCACATCCATAGCCTGCATGCCTAATACCAATCCGGTCATAGACAATGAATCTGTTATTAAATATATAATCAATAAGGCAAAGCAGGAGGGCTGTGTTAATGTATTTCCCATTGGTGCCATTACAAAGGGGCAAAAGGGAGAAGAGCTGGCTGAGATCGGTGAGATGAAATTTGCCGGCGCAGTAGCAGTTTCAGATGACGGAAAGCCGGTAAAGAGCTCCTCTTTGATGAAGAAAGCGATGCAGTATGCTTCGATGTTCGATATTGCAGTGATATCACACTGCGAGGATATGGATCTTGCCGAGGAAGGTGTCATGAACGAGGGATACACCTCTACAATAATGGGGCTCAAGGGAATACCCGCAGCTGCTGAGGAAACCATGGTGGCAAGGGAGATCATATTATCTGAATATCTGAAAATACCGATTCATATAGCACATGTTAGCACAGCTCTTTCTGTAGAATTGATCAGAAACGCAAAAAAACGCGGTGTAAAGATGACATGTGAAACCTGCCCACACTATTTCTCACTTACTGAAGAAGCCTGTCTGGGATATGACACAAATGCGAAGGTCAACCCGCCGCTAAGGACTGAGGCTGATGTCAGGGCAATCATTGAAGGAATTGCTGACGATACGATAGATATCATTGCTACAGACCATGCGCCACACCATATCGATGAAAAGAAACTGGAATTCAGTCTGGCGATGAACGGAATAGCCGGGTTCGAAACTGCATTGCCGTTGGCGGTCACTAACCTTGTAAGGACAGGCGCGATTACAATGAACAAGCTTGTTGAGAAAATGTGCCTGAATCCTGCCAGATTACTGAGTATAAGCAAGGGCACACTGGAGGTCGGAGGTTCAGCAGATATTACAATAGTTGATATAAACGATGAGTTTATAGTAGAACCGCTAAATTTCTCTTCAAAATCAAAGAATTCTCCTTTTGGAGGAATGAAGCTCTTCGGCCCGGTCTGGGGTACTATTGTTGGAGGCAAGCCCATTGTCAGCGAGAAAATATTACTTTAAAGGAGATAAGCGATGTTTGTTGACAGACTGATATCAGCTATAAAAAAGTATGATAATCCAACCGTTGCAGGACTTGATCCAATGCTGGACTATGTACCTGCAAGCATTAGAAATGAAGCCTTCAGGATATACGGCAGCAATTTCAACGGGGCAGCGGAAGCAATAATTGTATTCAACAAGAGACTGATCGATGCATTATGTGATATAGTGCCTGCAGTAAAACCGCAGCTGGCATACTATGAAATGTATGGTATTGAGGGGATCAGGGCTTTTTATGAGACCTGCCGCTATGCAAAGTCAAAAGGCATGCTTGTTATCGCAGACGGAAAAAGAAACGACATTGGTTCTACAGCCCAGGCCTATTCTGCGGCATATCTCGGAAAAACATTGATTGAGAACACTGAACATTCTGCATTTAATGCGGATGCCTTAACAGTAAATCCTTATCTTGGCTTTGACGGAATAAAGCCTTTCATAAATGACTGTGCTACATCAAAAAAAGGTATATTCGTGCTGGTAAAGACATCAAATAAATCTTCGGGGCAGCTTCAGGACCTCATTACACAGGATGGAAGGCATATATATGAAAAGGTTGCCGAACTGGTTAACAAATGGGGAAACGATGTTATCGGGGAGAATGGCTACAGCAGTGTTGGAGCGGTAGTTGGAGCAACCTGGCCTGAGCAGGCAGCAGTGTTAAGGAGCATAATGAAGAAAGCATATATCCTTGTACCGGGATATGGGGCACAGGGGGGGACGGCTGCTGATGCTGTCAGATCCTTCAATGATGACGGACTGGGAGCGGTCATAAATGCCTCAAGAAGCATAATGTGCGCATGGAAAGCAGAAAGATGGCAGGGTAAATACAACGAGGATTGCTTTGACCAGGCGGCCAGGGATGAGGCGGTAAGAATGAGGGATGAGATTCGCGAGGCACTGGAGAAAAAGGCAAAATAGCAGATTAACAAAAAGGGACATTTCTCGCTTTAGAGGAATACCAGTAAACGGTCCCTTTACCTTAAACAGGAGGATTAACATGCCAAGACGTAATGATGTCAATAAAGTTATGGTGATAGGTTCAGGTCCGATAGTGATCGGTCAAGCTGCTGAATTTGACTATGCAGGCACACAGGCCTGCCAGGCATTGAAAGAAGAGGGAATAGAAGTTATCCTGGTCAACAGTAATCCCGCAACAATAATGACTGATACAAATATTGCAGATAGAGTTTATATTGAACCGCTAAATGTAGATACACTTAAAAAGATCATTATTAAAGAGAAGCCTGACAGCATCCTTCCGACACTCGGAGGCCAGACGGGTCTTAACCTGGCAATGGAACTGGCTGAATCGGGTTTTCTGAATGAAGTAGGCGTAAAGCTCCTGGGGACAGCTACTGAAGCTATAAAAAAGGCTGAGGACAGGCAAGCCTTCAAGGATACAATGGAAAGCATCGGAGAGCCCTGTATAGCAAGTAAGGTTGTTGAAACAGTTGATGATGCATTGGCTTTTGCAGAAGAGATCGACTATCCGGTCATTGTCAGACCTGCCTATACACTTGGAGGCACCGGCGGTGGTATTGCATATGACAGAGCTCAACTGACAGAAATAACAACAAACGGACTGAGACTCAGCCGTGTTTGTCAGGTGCTCATAGAGAAATGTATTTCCGGCTGGAAGGAAATAGAATATGAAGTTATGCGGGATGGTAATGGCAATGTTGTAACGATTTGCAGCATGGAAAATTTCGATCCCGTTGGAGTCCATACGGGGGACAGTATTGTAACGGCACCCTGTCTGACGCTTACAGATATGGAATTCCAAATGCTCCGTACGTCAGCTCTCAACATAATATCAGCCCTTGGAATCGAAGGGGGCTGTAATGTGCAGTTTGCATTGCACCCAACGAGCTTTGAATACGCAGTGATCGAAGTGAATCCCCGAGTAAGCCGTTCTTCAGCGCTTGCCTCAAAGGCCACCGGATATCCGATAGCAAGGGTGTCAACAAAAATAGCAATAGGCTATACGCTCGATGAAATAAAGAATGCTGTGACCGGCAAAACCTTCGCTTGTTTTGAACCGGCAATAGATTACGTTGTGCTCAAAATTCCCAAATGGCCCTTTGACAAGTTTGTCAGGGCAAAAAGGACGCTCGGTACACAGATGAAGGCAACAGGAGAAGTAATGTCTATCAGCGGATCCTTTGAAGGCGCAATGATGAAGGCAATAAGGTCTCTGGAGCTTGGAAGGTACACACTGGAGCAGGACATATACAAAAAGCTCGATGACAAGGAAATTGAGAAAAAACTCAGCAACATTGATGATGAAAGGCTGTTTGTTATAGCCGAGGCTCTCAGAAGAGGCATTTCCGTTAAACAGATAAATGAGATAACAAAAATAGATGACTTCTTCCTTAATAAAGTATTCAACATAGTTAAGATGGAAGAGAAGCTTAAAAGGCAGACAACTGACACGATGAGTCCTGAACTGCTGAAGGAAGCAAAAATGATGGGCTTTACCGATGCTGTGATCGGCGGGTATATCGGCTGTGACAGAAATTATGTTAAGAAACTTAGAAAAGAACATGGAATAAATGTGACATTTAAAACTGTTGATACCTGCGCAGCCGAATTTGAAGCTGTTTCACCATATTACTACTCGACATATGATCAATATAACGAAGTTGAAGCTACAGATAAGAAAAAGGTATTGGTTATAGGATCAGGACCCATAAGGATCGGACAGGGAGTTGAGTTTGACTATTGTTCAGTCCATTCCGTATGGGCATTAAAGGAACAGGGCTACGAAACTATAATCGCCAATAATAACCCTGAAACGGTAAGCACGGATTTTGACACCTCAGACAGGCTGTATTTCGAGCCTCTGACGATCGAGGATGTAGAAAATATTATAGAATGTGAACAGCCCGAGGGAGTTATTGTTCAATTTGGCGGTCAGACTGCAATAAAGCTAGTAAACCAGCTCAGTGATATGGGTGTCAGGATACTTGGCACACAGGCTAAGGATGTGGATGCGGCTGAAGACAGGGAGAAATTTGACAGCATACTTGAAGAGGTCGGTATACCGCGTCCTAAGGGAAAGACCGTGTATACGCTGGAACAGGCTTTGGAGGCAGCAAATGAGCTCATATACCCTGTGCTGGTACGTCCCTCATACGTGCTTGGCGGGCAGGGCATGGAAATTGCATACAATGACAAGGATGTAACTGAGTTTATGGAGATAATAAACCGTGTAAAGCAGGAACATCCCATATTGGTAGACAAATATATGATGGGTAAGGAAATAGAGGTAGATGCCATATGCGATGGTGAAAATATACTGATTCCCGGGATAATGGAGCATCTTGAGCGTGCAGGCGTTCACTCAGGCGACAGTATTTCTGTATATCCGACAATAACGATCAAGCCGAAAACTGTTAAGCAAATCATAGAGTATACGGAAAAACTGGCAAAAGCGCTTAATGTACTGGGAATGGTAAATATTCAATATGTCCTTTACAACGATGAGTTATATGTAATTGAAGTCAATCCCAGATCCAGCCGTACAGTTCCGTATATTAGCAAAGTTACAGGTATACCCATGGTCAATGTAGCAACAAAGATCATAACAGGTAAGAAGCTCAGCGATTTCAGTTATGGTACAGGCCTTTACAAAAGCGCAGAGTATTCAGCCATCAAGGTACCGGTTTTCTCCTTTGAAAAGCTGCATGACGTCGATACCACGCTGGGCCCTGAAATGAAGTCTACAGGTGAAGTGCTCGGGATAGGAAAGACATTCCATGAAGCGCTGTATAAGGGTATAGTCGGATCAGGTATGAAGCTTCCCGCAAAGGGCGGCGGCATACTTATGACAGTCAGGGATTCGGACAAGACTGAGCTGCTGGAGGTTGCGGAGAAGTTTGAAAAGCTTGGTTTCACGCTTTGGGCGACAGGCAGGACAGCAAATATGCTGAATATGCACGGTATCGCTACTAATGCAGTGAAAAAGATCGATGAAGGTTCTCCGAATATATTGGATCTAATTTCGTCAGGGAAAATAAAGCTGGTTATAAATACACCGACAAAAGGCCGACAGCCTGAACGTGACGGCTTCAAGATAAGGAGAAAGGCCGTCGAAATGTCTATACCATGCCTTACATCACTTGACACGGCAAGAGCTGTACTGGACTGCATTGAGATTGAAAACAGCGGAGCTGAGCTTGATGTTATAGATTTGAGTATATTTGATTCAAATGATAAAAAATAAGAAACCAAGGAGACTAAAATGTCAAAACAGCTGATAGATACTGTAGCCGGTATTGAAGAAATAGCAGAGGGCATATTCAAAATGAAAGTGTCGTCCGGCTATATTTCCGCGAATGCAAAGCCTGGTCAATTTGTAAATATTAAATGCTGTGAAGGCAATGAGGCACTTTTAAGACGTCCTATAAGCATATGTGATGTCAATAGGAAAAATGGCACCTACGATATTGTCTTTCAAAAAAAAGGGAGCGGTACAGGGCTGCTGGCAAGAAAAACAGCCGGGGATCCAATTGATGTACTTGGGCCTCTTGGAAACGGTTTCGATATGAGCATCGGGCATCGCAGGATTGCCATTATTGGTGGTGGAATAGGTATCTTTCCATTATTGTTCGTTCTCAATGAGAGCAAAGCAATCGTTAAAAGATCTTATCTTGGATTTAGAACATCAAATCTGGTTGTACTTGAAAATGAATTCAGACAGAAATCTAATTCAATGGAAATAACCACGGATGACGGCTCATACGGAACAGGCGGCTTCATTACAGATATACTCAAACGTGATCTTTCAGGTGAAAGCTTTGATTTGATATATGCATGCGGCCCTGAACCGATGCTTAGAAAGGTATCAGAAATAGCCAAAGAATTCAACACTGAATGCCAGATTTCTCTGGAACAGCGTATGGGCTGCGGCTTTGGCACATGCCTTGCCTGCGCCTGCAAAACAGTGAAAGGTGAAGATGGCTGGCAATACAGCCATGTTTGCAAGGATGGGCCTGTATTTAACAGCAGGAGTATAATATTCGAGTAACCTGTTCCCTGATTTACAGGGGAAGGATAAGCATGGAGGAACAGATGAGTGGATTTGATCTGTCGGTGGATATATGCGGGATAAAGCTAAAGAACCCGGTTATTGCAGCATCAGGTACATTTGGCTTTGGCAGGGAGCATGCGGAATACATCGACTTGAAAAAGCTGGGAGGAATAAGCGTAAAAGGTCTGACACTGAAGCCGAGGCAGGGCAATAAGCCTCCAAGAGTTGCAGAAACTCCCGCGGGCATTCTCAACAGTGTCGGGTTGCAAAATCCCGGAGTACACTATTTTATAGAAAAAGAATTGCCGTTTTTGAGGAAGTATTCTGTTGCAGTCATAGCCAATATAGCAGGCAACACTGTTGAGGAGTACTGTGAAATGGCACAGATACTGTCTGAAGCTGATATTGATGCTATTGAGCTGAATGTTTCCTGCCCAAATGTAAAGGAAGGCTGTATAGCTTTTGGAAACACACCTCGTGGAATAAATGAGATAACGCAGCAGGTCAGAAAGTATTCACGCAAACCTTTGATAGTAAAGCTTACACCAAATGTAGCAAGCATTACCGCTACAGCTTCGGCTGCTGAAGCTGCCGGTGCCGATGCGGTTTCTCTTATAAATACACTCCTTGGAATGGCTATTGATGTCGATACAAGAAGACCTGTACTGGCAAATAATACCGGAGGCTTGTCGGGGCCTGCGGTAAAGCCTGTCGCGGTCAGAATGGTGTATGAGGTATCTCAGGCTGTGAAAATACCTATAATAGGTATGGGCGGGATATCCTGCGGAAACGATGCAATAGAATTCATGCTTGCAGGCGCTAATGCAGTAATGGTGGGGACAGCGGGAATGATTTATCCTGACGCCTGCATAAAAGTATGTGACGGAATAGAACAATATATGAGGAAACACGCTTTCAACAGGGCTGCAGATATTACGGGCAGACTTGAATTGAACAAATGATGGACCGAGGGTGATATATTGAGGACCAGGTTAATATTTGTAAGGCATGCAGAAGCAGAAGGAAACAAGATCAGGCATTTTCACGGGTGGACTGATTCTGAAATAACAGAAAGGGGTCATCTGCAGGCAGAACGTGTTGCCGGAAGACTGAAGGATTTTGATATAGACGCAGTATACTCAAGCAGCCTTAGAAGGACAAGGCAAACTGCCGGCTACATAGCCAAAGCCAAGGGACTGGAGATCATAACGTCGGATAATCTCAGAGAGATAAATGGCGGCGATTGGGAGGACCTCCCCTGGGTAGAGCTTGAAAAGAGGTGGCCTGAGGAATACAGGACCTGGGAAAACGATCCCCATAATGTCAGAATGCCTAACGGCGAGACAATGGACCTGTTTCAAAACAGACTTCTCAATGAAGTGATGTCAATAATCAGAGACCACGAAGGCAAAAACATATGCATTGTGACCCATGGGACGGCAATACGCGCGATGATATGTCATTTCAGGGCCTGTACACTGGAAGAGATGATAAATGTTGCATGGTGTGACAATACGGCGATAACAATAATCGATTATGAAGACGGTGCTTTCAATACTGTGACTGAAGGGGATTCCACCCACTTGGGCACTGACCTGGGGACGGTCGTGAACCAGGAGTGGTGGGAGGAGTACATGAAAAAGCTAAAGTCCCGGAATGAACAGAAATGAATTATAGACAATGGCTGAAAATAATCTGACGGAGGTATATATATGTCTAGCGAAAATCTTATTAACTGGTTGTTCGAAACGAATGCTGTAAGGGTATGCCCTGAAGGAAAGCCGTTCTGGTACACTTCCGGAACGATAGGCCCATATTACATAAACACGCATTTCCTCTATGGCAGCGAGGGAAAGGCTCTTGAACTGCTTGAAAAAATAGATGCCGAAAAGGCAGGAAAAATAAGCTGTCCAGAGAAGCTGCTACCTGTAGTCGAAGCTAACTATGCTTCTGATGAGATTTACAAAGGGCTTATTGACAGCCTTATTGATTTCATAAAAGACAATATGGAGGTTGATAATATTGACTACATTTCAGGAGGAGAAAGAAGAGACTGGTTTTTCTCGCTGCTGGCTGCAAAGGGACTAAAAAAGCCTCATATAACAATATACAAGGATCTGTCAGCAGTTATCACTGAAAATGGAGAAACCAGAGAAGCAGAGCCTATATGCGGTGCCAGGGTACTTCATATTGCCGATCTGATAACAGAAGCATCAAGCTATGAAAGAGCATGGATCCCGGCAATAAAGAATATTTGCGGTCAGATGACAGCGAGTGTTGTCATTGTCGACAGGCTGCAGGGCGGGGCAGAACTGCTGGAAAGAAATGATGTCTGCTCATTTGCGATGGTTTCGATCGATAAGGCCTTTTTTAACAAGGCTCTGGAACTGGGACATATAAACAAGGGCCAGTATGATATGCTGCTGGGCTATACCGCAGATCCGCGTGAATCGATGAAAACCTTTATAAAAGAGCATCCTGAATTTTTGGAAAACGCTTTGAAGGCTGACGGACGCACAAGGGAACGCGCGCAACTCTGTATAGATAAGGGAATTTATGCGTAACGTTGACATATAACTATCCATACATTACTTGAAAGCTTATTATTTCAACTTTTGGGCAGAATAATACTGTAAAAGGGCCTATTTCATAGCCAACCGTCTATAAATTCAAGACTTATTCTTCATAATGATGCCCAGAAGTTGGAATTCTTAGCAGTGTAGTTTTCAAATTATAAAAGTTTGACGGGCATCCTTTTTTTCATTCCGAGTATAATATCAGGTGCCAGTATTAACGCCCTTAAACAAATTAAAACAGATTATGTTTCTAATTTTGCAATCTAATGTAGCGATGTCAGTTACAAATATGGTAAACTGTTGTCGAATAACCTAAATTTCCAAAGAGTAGCAAAGTAATAAGTCTACATTTTTCTTGCAGGTGGTATTTATGAATGATATTAAAAATACAATTTATGAAATTATGGTTTATATCAATATGAATTTATTTGATCATATCACTTTGGATATTTTATCGGAGAGGTTCTCCTATTCAAAGTATCATTTACATAGAAAATTCAAGGAAGTCACGGGTGTTACACTGAATGAATATATCAAGAGCAGGAGAATGGAGAATAGTATTTATTTATTATTTGCAAATATGGATGTTGATATTTCTGAAATTGCTAGTTATTGCGGTTTTTCTTCTGCTACTTATTCAAGGGAGTTTAAAAAAATCTTTTATATTAGTCCTAAAGAATTCCGTAATTTGTATAGAGAAGTTATTTGCGACAAGAAAAACAGTAATATTCGTAAAGGAAGTATTTTAAACAAGAAAAATAGCAATATATGCAAAAAATATGAACAATTTATTTGCTATAATAACACTGATATGCCAAAAGAAATTGAGGCAATCAGTATAGTAGATATTCAACAAATGGAGCTTTCAACAAAAATTTACTTTGGTAACTTCTATGATATGAAAATAAAGAAGGCTTGGGAGGATATTATTAACCATAATAAAGAAGGCAAAGCGCTTATAGGAATCCCGCTGAATTTACCAATAGTTACAGATCCAGACAGCTGCATCTATTTGCTAGGCTTTGAAAGTGATTTTTCAATTTCCGGGTTGAGCAGGATAGTCCTTGATGGCGGAAAGTACTTAAAAGTGGGTTATCGCGGCTTAAGGAATAAAATAGGACAGGCACATAACTGGATCGTTAAGTATTATTTCCCCAGTAAGGATCTAAAGTATGATTATCGGGCTCAATTTCAAGAGTATTGTGCAGATTCGGAAATTTACCAGGATGAAATAGTTTGTAAATTTTATATTCCAATCAATTTTACCTGATTTTCCTTAAAGTGATTTCACATAATTTATGCAATGCGGATATTATTTAAGTGAAGGAGCGATTTTATGAAAAGGATTTCAAAAAGATTGTTTTCTGTATTACTGGCAATGCTGATCATTGTGACTGCAATATCGCCTTCAATGGCTGCAAGCAGCACAGATATCAAAGGCCATTGGGCGCAGAAACAATTATCGACATGGATAGAAAAGGGCTTCATTAAAGGGTATTCTGACGGCACAGTAAAGCCGGAAAATAAAGTAAGCAGAGCAGAATTCATTGCAATGGTCAACAGGGCTTTTGCATTTACCAAAACAGTACCTGAAGGTTTTATGGATGTAAAAGCTTCAGATTGGTTTGCAGCAGATATATCCAAGGCAAAGGCTGCGGGATATATAACTGGAGGAAGCGACGGCGGTATCAAGCCAGTGAGTCTGATTACCAGACAGGAAGCTGCTGTAATGCTCGCAAGAGTATTGAAAATAACACCTGCGGAGGACGGTGCAAAAAAAATCTCTGACGTAAGCTCGATTCCATCATGGAGCAAGGGCTATATTGGGGCTATAGTAAAACAAGGTTATATGACAGGGAATCCCGACGGTTCCTTCAAACCGAGCGCCTATACAACCAGGGCGGAAGCGGTTACTATATTATATAGAGCTGTTGGAGAGCTTTATAATGAAGCAGGTTCATATGATAGAAAGAACGCTTCAATAGTTGGAAATGTAACAATATCAAAGCCGGGTATTACACTGAAAAATGCTATTATTTACGGCAACCTGTATCTTACTGAAGGAATTGGAGACGGTGCCGTTACACTCGACAATGTTGTTGTAAAAGGTACAACTACCGTAAGCGGCGGTGGCGAACATAGCATTATTGTATTGAATTCATCATTAGGCAAGGTTCTCATCCAAGTGCCAGACAATAGTAAAGTACGTCTGGTTGCTCAAGGCAGCACATCAATCTCGGAAGTTGATACAAAATCGACTGCAAAATTAGAAGAAGAAAATGTAACGGGGAATGGATTTCAGGAAGTAAAAATACAGATCCCATTGGGCTTTACCGTAGAGCTTGCAGGAAGTTTCGAAAGTGTTGCCATTGAAGCTCCGAAAGCTGAGGTATCTCTGGTAAAAGGTACAATCGAGGAAGTAAAGGTGGAAGATGGCGGTAAGGAGGCCAAGATCAATATTGTTGCCGGAGCAACGATAAAGACTCTTACTGTTGACGCTGAAAATGTTGCTGCAACGGGAACCGGCAAGATAGAGACTGCTCAGATCAATGCAAGCAATACTACTCTTGAAAAAAAACCAACTAAAGTTAATATTGCGTCAGGGGTGTCAGGTGTTACCATAACAAATAATACGGAAGAGCCTGCTAATACACCAGCACCACCGACTCCTGTAGCAGGTGGCGGGGGCAATCCCGGTCCTGGTCCTGGTGACGATAACAACAATAACAACAATAATAACAATAACAACAATAACAATAATAACAATAATAACAATAATAACAATAATAACAATAATAACAATA
>CAZBEQ010000031.1:0-41140 GCA_964490975.1 uncultured Oscillospiraceae bacterium | reverse complement strand
CTATGGTGGCTATTTTTTAGTCTGCGTCAGTATTACCCCCGTGTGAACAGTAACTTTTGATTATAATATTTCTTACAGCAGAATAGTTGATCCCTGTAACCCTTGCTATCTGGCGTATAGATAGTTTACTACTTCTTTTGATCAAACCTATTAAGTTTTCCCTTTTACTCTTGCACATCAGACCTAATTCATTTATATTTTTGATTTCACATATATTTCTTATTATTTCAGCAGCTTCACTATCTTCATAAAAAGCATCATATTCAAAACACTCATCATTTTCATCATTCTTGAGAATGCTATTATTGAGCTCAACAAACTGTTCTTTGGAAATTAGAGAAAAAACAAACTCAGAATCGACAATATATTTATTGCTCAAATATTCATTATAACTACTCCACTTATAGTCACCTACACTATTAGCCATTCCTGCTTTAACTGGATTTCTGTGAATGTAACGCAAAACTGTAATAAAGTATCCTTCATCCTCGACTTTTTGACTTTTATACCTATCTTGATACAAATGGCCACATCTACTGTATTTTTTATTATACCAATAAACATAACTTGAGCAAATTTTTCGCATTGTTATTGGTAAATTTGCATCTTTCATCAACAAGTGAACATGGTTAGACATTAAGCAGTAACTGTATATACTAATATTGCTGTCTTCATCGATAATTCTCTTTAATTTTTGTTTGAAAACGATTCTGTCCTCATTATCATTAAATATTTCCTGTCTGTTAATCCCTCTAAGTATAACATGGTATGTGTCCGTTCTACTTTTTTCTCTCGATATTCTACCCATATTATTCTCCACTAACTTAATATAAAAATAATAATACCATATTTCCCCACTTATGTATAATATTTATGCTAATAGTGTAAAAAACCTATAATGATAATCAAAAACCCCCGTCCCCCATGGTTGTATTATTATTATCATTTTGTTACAGTATATCTGTTGGATAAATCACACAAGGGAGTGTTTCTGTTGCCATTTGACGGGATAGTCACAAAAAGTATCGTAGAAGAATTGACTGAAAAACTTACAAGCGGCCGAATCGAAAAGGTACTGCAGCCAGAAGCTGATGAAATAGTGCTTTTAGTTCGGGCATGGAATAAAAACCACCGGCTGGTACTAAGCGCCAGTCCGAATTATCCAAGATTACATCTGACCGAAACAGTTAAAGATAACCCTCCAGTACCTCCTGTATTTTGCATGCTGCTAAGAAAGCATCTGAGCGGTGGCAGGATAATATCATTTGACTTCAATGACTATGAAAGAATCATTGGCATAGTAATAGAAGCCGCAAATGAACTTGGTGATATCTCGGAAAAGAAGCTGGTCATTGAAATAATGGGGCGCTACAGTAACATAATCCTGCTCAATAGTGAAAATAAAATACTAGACTCAATTAAACATATAGATTCGGATATTAGCAGTGTCCGTGAAGTTATGCCGGCAAGGCCATATGTCCTGCCTCCGGCACAGGATAAGCTATCGCCCTCGCACCTTGATCCCTCGCAGTTGACTGACCTGTTTGATTCCTCAACACAAACAGCGGAAAAATTCCTGCTTGATAACATAAAAGGCTTTAGTCCTTTGCTATGCCGCGAGGTATGTCATCGTGCCCTGATCGACGGAAGAAAACGTGTGTCGGCATTGGATCAAGCTGAACGTATAGCCTTGATAAATACATTGGATTCAATACTTGCAGAAATCACGAACTGTAATTATGCACCTTGTGTTATATATGAAGACGAACAGCACGCAAAGCCTCTCGATTTTCACTGCCTTGAAATAAAGCAGTACATGTACATGGAGCCTCTGCCTTCCGTGAGCCAGATGCTCGATAAATTCTATGCCTCCCGGGACAATGCAGAGCGTCTAAGACAAAAAAAGTCCGACCTTTACAAGGTCCTTAATACATCGATAGATCGCTGTAACAAGAAACTGTCTATACAGGAAGAAACTCTGCGGGATGTAGCTAACAGAGAAAAGCTGAAGCTTTATGGTGAACTCATTACAGCTAATATTTACGCAATACCACAAAATGTAAAAATTATGCCCTTATTGAATTACTATTCCGAAACCGGAGAATATATCGATGTCCCTCTTGATCCTGATATGACGCCACAGGCAAATGCACAGCGTTATTTCAAAAAATATTCCAAGGCAAAAAGTACATACACATACACATCACGACAGCTTGAAGATTCACGTATTGAGCTGGATTACCTTGAGAGTGTCCTACAGCTCCTTGACAACTGTACTACTTTACAGGAGATAGATGAAGTCAGGCAGGAGCTTGCAGAACAAGGTTATATGCAGCTCAGGAGAAAACCGGCAGCTAAAAAGAAGGCTGTTATGACTGAGCCGCTGCATTTCAGATCCTCCGATGGATTTGATGTATACGTAGGTAAGAACAACATCCAAAACGATTATCTTACCCTCAAAGCAGCACAATCAAATGATATATGGCTCCACACCAAGACAATACCCGGTTCACATGTAATTATAAAAAGAAACGGACGTGAAATACCCGACAAGACCATTGAAGAGGCTGCAATACTTGCAGCATGGCACAGCAAGGCCAAAATGTCCTCAAATGTGCAGGTAGATTACACCTCCGTCAAAAATGTCAGTAAGCCCTCCGGTGCAAAACCCGGTATGGTCATATATGTCAACTACAGGACCGCAGTCGTCAACCCGGATCAAGCCATAGCTGAAACTCTGAAAGTAAAATAAAAGAACTGTCTCTTAATGAACGTTGAGGCAGTCCTTTTCTTGTCCAAAAAACTCAAAAGCCCAATCACAACATCATATCCCGACTCCGCAGCGAACGTCTGACAGATGTTGAGCAAAATAGCAAGTAATGAGTTTATATAACTCGGTGAAGTGGTCTTTTAGCCCTGATTGCTTAACATAATTAAGGTTTTTAATGAATTATTTAATCAAAATCAACGAAAGTAGATATCTCGCCACACATTACTGGATTTTTTACTCACTCAATTGATTTTGACACTTAATTCAGAATGCGTTATGTATTTGCATCACTGAATACGGATTATGGAAGTTTTGCCTTAACAACATTTCCGGCAACCTTTCCATTATTATACAGCACCGTGATACTGAAATAGTACGTAGTTCCCGATTTCAGTTCACCGTCAAAGTCACCGCCATTGTAATGATCACCATCTTGAATGCTTATACTGTTATTATTTCTGTCAGTTATATAAGAGAGATATCCGTTATCCGGATAAACAGGGGTAGAATCATGTTTGGATATTACAACCTTATATCCATTGAAATTGGATGAAGTTATCTTATCCCAGCTTATTAGCAGCCTGTCTCCTGATTTTGTCACCTTGATCCTGGCTTCTCTAAGGTCTTTATCATTATCCTTATCGACATCCTTATCGACATCTTTATCGACATCTTTATCGATATTATTATCAACGTCTATTTCCAGTTCTTCATACATCGGTTTACCGTAAGTCACTTTTACATAGTCATATGTAATCTTCTCCTCATTTTCCCTCAGGGCATTATAAAGAAGGACCGCTGCCGAAGCCCTGTTAAGCCCTTCTGCTGGTGCAATTACGCGACTACCGTTCCTGTCGTAGCCTTGCATCAAATCATGTTTCACAGCAATCGCCACATATTTTTTCAGATTCGGAGAAATCTCGCCCGCATCACTGAACTGAGAAAGAATGGTCAAATCGGCTGTTTCATCAGAAAATCCCATCGCCTTTACCAATGCTACTGCCATATCTTCCCTTACTGCATTTTGTGAAGGCCTGAAATAATCGCCTGAAGCTGTTCTGAATCCTGTCAAGTACGGTTTTGCAGTTTCAACATACTTATACTGCCAGCCACCTTTTTTAATGTCAAGGAATGATCCTTCAGAAGGATTTATCAAATCAAGTCCAAGAGTCAAAACCATCATTTTTGCATACTCATCCCTTGTCACTTCACGTGTCGGAGAAAACTTACCTTCACCTGTACCATCTACTATCTTTTTGTCCACCATCCATCTAATTGCGTCATATGCCCAATTATCCTTCTGCACATCAGAAAAATCATCTGTGCTTGCTGGTGTGCCGACGCCGTATGCAGCAATAGAGAATGTCATTAATAAAACTAGTACAAGTGCCGTTGAGATTACTCGTTTTTTCATCATTTCACAACTCCTTTCAACATTAGTCTACACTATATTCATTACAAACTATATAGTTCTGTATTCCTATCTTAATCCAGCTATAGTTCTATTCCGTATTAGTTACTGAACAGTGTGATCATCTCAATTTATTAACAGATTGATTGATATTTTCCCGTTTTTGGTATATTATAATAGAAAATCTCACAGGGCTGGACATCATTTGGTTTTCAGACCTGAAACAGGAGTGGTTATTATGGTTTCACAGAAAATACTTGAAAATCTGAACAGATCATCATGGATCAGGGCTATGTTTGAAGAAGGAGAAAAACTGCGCAAAAAAGTCGGCGCAGATAACGTATATGACTTCTCATTGGGAAACCCCGACCTTGAGCCGCCAGAAATAGTCAGGGAAGCTCTGAAAAAAGCAGTGCTGACCGACACGCCAAAAATGCATGGTTATATGAGCAATGCTGGATATTTGGATGTAAGAGCAGCCGTTGCCGCCAAGCTGAAGCAAATAACCGGAGCACCTCTGGAAGCAGGACACATTGTGATGGAATGCGGCGCAGGCGGTGCTATGAATGTCGTGCTAAAAACTCTGCTGAATCCCGGTGAAGAGGTTATCGTTCTGGCACCATATTTTGCGGAATACCTTTTCTACATAGATAATCATGGCGGCAAGCCTGTGATCGTAAGCACGGAACGTGACACCTTCCAGCCTGACCCGCAAAAAATTTATGATGCCATCACATCTAAAACAAAAGCAATAATAATAAACTCTCCAAACAACCCGACCGGTGTTATATACAGCAGAGCTTCACTTGAGAAAATAAACAAAGTGATTTTTAAAAGAGAAAAAGAATTTGGCACAGAAATTTGCATTATTTCAGATGAGCCTTATGACAAGATAGTATATGACAATACAGAAGTACCTTCTATTTTTTCTGTTTTCAAAAATGCTATCATTGTCAATTCCTTCAGTAAATCGCTTTCACTCCCGGGCGAGCGGATCGGTTTCATAGCAATAAATCCGATGATGGAAAACACTTCAGGACTAATTGATGGCCTGATCTTCTCGACAAGGACGCTGGGCTTTGTCAATGCCCCCGCTCTTTTCCAGAGGATCCTTCCGGAATCACTAAATGCGCAGGTCGATGCGGAAGCTTACAGGAAAAGGCGTGATATGCTTTATGATATCATTACTGGTGCAGGCTTCATATGCATGAAGCCCCAAGGTGCATTTTACCTCTTCCCCAAGTCTCCGGTGGAGGATGATATCGGATTCTGCAAGGCTGCAGTCAAATACAACCTGGTTATAGTTCCGGGTACAGGCTTTGGGTGCAAAGGTTTCTTCAGACTTGCCTACTGTATTGATGAAAAATCGATAGTGAACTCAAAGAAGGCCTTTGAAGCATTGGCTGCCGAATATAAATAAGCAATACATGTTTTAAGGGGATAACCTATCGGTCATCCCCTCAAATTTTTATAGAACAGTACATCGCTATCCTTCAGTTGATATGATAACTAGAAGATAACCCTGCTTTACACTAATAATAGCCGTTTCCCCGGAAAACCTGTTACTGACTCCCCATGATGAACCAACTTCAAGAACTGCATCTTCAAGGGGATAATAGAGACCCCTGGTTGTTACACCTGATGCGTTACCTGCAACAGGCAGAAGTGTCACAAAAGCATCTTCCTTTTGTTCCAGCCGCAATTCGCCTTTAATAAGTCTGAGAGAATTATTCTCATTTATTAGGATTCCTTCAATATTAGCATCTGTAAGCTTCTTAAGCAAAAAAACATTTGAAAGGGAATGATCGAGTCTTGTACCTGTTGCCCCAAAGAGGAGCACTCTGTTAAAGCCTTTATTTATTGCTATTTCTACAGCAAGCTCACTGTCTGTCATGTCCTTTTCAGCCGGGTAGCGTAATACCTCTGAGCCTGCATCCATCAAAGCGTCAAAGTCATTTCTGGCAACAGAATCGAAATCTCCGGCCATGATATCCGGTACTATCCCCAGCCTTATGCAATGACGAGCCCCGCTGTCGGCAGATATAACAAATCCGGCTCCGTCAAGGTGCCTTCTTATATAATCATAATCAGTGATTTCCCCACCGCAGAAAATCGCACACATCATACATAACCACCGTAAGCCTTTTGTCTAAGGTTCCTGATTATTTCATCAGTATCGTGGGCATTAAATATCGTTGATCCGGCTACGATAACATTAGCTCCCGCCTCTGTTACCCTATGAATATTTTCCAGATCTATACCTCCGTCAACTTCTATATCAAGCCTCAGGTTGCGTTTGGTCACCATATATCTAAGCTCTCGTACCTTCTCTGTCATGCTCTCTATATACTGTTGACCCCCGAAGCCCGGATCGACTGTCATAAGGAGTACCATATCCACTTTATCAAGTACCAAATCAAGCGCATTCAGCGGCGTTGCTGGATTCAGTACAACTGATGCCCTGCAGCCGTGGCTTTTAACCATTTCTATAGTCCGATGCAAATGAGTATTGTTTTCCACATGAATAGAAAGCATATCAGCTCCGGCATCAATAAAGCTCTCTATGTAACGTTCAGGGTTATCGATCATCAGGTGGACATCGAACGGAAGTCTTGTCACCTTTCTAATACTCCTTATTACAGGAGGTCCAATAGTTATGTTCGGTACGAAATGTCCATCCATAACATCAAGATGTATCATATCCGCCCCAGCCTTCTCAACCCTTGATATTTCCTCTCCAAGCCTTGAGAAGTCCGACGCAAGGATGGACGGTGCGATCTTAATCATTGCTCTTTGTCCCTTTCCTGTTAGTTTTTTTGTATTTCATATCATATTCCTGCTTCAATATAGTGTACAGCTCGGCAAAACGCTGGTATCTTCCTGTGCTGATGCTTCCTTCCGCCACAGCGTTTTTAACACCGCAATCAGGCTCATTTACATGACTACAGCCCGTAAACCTGCAGTTGCCTATGTGGTCTGCAAATTCCGGGAACAAATACTGCAGTTGTGTATGTGGTATCTCTGCAAGCTCAAATGAACTAAAGCCCGGCGTGTCAACAACAAAGCCACCGTCCGAAAGCTTTATAAGCTCTGTATGCCTGGTAGTGTGGCGGCCTCTTTCGATCCTGCTGCTGATGCTTCCGGTCTGCATTACAAAATTGTTTGCGACCCTGTTCAGTAAAGTTGACTTTCCTACTCCGGATTGACCTGCGAACACAGTTACATGATCCTTTAGAGCATCCCTAAGATGGTTGAAGCCTGCACTTTCTCCAGAGCTTGTTTCGATCAGTGTATAGCCCGCCTTCAAATATGAGCTTCGGATCTCCGCTCTGTTGTCATCTGGATCGAGGTCTGTTTTACTTATACATATCACAGCAGTAATACCTTTCTTTGCTGCTGTAACTAAAATTTTATCCAACAATAACATATCTGGTTCAGGAGATCTTGCCGCTATCACAACTACCAGCTGGTCGATATTTGCAGCTGCAGGTCGTGTCAGCACCGTTGTTCTCTCCATTATTACATCAATGGTTCCTTTTTTCAGTGACGGATCAGTTATTGAAAAGGTGACCTTATCTCCGGTCAGAGGGATCAGCTCATCCTTGCGGAAAATTCCCCTCGCTTTACACTCATATACATCATCATCTGATGATACATAATAAAATCCGCCTATTCCTTTTAAGATAATGCCTGACGGCAATAACCAAACCTCCCCTGCACCAATCACATCAAATTCATTGTTATATTACACCAGAGCTCTACTATATATCCTGATCAAGGGCCAGCATATCATCAAGATATACAATAATGTGAGTAGTCCCGCTTTCACCGACGGTTACCGGCATACTGAACGGGAACTGGTCCCTTGCTATCGTTTGATTCAATTCAATTTTCCGTATATTTGTATCAGACGGAGTCGATTCAACATACACCATAACCTCTTCTCCATAGGTACGGCTTGGATTCAGCGTTATAGTAATAAGCCTTGTACGCCCGCTTGTTTGCGGCTGCTGATTTCCCTGAGAGTTAGGGTCTTCCATGGGCTGTGTAGTACCCGGGTCCTCCGTTGCTATAGGTTCATCGATTCCAAACGTAAGCTCTACCGCTGTATCCTCAGTTACTTCAGTCTCTGGCAGCGGGTATTGCTTAACTACCTTTGCCACTTCGCTGACTATGTCCTCCGGCAGTATTTTGCCTATTTTGAGATTGTTTTTTAATATCCAGTTTTCAGCCTCTGTCCTTGTAAGTCCTGTTAAATCAGTCATTTTGATCATTTCAAGCTCAGGTCCAAGACTAACAATAACTTTTACTGTTGTTTGAGGTTTGACCATTTCATACGCAACAGGTTCAGTCCTGATAACCAGTCCCTTGCCTATTGTCTCACTGTTCTCATTTACTTCTTCCGGTACAAGGTTATTGTACACAATGATCTGTTCCGCAACTCTAGCTTCGTCACCGGAAATATCGGGTATCTCCACAAGATGCGGTCCATTGCTTACAGTAAAGTTTATAACACTCCCTGGCTTCAGGCTGTTCCCCACCGCCACATCCTGTGTGATTATCATATCCTTTTCCACTGTATCATCAAATACCCTTTCCTCTTCAGCAGTTATTTCATGCTGGCTGAGGACAGCTTTTACATCCACGTAATTTCTGTTTGTATAATCTTCTATAACGTAGGCTTCCACCTGCTCGGGAATAAATGCCGGAACAACGTATTTGATACCAATAAAGATGATCAGGCCTGTAATCACAAGGCCGGCTGCAATTCCCAGCCAAGTGCTAAGCCTGTCCTTCTTCTTCTTTTCTTTAGTATCATCTTCCTCCATAATGGCATCATCTCCATCCTCGGATTCTTCCTGTATATTCAGGCCCGTACCTACAGCCTGCATTTTTCTTGTAGGCATCTGATCAACCTTGCTGCTTTCGGTTATTTTTGCATTAGGCTCAACAAGTGTCCTCTGCAAGTCCGAGAGCATTTCCGATGCGTTCTGATATCTAAGATTCTGATCCTTCTTCATCGCCTTTATAATAATATCATTGAGGCCCTTTGGTATTGACGGATTCACATCAATCGGCTTCTCCGGTTTCTCCTGGATATGTTTGAGAGCAATTGCCACAGGTGATTCTCCATCAAAGGGCACCTTACCGGTTACCATTTCGTAAATCGTGATCCCCAATGAGTAAATATCTGATTTTTCATCGGTAAAGCCACCTCTTGCTTGCTCAGGAGAAAAATAGTGAACTGAGCCTATAGTGCTGCCAACCATCGTAATCGTTGCCGATGTAACCGCTCTTGCGATACCGAAGTCAGTGACCTTGGCAATGCCTTCCTTTGTAATGAGAATATTATGCGGTTTTATATCCCGGTGGACTATGAAATTTTTATGTGCCTGTTCGATTGCCGAACATATCTGAATGGCAATGTTTACGGCTTCATTCCAGGGAAGTGCGTCCCTTTGCCCTATATATTCCTTCAATGTTATACCGTCGATGTATTCCATGACAATATAATGGGTATCATCCTGCTTTCCAACATCATATATGGAAACAATGTTAGGGTGATTAAGACTGGCTGCCGCTTGAGCTTCAACTCTGAAACGCTTTACAAACTCTTCGTCATCAGTGAATTCACTGCGTAATATTTTAACAGCCACAAAGCGGTTCAAAAGCAGGCACTTCGCTTTATAAACGACAGCCATGCCGCCTCCGCCGATTCTTTCAATTAACTGATACCTATTTCCTAATATTTGACCTACCATATAAACACCTTCACTCACATTTAATAACAATAACGGTGATATTATCGTCGCCGCCTTGCCTGTTTGCCGCTTCTATAAGTTTTGCACAAGCGGCCTCGGGTTCATTGCCTCTTACGATCTCGGATATTTCATTTTCACATATCATATTTGTTAGTCCGTCTGTACAAAGAACAAATATATCATTTTCCAAAATTTCCTGACTTATTACATCTACCAGAATGTCAGGAGAAGAACCGATAGCCCTTGTGATTATATTCTTTCTCGGGTGATTTTCAGCTTCTTCCTTGGTCAATGTACCTTTTTTAAGCAATTCAGCGATATATGAATGATCCTCGGTTAATTGACTTATTTCGCCGCTTCGTATCATATAAAGCCTGCTGTCGCCTACATGGGCTGCAGTCAGTGTATTAGCTGTGATCAACACCATGGTCATTGTAGTTCCCATTCCGCTCAGCTCAGCACTCTCAAGTGATTTTTCATATACCTTCGTGTTAACCTGCTCTACCATCCCGGAAAGCACATTCCCGGCATCCATACCAACAAGGCTGCTGCCATTGCTGCGTAAGAGTTCACTTATGTACTCCACTGTCATCCTGCTCGCAATTTCTCCGCAATTATGTCCACCCATACCATCAGCAACGATAAAGGCGCAGGGTGAAGTTGAACATCCCGGGATGATCATGCAGCTGTCTTCATTAATCTCGCGTATTAATCCTCTGTCAGTACCAGCGGCAAATTTCAAGCTATCAACACCTTTTTTTAGGGTTTAAAACCCTTTTATTGTCCTACTATGAACATCATTGTTCTCTTAAACATCATTTTGTTCCAACTCACTTCTTCTAAGCTGTCCACATGCTGCATTAATATCAGAACCAAGTTCACGCCGGATCGTTGTTTCTATGCCTCTTTTGGTTAACAACGCTGCAAACTCGTCTATATGCCTGCGGCCGCTTTGTCGGTAACCGGTTCCCTGTACTGAGTTGACCGGTATCAGATTAATATGACATAAGAGGCCTCTAAGCCGTGAAACCAGCTCCAATGCATTATCTGAAGAATCATTGACCCCTTCTATCAAAGCATATTCAAACGTTATCCTTCTCTTGGTTTTCTCTGTATATATCTTACATGCTTCAATGATTTTGTCAATACAATACTTCCTGCCAATCGGCATTATCTTCTCTCGTATCCGGTCATTTGGTGCATGAAGCGATATTGCCAGATTCACCTGCATATTTTCATCCGAAAACCTAATAATCTCAGGAACAAGGCCGCAGGTCGATACAGTCATATGCCTGTATCCTATATTCAGGCCATCAGGGTCATGGGCAAGCTTCAAAAACTTCAAAACATTGTCATAGTTGTCAAAAGGCTCACCTATACCCATTATAACCACATTACCAATCTTGACGCCGCTATCACGCTGTATGGAAAGTATCTGTCCAAGCATTTCTCCTGCTGTCAGATCCCTTCTGAAACCGGCTATCATAGATGCGCAAAAGCTGCAACCCATTTTGCAGCCTATCTGTGATGAAATGCATGCAGTGTATCCATGTATGTATTTCATCAGTACACTCTCAATTATATTACCGTCCTGAAGTTCCAGCAAATACTTTGTCGTACCGTCTATAGATGATACAAGCTTTCTTCTTATATTTAGACCTGAAACCGAAGCAAAAAGTTTCAATTCCTGCCTCAACTGCTTCGACAAATCAGTCATCTCATCGAAATCCGCCGCGCCCCTTGCGATCCATGTGAAAATTTGCTTTGCTCTGAATTTCTGCTGTCCCATGCTTTGCAGAAACTGCTGAAGCTCATTTATATCCATGTCAGGCAAATACTTTTTTATTTCAGACATTTTAAACTCCTATTAACCCTTTCTTTTCAGTCTTGCTATAAAAAATCCATCTATCCCATCTCTGTTCGGGTAGAGCTGCAGCATACACCCTCTGGCATAAAGCGCCAGAGCGGGCGAAAGATATGGTGATATATCATCTTCATAAAAATCAGTGTTGTTCTTTATAAATTTTTGTACAATGTATTCATTTTCTTCCGGCAATATAGTACATGTACTATATACCAACACTCCACCCGGTTTAACTGCCTTTGATACATTCTGTATAAGTTTCTCCTGCAATGCCGTAATACTGCCGATGTCGCTGTTTTCACGCGCCCACTTTATATCAGGCTTTCTTCTCACTATGCCAAGACCACTGCAGGGTGCATCGAGCAGTACCCTGTCAAACCGTCCATCGTTCTTCACATCAGGCTCAGCGGCATCATGAAGCTCACTGGCGATTATGCTTGTTCCCAATCTTATTGCCGCCTCATCTATCAGCTTCAGTTTGTGTTCATGTATGTCCCTTGCTGTCACACTGCCCCGGTTTTGCATCAGCATTGCCATATTGACCGCTTTACCTCCGGGCGCGCTGCAGGCATCCAGTACAGCTTCACCCGGCTCAGGCGCCAACACAGCAGCAGGCAGCATTGAGCTCTCATCCTGTACCTGAAACAAGCCTCTTTTAAAAGCCTCCAGCCGTGCAATCGGAACCGGGCTCTTGATAATAAAAGCTTCTTTTACATATCGGCCCGCTTCTACCAAAACTCCTTCTTTTTGCAACTGTTCCTTCAGTTCTTCAACACTGATTCGCAGTGTATTAGCCCTGACAGTCAGATCAGGTGATCCGTTTCCCGCTTCTAGCAGGCTTTCGGCAAAATCAGCTTCAAATAGCTCTGTATACTTCAATGTAAGCCATTGCGGATACGAATACTTAACAGAAAGATATCCTGGCAAGTCTTTTTCCCTATCTGGTATGACACAGTCAAAGCCTTCTTTTGAAATTTTTCGGAGGACTGCATTGACAAAGCCAGCAGAAGCCTTATGCCCATACCTGCCTGCGAGCTTTACGCTTTCATTGCATGCGGCTGATGCAGGCACCTTTGACATAAAAAGAAGCTGATATGCACCAAGTCTCAATATATTCAATATCCATGGCGACAGCTTTGACATCTTGATGCTGGAATAAGCTGCAATAAGCCTGTCCAGTGTCAGCTTCCATTTCACTACACCGTATACGAGCTCTGTAATAAATGACCTGTCAAGTTCTCTGAGTTCATTGCCTGAAAGCTGCCTGTTCAGTTCAATATTTGAATATGCGCCCTTTTCATTGATTTCAAAAAGTATTTTTAGTGCAGTTTGTCTTGCTATATCCAGCTTCATAAATTCCCTTCAATATCAAACATTATTTAGTATAATTTTGTCAAGCTTTTCCCTTAGCAAATCCACATCTACTGTAGTATTGAAGCAAGGGCCATTGGGCCTTTTGTTCAGAACTCCTATGACCGGTATATTACTGACGTCAGAGATACCGATTGCCAGATCCCTCTCACAGGCAACCGAAAGTATGATTTCGGGCTTTACCTTGGAAATTGCGTTTCTTGCAGCAGTACCGCCGGTCACAACATAGACCTTAACGCCTCTTTTTTCAGCAATATCCAGTATATCGCCGATCTTACACCGACCACACCTGGCGCAATTTCCAGTATCAACTGTTATTCTCCTGGTGCATTCAGAATACTGCAGGCAATGAGGCAGCAGCAGCATGATCTTATCCGGTTTTTTTCTTATATTTCCGGACTCCACAAAGAGATTATTTATATCAATAAAGAGACTTCTTATCATATCCTTGTCTTTTTTAAACATATCCGTGACAAAAAGAGCAACCGGCATGACTATTTTCATACCCAGCCTTACCGGAAACATCATGAAAGGATAAACCCTTCTGGTCTTTACCGCTGTGAATATTGCAGCCATTGCTACAACAAGCGAAACCATCATGGCAATAGATATAATAATAAGCACATTTATTATTCTGTTGTAAAGGTCTATGGAAAAGAAATGGTATATGTATGAAAATAACACCGTAATAATCCCAATAACCAGCAAAAGCAGCAACGTATAACCCATAAAGCTTTTGAGACGTTTATCCAAGCACTTCACCTTCATCCATATTATGTCCGCACTCGCAAACGCCCATTCTTCTGCAGTTATCAAACTGCAGCTCGGATATCATGAGACATCCTTCACCTGTTGCGACTACAAGGTGTTGCTTTGATATTTTCAGGACTTTTCCGGGCTGTACTGTTTTCTCCTGCTCATTGGGTAAAGAATCTGTTGAGCCTGAAGGACATTCCTTCATGACGCAAGTCTTCCATATTTTCAGTCTTGAACCTTTGTAGAAGGTGAATGCGCCCGGCCAGGGATATGTCCCCCTGACAAGGTTATGTATCTCCTCTGCGCTTTTATTCCAGTCGATAAGACCCGATTCCTTGGTCATCATAGGCACATTAACAGCCTTCGAATGATCCTGGGGTGTTCTGGTCAATGTACCGCTTTCCATAGCTTCAAGAGTTTCAATAAGTGTCCGGGCCCCCAACTCCTTCAGACAGTCAAAAAGCTCACCGGCGTTCATATCCGGTCCTATGTCGATCTCTTTTGTCAAAAGGATGTCACCGGTATCCATTCCTTCATCCATAAACATAGTTGTGATGCCTGTCCTGGCATCGCCATTTATAAGTGCCCACTGGATCGGAGCGGCTCCCCTGTACTTAGGCAGCAGTGATGCATGCACGTTTATACAGCCGTATCCGGGAACCTCCAGTACGTCTTTTGTCAGTATCCTGCCATACGCAGCGGTCACTATGAGATCAGGCTCAAGCTCCCTTATCGATTCAAGAAATTCCGGTGTTTTCACCTTGGTGGGCTGCAGTATATTTTGTATGCCAAATCTGATAGCTGCCTCCTTTACAGGAGGTGCCTTTAATTCACTTTGCTTTCTTCCCACAGGCTTGTCCGGTTGAGTAACCACGCCTGCTATATTATATCCTCTATTGACAAGGGCCTCCAGACAAGGTACCGCAAAGTCCGGAGTACCCATAAATACGATCCTCATAGTGAAGCTGCTCCGTATCTACTCCATTTTTCTCAAATCTTCCTTGCTAAGTACCCTTGTAACCTTATCCTTGAAAAGAATACCGTCAAGATGGTCGATTTCATGGCAGAGCGCCTGGGACATAAAGCCATCGCTCTCTATCCTTATCTTCTCTCCCTTTGGATTGAGCGCTTCAACCACTACATGCGAAGGGCGTTCAACCTCACCCCAGAAGTTGGGGATACTAAGGCAGCCTTCAACGGTGGTCTGCTTGCCTGACTGACTTCTGATCACAGGATTTATAAGCTCAACGAGCCCTTCTCCAATATCTATTACCGCAACTCTTTTAAGGATACCCACCTGAGGCGCGGCAAGGCCAGCGCCATCGGCGTTATACATGGTATCCGCCATATCCTTGAGCAGCGTCAGTAGCTTGTCGTTTATCTCATCTACTTCCCTGCATTTTTTTCTCAGCACTTCATCTCCGTCTATCCTTATATTTCTGATAGCCATATATTACACTCCTATATTTTATTAACTACTATTATTATAACAAACAGGTTTCTATACTGCAATAAAGCAAGCCTTTTTTAAGCAAGCGCTGTATAATATTATGCAGGTTTTACTCTCACATCATACTTGCCGGGTTTATATCAATGCTCAGGTCAACATCCTTGTTCTTTTTTTTACTAAAATAATCGGACAATTCACTAAGCATACACGTAAGTCTGTCAACGTCTTTGCACTTAATGATGATTCTCCACCTGTATCTGTTCCGGATCCTTGACAGAGGTGCCCGGGAAGGCCCCGGCAGCAGTTCATCACCAACTGCGGGATCCAGATTGGACGACAGGAAGGAGCATACCTCCTTCGCTTTTGTAAATGCCAGCCTGTCAATGACCGAACTTGTCACTGCCACAGCGATACAACTAAAGGGTGGGTAGCCAAGGCGGCTTCTTATCCGTGATTCCTGCCTGAAAAACGTATCATAATCGTGACCGCATGCAGTTGTTATGCTGTAATCCTCAGTATTATAGGTCTGTATCACAACACGCCCCGGCAGTGTGCCCCTGCCTGCTCTTCCGGCCACCTGCGTCAGCAGCTGGAACGTCCTCTCAGATGCCCTGTAGTCATCCATTCCAAGAAGGCTGTCTGCAGCAAGCACACCTACCAGCGTGACATTTGGGAAATCATGTCCCTTTGCTATCATCTGCGTACCTACAAGTATATTAACATTTTTTTCTCTGAAAGCATCGAGTATCTCCTCATGTGAATGCTTCCCTGTAGTTGTATCCATGTCCATCCTCAAAACTGATGCTCCCGGGAAATATTTGTGCAATTCTTCCTCTACCTTCTGAGTACCTGTTCCGAATTGTCTGATATGATTGCTTCCGCATTTCGGACAAACCTCAGGCATTTTCACTGTATAGCCGCAATAATGGCAGATTAGCCTGTCATCCACAGAATGATATGTCATTGTAATATTGCAATGCCTGCATTTAAGCCTGATCCCACAGCTTCTGCATAAAACAAAAGAAGCATATCCTCTTTTGTTTAAAAATAATATCGTCTGTTGTCCACTATTTATGTTCTTTTCTATCTCTGCGGAAAGCTCAGCACTGAATATGGTTTTGTTGCCAAGCTCCAGCTCCTTTCGCATATCCACAATATGTACCTTGGGCATGACCATCGTATTCGCGCGCCCTTTCATTACTGCAAGCTTTATTTCACCATCCAATGCGCGCTGGTATGTTTCCACCGAAGGAGTGGCAGAGCCATAGAGCAGTAAAGCGCCGTCATACATGCACCGTCTTGCAGCGATCTGTGCGGCTGTATACTTGGGCGTCGTCTCAGACTTGTAGGTGTTTTCATGTTCCTCATCGATAATAACAAGCCCCAGGTCACTGAAAGGCGCAAATATTGCAGAACGGGCGCCGACCACAATACTGACCTTCCCTTCCCTGATAAGCTTCCATTGATCATAACGTTCACCCGGCGACAATCTGCTGTGCATAACTGCAACACGAGCACCAAACCTGCCTCTGAACCTATCCACCATCTGAGGCGTCAGTGATATCTCCGGTACGAGCACTATAGCCTGCCTGCCGTTTTCGATTACATGGTGGATCAACTGCAGATAAACCTCTGTCTTACCGCTTCCTGTCACACCGTGCAACAGTATTTCACTGAAGGTATGGCTGTCAATGCTGCAGATAGCTTCCTCCAGTACGGTTTTCTGCTCCGGAGTCAGCTGCAGCGGTTTTGTTGCCTCCACTTCCCTATACCGCATGGGATCTCTTTTTACTTCAATATCCCTGTAATATATGTAACCGTATTTTCGAAGCGTATCGAGTACCGAAGTTGTCACAGATGCGAACCTGGCAAGGTCTGCAACGGCAATATACTCATTATCGATGAGCATTTCCAGAACACGTATCTGTTGGATCCTTTTTATCACACCGGTCTCGATATCAGCCTGCACTTCCTCCGGAGGCATTGCAAGACTTGCAGCCCTGATCGTCTTCTCTTTTGTAGAGGATGAGTATTGCTCCGCGACGCTAATAACACCGTTTTCAACAAGAACATTTATATTTTTATTTAAATCGCTTTTGGAGCCGTAGAGCCTCTTAAGTTCCTCAGCTTCCAGTACACCTTCGTTATCCCTTAGCAAATTTGTCAGTATCCTCTGATTTGGCGTTAGCTTAACGCTTTGCTCATTAGCCAGTGTAATAAATCGGTGGCTTTTGACTCCGATGCCTGCTGGAAGCATACATTTGATAGCCTGGCTGTAAGTACATAAATATCGTTGCTTCATCCATACAGCAAGCTTAATGAGAGATAGTATTAAAACAGGCTTTTTATCAATAATCTTATGTATCTCCTTCAATCCGGTGAATTCCGAATCCTCAGAAAATCCTATAACATAACCCTCCTTGTGCTTGTTTGCCTTTCCGAAGGGCACAATCACCCTCATTCCAGTCAAAAGGTCATCACAAAAAGCTTCAGGGACATAATAATGATATTCTCTGTCGAACTCTCGTGTCGTATCGCTTATAACAACAACAGCTATTTTTTTCATTCGTTTTCCTTCCGAATTACCTGAGTATTAAGAAAAATAACAGTAACTAAATTATACATCATGAAGCCATCGTTTTCTATCTGTAATAGCATGCATGATTTTGTTGTCTAGTTCCAGATGCTGGGGTATAATATGTATGATTAACGCAGGTCCTGCCTCGGCCGGACATTCATTGAAAGGAATAAAAAATGATCATAATCGGAGAAAAAATAAATAGCACAAACAAAGCTACCAGATCAGCTATTGACAATTTCGATGCAGTATTTGTGCAGGATATGGCCAGAAAACAATTAGATGCCGGAGCCGCTTTCATCGACCTGAATGCCGGAATGTTCGTCGATGATATCATGAAGTTCAGAGAAGGCCTTCTTGAAGTATGAAGACTATCGGAATCGTAGCTGAATATAATCCCTTCCACAACGGCCATCTTTACCAGCTTCAGACTTCACGTGAAAAAACTGGGGCTGATTGCGCCGTTATCGTTATGAGCGGCAACTATACGCAGCGCGGAGAACCGGCAATAGTCGACAAATGGGCTCGTGCCGAGATGGCATTGAATAGCGGAGCGGACCTCGTAATAGAGCTGCCTGTTGTATATGCCATGGGCAGCGCTGAATATTTTGCATTTGGTGCCGTTAAGCTTCTTGAAAGCCTCGGTGTTATTGATATGATATGCTTTGGCAGCGAAGCCGGAAGCCTTGATGAGCTCTGTACGGTCGCAGCTATACTTGCAGAAGAGCCCGAAGACTACAAGGCACTTTTGAAGGAACACCTTTCAAGCGGCCTTTCTTTCCCTGCCGCAAGACAGAAAGCAATTTCCTCCTATTCAAACATCGTATATGGCAAGGACGACCTGTCCGGTTTTCTCGGGACTCCAAACAACATACTTGGTATAGAGTACCTGAAAGCCCTTTTGCGCATAAAAAGCTGCATTGTCCCTCTGACAATTGAAAGAGTAAGCAATGACTATAATTCAACCGAGCTTTCCGGCGAAATAAGCAGCGCGACCTCCATCCGCAGGATCATTAAAACTAATTCGTGGCAGCATGCCTGCGAACTGCTCAAGTCATCCATTCCTGAATGTTCACTGCAAATTATGCACAGAGAATTGGAAGCCGGAAGAGGACCAATATTCCCCGAGCATTATGAAATGTCTATCATATCATCATTGAGAAGGATGTCTATTAATGAAATAAAAGGCCTTCCATATATGGAAGCTGGCCTTGAGAACAGGATAAAACTATCCGCGGAAAAGGCAGGCACATATTCTGAGTTGGTTGAGCTGATAGGTACAAGGCGTTATACCGATACCCGTATTCAAAGGATACTGTTCAGTATGCTCATTGGCCTAACAAGAGAACAATTCGACTATTTCAATAGTCTTGGCGGTCCTGCATATATCAGGATACTGGGGTTCAATAGCACCGGCAGAAAGCTTCTTTCTGCAATACGTGGTAAATCGCGCCTTCCTGTGATAACAAAAACAGCTGATCACAAAAACTCAGATGCTCCCGGAACTACAGACATGCTTGCCCTTGAAGCAGGTTCTACCGACCAGTATGTTTTGGGGTGTCAAAACCCTCTTTACAGGCAAACCGGAAGAGATTTTACTCATAATGTTGTTTTTTTTGATCCTCAATGAATTCGCAACTTGTTCCAGCCTTGAATTACGGAATGCAGTATGATAAAATACACAAAAAAACAAGGGGTTTGAAAACAATGTCAAAGAATGTATACGATATACTTAAGGAAAGAGGCTTCATAGCCCAGTTGACACACGAAGAAGAAATTAAAGAGCTTTTGGCAAATCAAAAGGTAACCTTTTACATAGGCTTTGACCCCACCGCCGACAGCCTTCATGTAGGCCATTTTCTGCAGATGATGGTCATGGCGCACATGCAAAAGGCCGGGCACAAACCCATCGCACTTATAGGCGGCGGTACGGCAATGGTCGGCGACCCTTCCGGCAGGACCGACATGCGCAAGATGATGACTCGTGAAACAATCGATCATAATGCAAACAATTTCAAAGTGCAGCTGTCGAAATTCATCGATTTTACAAACGACAGAGCAATCATGGTCAACAACGCAGATTGGCTCCTTGACCTGAACTATGTTAAATTTCTCAGGGACATAGGCGTTCATTTTTCAGTTAATAGGATGCTGACAGCAGAATGCTTCAAATCAAGGATGGAGAAAGGACTGACATTCATAGAATTCAACTATATGCTCATGCAGAGCTATGATTTTCTTGAACTGAGCCGGAAATGCGGCTGCAGACTGGAGCTCGGAGGCGATGACCAGTGGTCTAATATTCTGGGAGGCATAGACCTGATCAGGCGCGTTGAATCAAAGGAAGCCTACGGTATGACATTTACACTGCTCACCACGAGCGAAGGCAAGAAAATGGGCAAAACCGAAAAAGGCGCGCTCTGGCTTGATGCTGATAAAACATCTCCCTATGATTTCTATCAATACTGGAGAAACATTGATGACGCCGATGTAATAAAATGTTTGAAGCTTCTGACCTTCCTCCCGATGGAAGAGATAGCCAAGCTTGAGCAGCTGAAGAACGAACAGATCAACGAAGCCAAAAAGGTGCTTGCATACGAGGTCACAAAGCTTGTACACGGCGAAGATGAAGCCTTGAAAGCAAAGCAACTAGCTGAAGCTTTATTCGGCGGCGGAGGTAATACAAACAATTTGCCCACTACAGAAATTGCAGCCTCTGAGCTCGAGACCGGCATAAATATACTTGACATGCTTCTTCATACAAACCTTGTACCGTCAAAGGGCGAAGGCCGCAGGCTTGTTCAGCAGGGCGGGATATATATCGACGAATCGCCTGTTACAACGATTGACTTTATGGTTGACAAGAGTCTGTTTAAAAATAGCGAGCTGATTATCAAGAAAGGCAAAAAAACTTATCATAAGGTTATCATCGTAGATTAGTAGTTTACCCTGGAGGTACGTAATGAGTATTTGCTTGAAATATCAACAAATCTTCAAGCCGGCAAGGCAAGGGCTGTAAAGGAACTGATCCAAAAAGCTATAGATGATGGCATGGATGCAGGTACTATACTTGAACAGGGCTTGTTGGATGGCATGGGAGTCATTGGTACCAAGTTTAAAAATGATGAGATATATGTACCCGAGGTTCTGATAGGCTGCGCACCTGTAACTGATATGTACCGTGAAAGCATCGGTGCGGATATTTATACTCCCGACGCTGCTTCTGCCGCCGAAGAAGCCGTCAAAGTGCTTACTGAGTAAAACTTACCCGGTTTCTTGTCAAAAATGAATTAAAGGGGCATTTTCGCTGTTCTGACACTGTGTCACAGAGAAAATGTCCCTTTTATTATAATTATTCAGTCCGGCTGGGTATGCAACCTATATCTCCATAATGATCGGAAGTATCATTGGCTTGCGTTTAGTTTTTTCATACAGGTACTCTCTGAGGTCGTCTTTTATGATACCTTTCTTTGCTGACCAGTCGTTCCCCTTCTTGCCTTCAAGCTTCACAAGCGTTTTTTTGATGATATCCCTGGCATTTTCTATCAGATCCTCTGACTCTCTTACATATACGAAGCCTCTTGTAATGATATCCGGTCCCGCTACAATCTGCCCTGACTCTTTTTCGGTCGTTATTACCACTACGATCAGTCCATCCTGCGACAGAAGCTTCCTGTCCCTGAGTACTATGCTTCCTACATCTCCAACTCCGAGGCCGTCTACAAGTATCCTTCCTGATGAAACAGTACCGTTTATTTTAGCGGAATCTGAGCTAAGCTCCAATACCTTCCCTATCTCCATCATAAAAATATTCTCCAAAGGCATACCCATTTTATTAGCAAGGTTCGCATGCTGCTTCAGATGTCTGTATTCGCCATGGACCGGCATAAAGAACTTTGGCTTTACAAGGTTATGTATCAGCTTCAGTTCCTCCTGGCAGGCATGACCTGACACATGGACATCGGCAAGAGCTTCATAAATTACATCTGCTCCCTTTTTGAACAGCTCATTTATAACCCGGAATATCGGTTTCTCATTACCTGGTATCGGAGATGCAGAAATAATTATCAAATCGCCCGGCTCAATTTCCACCTTTTTATGCTCGTTGACAGCCATCCTTGATAAAGCCGACATAGGTTCGCCCTGGCTTCCCGTAGTTATAATGACGATCTTATCAGACGGGTACTTGTCTATTAGATCCACATCGATCATCATGTCCTCGGGCACATTCAGATAGCCCAATTCCATAGCCACATTTACTACGTTGACCATACTCCTGCCAACAACGGTGACCTTTCTGCCGAATTTAAAGGCTGCGTCAATGACCTGCTGGATCCTGTGGATGTTGGATGCAAAGCTTGCTACGATTATCCTGCTCCTGGCATTGATGAATATTTCCTCGAACGTATCGCCAACAGTTCTCTCCGACATAGTATAACCTGGCCGCTCGGCATTTGTGCTGTCACACATCAGCAATAATACGCCCTTTTTGCCCAGATCTGAAAAACGCGCCAAATCTATGGATTTGCCTTCAATAGGTGTATAATCGATCTTGAAATCCGACGTATGGACTACTATACCAACCGGTGTGTGAATCGCAAGTGCAACTGTATCTGCAATACTATGGTTGGTCCTTATGAACTCGATCTTGAATGCACCGAGCTGTATCGTATCACTTGGTTCAACGTCGATCAGCTCAGTTACAGACAGCAGTCCATGCTCCTCAAGCTTATATTTTAAAAGTCCAAGTGTAAGTCTGGTACCATAAATCGGAACATTTATTTCTTTCAGAAAATAAGGCACGCCTCCTATGTGATCCTCGTGTCCATGAGTTAGGATCAAACCCTTTACCTTATCTTTGTTTTTTGTCAAATACGATATATCAGGTATGACAAGATCGATCCCGAGCATATCATCCTCCGGGAAAGCAAGCCCGCAGTCCACAACGATCATATCATCGCCATATTCAAAAACTGTAATATTCTTTCCAATTTCCTGTAACCCGCCAAGCGGTATTACTTTTAGCTTCTGTTTATTTTTTGACACAATACAACCTCCAAAACTAACTTTAATAACTCATATGATTATTTTCAACATTTCAACTAACAATATGTATCTTAAAAAATCCAGCTTTCAATTTACACAAAGTCACCTAACTATTATAGCACTTAATAACATTTTTGCAAAACATAAAACAACCGGCCAAAACTTTGTGCAAATCTGACAAATTTCAGCATTAAAAAATAGGTCTTTATTCTTATTGACATGGTAAAATAGCCCTAGTATAATAAACTTGTTCGTTCACAGAACGATTCTCTTTTGTTTACCCGGATAAATAAAATTGTGTTATATGGAGCCTAACAGGCTCTATATTTCATTTTAAGGTTTTTTTGTCAGGATTTCGTTGCCGCCAAGAGTCAATATCGCAAGCAAGGCTTGACTGGCCACAAGCTTTGTTTACTACACATCCATATATCCTGGACAGGCACTAAATTAATTAATAAACCCATTATCTTTTAGCAATATATTTTATGGCTGAGCATTTTTTTAAGCAATGAGTGGAATACAAATGAACAGCTTGTTTTTTACCATGATTGCATTACATAATGGGGGTTTCCAATGAATTATTGAGCCACATATTAATATAGTCGAATTTTTTGCCACACATTACTGAGATTTTTGCTCACTGTACATCTATGTTTCTATAAGCTGTGGGCTTTTGCGTCCAGGTTTAAAGAAAATTTTCGTTTATAGGATCATTTTCTTACCTCGCCAGTGTATCAACAGGGCTTTCTGCAAACTGCATTTACTGTTAGCCTATAGATACTGAGTGAGAGATATGCTCACTTCGTTATCTTTCGGTTATTCCGTATAAAATACCTGAAAACCGAATCGGATATGTACCCGCCACTTATAGATATGGTGATCATTTATCGTCTCGTTATTAGCCACCATCATGTTGCTCAGTATCGGGGGTTCTGCTTAGCAGCAATTCTCTCAAGAGAGTATGCATTTCATCGAACTTGTTTGTTCGAATCTGAATACGTCTCCCTAGTCGAGCAGCAAGATTGTATGCAAATTCTCTGCAAGCAGATCTATCATACACCTGTATGGTACTTAAGTGCATCACGTTAAGCCCCTGTCTTTCAAGCGTAGCTGATCGCATAATATCCTTTCCCTGTTGCGACGGGCGGCTATGATAAGCAAAGCTCTCATATTCGATGCCCAATTTTTCCTTCCTATAGTATAGATCAACAAAACATCGATTCTGTCCAAGACGCATTCTCGCTTCACCCTTCACTTCGACCTGTCGATTAAAAACAGCACCATTAAGCCCAAATCCCCCAAGAGCATGTGGCAGTCCCAGGATCATATAAGTAAGCGATTCCATAATCGATGCGGAGCCGTTTTCCACATATTTCACAGCCTGCAAGGCTTTTCGGTGCCCTTTATGACCGAAAGTCTTTGCTAGAAATGCATTGAGCTTCTGCTTTGTTGTGATTGCCGATGAATTAGACGCCGTTGTATATGAACACAATTGCAGACCAAGCAGGATAAGCCGATGGATGCTCAGTTTAGATGCAAGCTCCAGAAACAGCAATTCCGGTGACGCAACCATTTTACCGTTTCGGTTTGTTATTGCACCATCAGGAAGATCAAGCACACAGGAATGTATCCTTTTGTTATTAACGCAATGTCGCGCATTGTACTCAACAACCGTAATCTCAGTAATATCGGATTCATTAATATCGTTACCGAGAACAGCTTCAATACATGGTATATCCCATATCAGGGCAGCAGTTTCATAACTTAAATATCCATTCATGTTATTATTATACATTTAGTCGAGTAAAATTTCAAGTGCTGATATGTTTTATGTATCCGTTCATGTTATTATTTTTCGTTCCGCCGAGTAACATTTCAAGTAATGAGTGGAGTCCAATGTAAATATTATACTTAAAGCTGTAGTTAAGTTACATAATTCGGGTTTTTACCGCATTATTGAGTCAAACATCAGTGAAATCTAGTATCCCTGCACACATTACAAAAATTTTTACTCAACCAGCCTTCAATAGCCGTTTCAAGGCAAATAAAAAACCACCTATCAATAAATTCATTTATCAATAGATGGTTCTTCGCTTGGCTGCGGGAGAAGGATTTGAACCCTCACAGACTGATCCAGAGTCAGTAGTGCTACCCTTACACAATCCCGCAATATCGGCGACAGTGGTTATTATAGCATATCATTTATACATAATGCAATAGATTTTATTGAAAAAATATATTACCTAAAATCCCTGAACTTCTATTCAAACTTATAATACTTCAGTTCAATGAAAATTTTCCATTGTAGAAAAATTTCTTACCTCAGCAGTGTTTCAACGAGGTACAGGTTATCTATCGTCTCGTTATATCATGGGGGTTTTGAGCCCCCATGATAATATCATCCAAAGGATCAGCCGAAAAGGGCAAGCAGAACACCAGCGGCAACCGCAGAGCCTATAACGCCGGCCACATTCGGCCCCATTGCATGCATAAGAAGGAAATTGGCCGGATTGGCCTTCTGGCCTTCCACCTGGGAAACCCTGGCAGCCATTGGCACTGCTGACACTCCCGCAGACCCGATAAGAGGATTGATCTTTCCGCCTGACAACAGACACATAACTTTACCGATAAGAAGTCCGCCTACAGTGCTGAACATGAAAGCCATAAGTCCCAATCCAATTATCTTGAGTGTCTCAGGGCTTAGGAAGTTTTCTGCCACTGCAGTAGCCCCAACAGTTGTACCAAGGAATATTGTAACAATATTGATCAACGCATTCTGTGCAGTATTTGAAAGCCGTTCAACAACCCCTGATTCTCTGAAAAGGTTACCCAGCATAAGCATGCCTATAAGTGGTGCAACAGAAGGCAGAAGCAATACACAGAAAATAGTTACTGCAATCGGGAAAATTATCCTTTCCAGCTTGGATACTTCCCTAAGCTGTTCCATCTTTATTTCTCTTTCCTTCTTTGTTGTCAGAAGTCTCATTAATGGCGGCTGTATCAGAGGTATCAGCGCCATATATGAATAAGCAGCAATAGCTATAGCAGGGAGCAATTTAGGAGCAAGCCTTGTAGTAAGATATATAGCAGTCGGGCCATCAGCGCCGCCGATTATTCCGATCGAACCTGCTTCCTGTGGCGTAAATCCTAATGCTATTGCTATTACAAAGGCCGCAGCAACACCAAACTGGGCGCCCGCACCCATGAAAAGGCTTGAAGGTCTTGCTATCAACGGACCAAAATCCGTCATAGCTCCTATACCTAAAAATATCAATGATGGATATATCCCAAGCTTTACACCCATGTACAGATAATATAGCAATCCACCCGGTTCGGTAGAGCCCTCCTGAGGTCCATTCATCAGACCTGCCAGAGGAAGATTTGCTAATAATACTCCAAAAGCTATAGGCAATAGCAGAAGCGGTTCAAATTTCTTGACTATGGCAAGGTAAACAAGAACACAGGCTATACCTATCATAACACATTGCTGCCAAGTTATCGCAGCAAAACCAGAATCCTGTAATATAGTCTTTATTGCATCAATGAACATTCTGATCACCTCTCTACTCAATTACGGCAAGGATATCTCCGGTGTTGACGGATGACCCCTTGGTGGCATGAATTTGTGCAACTGTACCATCAACCGACGCTACGATTTCATTCTCCATTTTCATTGCTTCAAGTATAAGTAATACTTGTCCCCTTTTGATCCTTGTCCCTGCAGTTACCTTGACATCGAGTATCGTACCCGGCATTGGCGCTTTTATAGTCTCTCCACTGCCTGCTGCAACAGGTGTCTGTCTGGCTGCAGGAGCCTTAGCCGGTACTGCGGGCGCTGCCGGTGCGGCGGTTGCTGCCGGAGCTGCGGTTGCTTGCACTGTTTTCATTCCTACTACAGCTGCCTGGCCCTTTTCAACTTCTACCTCATATTCCTTGTTATTTATCGTAACTACATATTTCATATTGACCTCCACTCCAATCTCAAAATTATTGTTATAACATTTCACCTTGCTTCACTCAACAGCGCTTATTGATTTAAATACAAGCTCATTCAATGGTATCTTCGACTCGTGGCTTACTATAGCCATGATCATAGCAGCAGTCTTCTCCTCCACATTATTCAATTTTAAATCACCAGCTACAGAGTCTATAGCTGCCGCTACCTGTTCAGCAGCTGCATTCATTTCCGACAACGGATTATTTGCAGCATTACCGGACACATTTTCAGCTGTGTTTCTTCCCTTAACGCTTGCCAAAATCTTGGTTATAACAGTTATCATTAAATATAGTGCCGCCAGTACAGCAAATACTATTGTCATACATATTAGAGCGACAACCAGGCTTTCAAATATCGACATATGAACCCTCCTTTACTTTTTTACTATTTTATACGAAACCATTGTAGTCGTTCTCTCTTCCCTATCGTTGAAAAACTTCTCAGCTATCTGCGGGAATGCGATATAAGAAAGTACATCCTTATCATTTCTTGCAAGCCGTCCCAGCTTTGCCTTAGTCTTTTCGAATTCCGGTTCCAAAGTATCTGCAAACCTTCCTTCAATAGGCTTTTCATCACCCAATACCTTTTTTATCAGTTCCGGATCGATCTCACCAGGTGCCTTTCCGTATTCGCCTCTCAAATAAGCCTTGACCTCTTTTGATATATTCTTATATCTTTCGCCGGCAAGAACATTGGCTGCTGCCTGAACTCCTACCATTTGGCTCATCGGAGTAACCAGCGGAGGATACCCCAGATCCTTCCTTACTCTTGGAGTTTCCTCAAGAACCTCATCCAGCCTATCTATAGCATTTTGTGCTTTAAGCTGCGCTATCAGATTGGAAAGCATGCCGCCCGGCACCTGATATACAAGAGCGTCTGTTTCAGTACCCATTACAAAAGCATCCATCTGTCCAGATGCAATATACTTTGACTTAATAGGTTTGAAATAGTCATTGATCTTTTTTAGAGCACTTTCATTTAACCCTGTCGTATATCCCATCTGTTTCAATGCATAATTCATCGTCTCGGTAGACGGCTGGGATGTCCCGCCGGAAAAAGAAGATATAGCGCAGTCAAGTCCGTCACAGCCTGCTTCAACCGCCTTGGTCTGGGTAATTGGGCCTAAACCCGTAGTTGAATGCGTATGTAGATAAACAGGAAGCTTAACTGTCTCCTTTATAGTCTTTATCAGGTCATATGCCTCCTGGGGACCCATAATTCCCGCCATGTCTTTTATACAAATAGAATCAACGCCCATCCCCTCAAGCTGTTTAACCATCTTAGCATAATTCTCGAGATTATGGATCGGGCTTGTAGTATAACAAATACAGCCCTGTGCATGAGCTTTGCGCTTTTTAGTTTCATCAACAGCTGTCGCGATATTCCTGAAATCATTTAAAGCATCAAAGATCCTAAAAATATCCATGCCGCATTCTACTGACTTAGCAACAAATTTTCTTACGACCTCATCAGGATAATGCTTGTAACCCAATATGTTCTGTCCTCGCAACAACATCTGGAGCTTGGTTCTCTTAACCTTGCGCTTGATTTTCTCAAGTCTTTCCCACGGATCTTCATTTAAATACCTGAGACAAGAATCAAAGGTTGCTCCACCCCAGCATTCAAGTGAATAATAACCTGCTTCATCAAGAGAAGCCAGGATATCCTCCATATCACTAAATGGCATTCTTGTCGCAATAAGCGACTGGTTTGCATCCCGAAGTACTGTTTCTGTTATACTTACCCGCTTCGTACTCTGACTGGTATCCATAATACTTCAACCCCTTCTGATTGTATAACAATAGCCCTCTGCTAGAGTTATTCTCTATACATAGATAATAACTGCACAAAACTTTACAGGCACATTATCCTTAATCGTCAATTGCTTTACATAATCTTTTCAATTATAAATCAAATATGAAAAATCTTCAATAAATTAAAATTAAATATGAAAATGTTACTAAAAGTATTTATAAAACATCTTTATAATGGTAAAATCAGATATAAACGTTACTTTGTTTTTTACCATGTAAGCATCAAGGTTTATTTAACTTTCTTTCATCACTAAATATTCGAACTTAGTAATTCGTACAAAACAGCATTGCATAAACTATATTGTACCAGGGAGGGAGAATATGAAAACAAATCAATTGATACTATCAGGTCTTAACATCACCGAAGATGAATACAGTTACACTGGACAATTCATCCTCAATGCTTCCGGGAAATCTAAAAGCATCGATATTGAAGCCCTTGAGAGAAGCTCCTTTATCAATGAACTAAAAAAGTATTTTGATCTTGAGGAATCGGCAGACAACATCAGAAATATACTCATGGATATGATAATTGAAAAAGCACACATAGTATCAAAAATTATCGAGGGTGAAAACTACGAAGAAACCTCCAAACTTAAGAAAGTCGAGCGAAAAGCAAGAAGTCTTGACATTTCATAGCAATTATTTTGCTAGCCAATGAAAAGGCATTATGGCAGACATCTTACAATTCTGTCATAATGCCAGTATTGGTGCGAAATTGAATTATTTCACTATTATGCATCATCCGGTTTCCGGAGCATTCTTATTGCCTCTTTTTCCTGAAGAGGCCGACTCACATAGTAGCCCTGTAACCTGTCACAGCCAAGTCCTTTAAGATAATCGAACTGCTCCTGTGTTTCAATGCCCTCTCCTACTATGCGAAGGTTAGCACTTTTCCCCGACTTGACCAAAAAATCAGTTAACATTCTACTGTTATCTCCAAAGGAAATTATATCTGCATATATCCTATCGATTTTTAATGTCGTAACAGGAATCGTATGCAGGTAATTCAATGCAGAGTATCCTTTACCGAAATTGTCGATAGCAACTCCTACACCTTTCATTTTTAGAGCACTGAGCTTCTCTAGTACAATATCATATGATTCGACAAGAATTGTTTCAGAAACCTCTATTTCCAAGTTTTTAGGATCAATTGCAGCCATCTCGATATACTCCATTACACATTCAACAAAATCGTCCTGCATCAGCTGCATCTTCGATACGTTCACCGCTACAGTCTTGTCATAGAAGCCATCCTGTTGTAGACGCTTAAGGAAAATGCATGCATTTCTGAGTACCCACTCTCCTATCGGAATTATCATATGGGTATCCTCAGCTACCTTAAGGAATTTTCTGGGCATTATGAAACCCATTTCATCGTTTCTCCATCGTATAAGGGCTTCAAAGCCTGATATCTCATTAGTATCAATTCTAAGCTGTGGCTGAAAATAAAGTTCAAATTCACTTTTTTCAAGTGCATTCCGTAGATACTTTTCCGTATCCATCCATTCAAGTACTGATGATTTCATAGGTTCGCTATAGATGACTATCCGATTTTTCCCTGACTCCTTCGCCTTTATCAATGCCATTTCCGAACACATAAGCAAGTCATACATTTCTTTTCCATGCTCAGGGTACAATGCTATGCCTATACTCACTGTACAGTAGAAAGTCTTATCATCTACTATTATTGCATTTTTAAAACACTTCAGTATGCTCAAAGCAAAGCTCTCTATATTGAATATACCATTTTCGTCAAACAGCAAAATAATAAATTTGTCGCCGCCAAGCCTATACAAGCTGTTATTCTCTTCCATCAATCCTACAAGTAGCTCTGTTGTAGCCTTAAGTAATTTATTTCCAAAAAAATGGCCAAAAGCATCATTGACATACTTGAAGTTATCTAAATCCATATAAAATAGTGCAAATTTTTTATTATTTTCAATGATTTTAGCAATATCCTCTTCAAGCGATAATTTATTTCTCAAACCAGTCAGCTGGTCGTAGTATGCCATGTCGTGAAGTTTCTTTTTCATTATCAGTAAATTTTCATACGATGTTGCTAGTTCATCCTTTGCCTTAGATATGTCAGTGTTTGCTTTCAATAATTCACTCTCGGCTGCAATAAGTTTTTTTAGTGCATTATAACCGATTATAAATACGATTAAACCGGAAACTGCAACAAAAGTCCATCCCTTTATAAGGCTGATCCTGGCGAGGGTCTCCTTGTCATCAACAATGGAGCCTAATATTTTATCTGTAACCAAAACCCATACAGAGCCAGCCAGCATATAGAAAATAGAGGCTTTTAAAGCTGTTTTTATTTTTTTATCCATATTTGCTATAACCACCTTTCGGTTTCAATTACTAGCTTCAAAACACAACATTTTAATTTGGTTTTATAGGAATAGTAAAAAATACTGTCGTACCTTCACCAAGCTTGCTTTCTATCCAAACCTTTCCACCGTGTTTCTCGACTATCTTCTTAACAGTGACCAGTCCTATACCGCTTCCTTCGAACTCATCAGCCGTATGAAGCCTTTGAAATAGTACGAATAATTTCCCTGAATACTTCATATCAAAGCCAACACCATTGTCCTTTATATATATGACATAATGATCCTCTGTAATATTACAGCCTGCAGTTATTACAGTCTTTTCTCTGCCCTGTGAAAACTTAAAGGAATTAGACAAAATATTCTGTATCACCTGTCCAAATAAAACATAATCAACAAAAACCTCTGGCAGACCGGTTTCAATTATCAGCTCGGCTTCGTGCCGGGGGTAAGCATGCTTCAATTCATTGAATAATCCCTCTATCTTTGTTTTAATACTCACCTGCTCCTTATTCATAACTGCCCTGGATGTCCTGGAATAGTTCAGTATTGCATTTATCATATCAATGGATTCTCTGCTGATCGTGCTAATATTATTAAGCATCTGTACAGCATCGCTATCCAGTTTTTCTCCAAAATCTTCAAGCATTATCTTAACATAACCATCAACAGCCCTAAGCGGTGATTTCAAGTCATGTGATACTGTATAGGAAAACGACTCCAGTTCCTCTATGGCATCCTGTAATTTTACTGTCCTGTCGACAACTCTCTTTTCCAGATCAGTATTTAGCAGCTTAACTTCTTTCAAAACCTTTTTATACTCTGTTATATTTTCAAACATAACGCCATATTGGTTTTCATCTATAAGAAAAGGTTCAATCAGATAGTAGACTCCTCTTTGAGCATCGTAACTCTCAAATCTGCTGGATCTGCCTGTTTCAATCAAATACTCATAATAGCCAAGATTATTGTTTGGCCTTCCGAACACCTCCAGCCAGGTCTTGCCGGTAATATCTGTTTTCGGAATATCCATATTATCAAAGAAGCTTTGGGTAACTAACAAGAATCGTATATCAACAAGTTTATGCTTGGCATTGAACACAGGTTCAAATATAAAGAAACCGTTTATCATTTTATCAATTATACGATTAACCTTAAGCTTGCTGCTGCTTAAATCATTCTGTACTGAAACCAATTCATCATACTGCTTTTTCAATTTGTTGCTTGCAACTGTAAGATCCTCGTTAAGACCGGTCAATTGTAAATTATTCTCAATAAGCTCTTTTCTCATTCCCCGCAACCTATTAAGATAAAAAAGCAGAACAATAATAAAAATCAAAAGCATTACAAATGCCGTTACTGCAGTCAAAAAGACATTCGCATGCTCTTCAAAGTAGGAATAAGGCTTATTTATGACCTTGCTGCCTACAGGAAGGCTGTCAGTGTTTATTGAAAAACGCTGCAGCACATCATAATCGAACATATACTTTGTCGCAGCCTTACTTACAAAAGGTATCTGTGAAATATCCTCTCCATTTAATACCCTCAGTGCTATGCCAGCAGCTTGCTCTCCCTGCAGTCTTCCTATTACAACGCTTCCGCCGACAGCACCATTACCAATACCCAAATCGAACAGGTGGTACACAGGCACCCTGGAGCTCTGGCATAACACACGGCCATAATATTCCAGGCCAATTATATTTCCATTTATATCAGTTGTAAAGGATGTGCATAAGACTATACTGTCATCAGCTGCATTACTAACTATTTGATTTATCTCTTCCATACTCTTGCTATTAAGAGGAGTAACCTTGATAAAAGGGCTTTCCTCTTGTATAGCATTAACGGTTAACTCTCCCGTTGTCAGTCCACTCTCGGTATTGTCATACAGGACATATATCTCCTTAATGTCCGGATTTATCATGAGAGCGGCTTTTAAAGTCCCTACAGGGTCAATTTCTTCGATTGCGCCTGTAACTGAGGTTTGTCCGCTAGTTAATTCTTCGACTCCTTTTTTGTTGACGCCTGAAAAAACGATCGGCGCATCAGAAAATAATTCAGATCTTTTTTCCAAAGCAAATTGAAGCGCAGGATCGTCTGTAGTAATAATAATATCTATCTTTTTAGATGAGTATTTGTAAGCCATTCTTTCTTCAAACTGCTCAAGGTTTTTTCCATCCGAAAAATTTTTACAATCCATATACTCAATATATAAGTTATATATTGAGTATTGTTTTCTGAATAAGTTAAAAATTGCTTCATTTTGATCATGTGTCCACTTTAATCCTTCATCGTATGAATGCAGGATCAATATGTTTTTCCGACTTGAGTCCGGTTTCGTCTCTGCAGTGCAAATTATGCCATTGGAAATTATAAGCATAAAAAGAAGGATGATAGCCAATAATTTTACAATGATAGATTTGCAGTAAGCTATAGCAGTTGAAAATATCATAAATCCTACTACTTTCAGTTAGTGAAATTTTGTTATATGGCTATATTATAATCCATTTTTAGTATTATTTCACCACTTACTCTCGATTTTAGTCACTGCATTTTTCATTTTTTGTACATATCCGACAACATGAGGCACACATTCTGAGCTATATTGTTCTACAATTTTTACAATTGCGCTGCCTACAATTACGCCATCAGAAAACTCAGCTATTGCTGATGCCTGTTCAGGAGTTGAAATGCCAAAACCTATCGCACAGGGAATATCATTAACCTCCTTTACCAATCTCACCATTTCTTTAACGTCATTGCCGATATCCTGCCGTACACCGGTCACACCCATGGATGATACACAATAAATAAACCCCTGTGCCTCTCCGGCAATCATTTGTATTCGGCTGTTAGAGGTAGGTGCAATCATTGAAATCAAACTAATTCCATATTTCAAACAGAAAGGCATGAGCTCTCCCTTTTCTTCAAATGGCAGGTCTGGAACAATTAGTGCATCAACTCCGGCATTCATGCAATAATTCAAAAACCTGTCGGGATCATAAGCGAATACCGGATTGGCGTATGTCATAAATGCAATAGGCACATTGCATTTCTTGCGAATACGTTTTACCATGTCAAATATTTTATCCACTGATGCGCCAGCAGACAAAGCACGGATATCAGCGTTCTGGATAACCGGCCCTTCAGCAACCGGATCAGAAAATGGTATACCCAGTTCAATCAGGTCAGCTCCAGCCTCAGCCATTCTCAACACCAATTGCTCTGTGATTTCTATCGAAGGATCCCCGGCAGTAATAAACGGAATAAATGCCTTCCCATTGGCAAACGCCTTCTGTAGCTTATTCATATATTTCTACCCCCCTGTATCTTGCTATCGAAGCAACATCTTTATCTCCCCGACCCGAAAGCCCAACTACTATGATTTGATCTTTCCTCATCGCAGGTGCAAGTTTTTTGGCATAAGCAACCGCATGAGCGCTTTCAATCGCGGGAATAACCCCTTCCATGCGGGACAAGTATTCAAAAGCCTCTACAGCTTCATCGTCTGTGACCGGTACATACTCTGCCCTTCCAATTTCGTGCAGATAAGAATGTTCAGGGCCCACTCCCGGGTAATCAAGTCCTGCAGAAATTGAATAAACCGGAGCTATCTGCCCATATTTGTCCTGGCAGAAATAGGACTTCATGCCATGAAATATTCCCACAGCTCCATTTGTCATTGTAGCTGCATTCTCTTTCGTATGAATGCCACGACCTGCAGCCTCACATCCGATAAGACGGACACCTGGCTCATTTATAAACTCATAGAACAGACCCATCGCATTACTTCCCCCTCCTACACAAGCCACAAGTGCATCGGGAAGCCTGCCTTCCTTTTCCAGCATCTGTTTTTTAACTTCGTTACCAATAATGCTTTGAAAATCCCGGACAATTGTAGGAAAAGGGTGCGGCCCCATTACAGAACCCAGCACATAATGAGTATCGATGACACGTTTACTCCACTCACGAAGTGTCTCGTTAACCGCATCCTTCAGTGTTTGAGTACCGCTGGTCACAACATGGACCTTTGCCCCCAGCAGCTTCATACGGTAAACATTGAGTGCCTGACGGTCAGTATCCTCCTTGCCCATGAATATTTCACACTCCAACCCCATAAGTGTAGCAGCAGTTGCTGTAGCAACACCGTGCTGTCCGGCTCCTGTCTCAGCTATCACACGGGTTTTACCCATACGTTTTGCAAGAAGCACCTGACCCAATACATTATTGATCTTATGGGAGCCGGTATGGTTAAGGTCCTCCCTTTTTAAATAGACTCTGGCACCGTCCAAGTCTTCAGTCATTTTTCCTGCAAGGTACAACATTGAAGGCCTGCCTGCATAATTCTTCAAAAGGCTCTCCAGTTCAGCTTCAAATCCCTGATCTTTTCTAAGGCGGTTATATGCCTCTTCAAGTTCAATAACAGCATTCATCAGAGTCTCCGGAATGTATTGCCCACCGAAGATTCCAAATCTTCCATTTGACATATTTATCATTCTCCTTTTTAAACATATAGCTACCGCTTCAAATATGTTCTGCAATCATATAAATCAGATTCTATTTGCCCTTGCTACGATATCCATTATCTTACCATGGTCTTTGTATCCGTTTGTCTCTACCCCACTGCTTACATCAATGCAATACGGTCCTAGCTGCTCAATTGCCTGCACTATATTTTCTGAATTAATACCTCCTGCAAGAAAATATGGCTTGTTTACATCAGAAATCACAGACCAGTCAAAGGGCTTGCCGATACCTCCGTATATCCCTTCCACATATGTGTCGAGCAAGAGGTAATCACAGGAGAAAACAATTGCTTTTTCAATATCCTTACGGTCTTTCACCCTGATAGCCTTAATGATTTTGTTCGCAATACAATCTCGCAGCCTCCTTATATAATCCTCATTTTCATCGCCATGGAGCTGGATAATATCTATCGTACGTGAGTTGCAGAGCTTAACAATATTTTCGATTTCTTCATTTACGAATACACCCACAGCTTTTATCAAAGGGTTTAAACAAGCTTTCAGCATTCCTGCCTTCTTCTCATCGATCTGTCTTCTGCTTCTGGCAAAAACAAAGCCAATGTAATCCGGCATTGCTATATTTACTGTGTCTATATCCTGTTCCCGCGTTAAACCACATATTTTGATCTTAGCCATTCCTACCTCCCATCAATGTACAGCTCATTTTTACTGTCTTTTAAGTATGACAGCATGGCATTTTTATCTGCTGATCTCATAAGCGCTTCACCAACCAAAACTGCATCTACTCCTGCCTTTTCAAGCTTAGCTATATCATCACGTGTCTGAATTCCGCTTTCTGCTACATAAATAATATCTTCAGGAACCATTTCTCTCAAAGCAATACAATTGTTAATATCGACCTCAAAAGTCCTGAGATCCCGGTTATTAGCGCCGATCACCCTTGCTCCTGCCGCAATTGCGGTAGAAACCTCTCCTTTTGTATGGGCTTCCACAAGAGCAGAGAGTCCGAGTTCATCACAAATACCGATATATTTTTTCAGGGTATCGGTATCCAGCAGAGCACAGATCAGTAATACTGCATCCGCGCCAATCAGCTTTGATTCATAAATCTGATACGCATCTACAATAAAATCCTTCCGAAGCACAGGTACACTTACCAAGCCGCTGATTTCCTTTAGATAAATATCATTTCCTTTAAAATACTCCGGCTCTGTCAAAACTGAAATCGCGTTAGCTCCGGCCCTATCATATTGTTCGGCAATTTCTTTATAGGGGAAATTTGATGCTATTATGCCCTTCGACGGTGAAGCTCTCTTCACCTCACATATGAAGGAAATCCCTTCAGTCCCCAGTATTTTCTCAAAGGCAAAAGCTTCACGTCTGGAAAACCCTTTTACATTTTCTTCACATCGATTAATGATTTGAGATTTTAACTCTTCAAACGGTACTATCCCTTTAGCGGATTCCACACGCAATCTGGCAGATTCAGCCAGAGTTTCAAGAATCATATTTCCACCAGCCTTTTTAGTTAATCTTCCTCATTTGATAGCCTTACAAACTTGTTTAGCTGCTCCATAGCCCTGCCGCTGTCGATTACTTCTGCTGCCATCTTAACACACTCCCTCAAAGTATTATTGTTATAAAACATATAGAGGCAGATTGCAGAGTTTAGCAATATCACATCTCTCTTGGGGCCCTTCTCGCCACTTAATATTCTTTTCGCGATTTCAGCATTCTCTTGTGGGCAGCCACCGATCAGATCCTCAGGCTTGCAATATTCAAAACCAAATTGGTGTGGATCTAAAAAGAAGCTATTCAGGTAACCATTATTTACTTCACATACTGTAGATGATGTTGTAAGGGATATCTCATCAAGGCCATCATGTCCGTGAACAACCATGGCTTTCTTCAAGCCGAGGTTGGAAAGCACCCTTGCAAGAGGCTCAACCAGATTTTCATCATAAACACCCAACAATTGCAGGTTTGCATCCGCAGGGCTGGCAAGGGGTCCTAAAATGTTGAAAATCGTACGCGCCCCAAGTTCTTTTCTAACAGGTGCGGCATACTTCATGGAAGAATGGTAACATGGAGCAAACATGAAGCAAATCCCGATATCGTTCAAAATCTTCTCACTCTTTGAGGCAGGAATGTCTATTTTGACACCAAGCGCCTCCAACACATCAGCGCTTCCACATTTGCTAGATACGCTCCTGTTGCCGTGCTTTGCTACAGGTACACCAGCAGCTGAGATTACAATTGAAGAAACAGTAGATATGTTAAAGGTATATGCCTGATCTCCACCGGTACCGACAATATCCATAACATCGCCTGAATGCTTTAGTTTTGTACCGTATTTTCTCATAATCATAGCACAGGCTGTAATTTCATCTATTGTTTCACCTTTCATTCTCATGGCGGTAATGAAGGATGCTATCTGCGCATTTGTCGCATTTCCGCCCATGATTTCATCCATAACTGATTTAGTCATATCAAGTGAAAGGTTTTCCCTTTCCAATATTTTTTGAATTGCTTCCTTTATCATAATGCCTCACCACCTAGTTTCAAAAAATTACTCATAATTACTGCGCCTTGTGGTGTCAATATTGATTCGGGATGGAATTGAAGACCATAAATCTCATAATCTCTGTGCTTCACACCCATCACTTCACCGCTATCATCTTCTGCGATCACCAGAAGTTCATCAGGAAGGGACTCTCTTTGCGCTATGAGAGAGTGATATCTCGCTGCCTGTATTATGGGCGGAAGGCCTTTAAATATGCTGCTTCCATTGGCAATATGAATATTGCTTTGCTTTCCATGCATCAGCTGCTTTGCCAGGACAATAGAGGCACCAAACACCTCACATATCGCCTGGTGGCCAAGACATATGCCGATAATCGGTGTCTTACCCTTTAGCTTATCGACGACCTCCTCACATATTCCGGCATTCCCGGGATAACCCGGACCAGGTGAAATAATGATATGGGAAGGACTCATCTTTATTACTTGTTCAACAGTAATTTCATCATTGCGAATCACCCGGATATCATCATTGATTGTACCCGCAAGCTGTACCAGATTATAGGAAAAGCTGTCATAGTTATCAATCAATAAAATCATTACTCATCCACCTCACTTGCTGCAATAATAGCCTCTAGTACGGCCTTGGCCTTGTTTTCAGATTCTTCATATTCTTTCTCTGGAATACTGTCCGCTACAATTCCTCCCCCGGCCTGGACATATACCATGTCATCCTTCTTTACTGCCATGCGTATTGCAATGCAGATATCCATATTACCTGTGAAGTCTATATATCCTATGGCTCCGCCATATATTCCCCTTGGTTCCTTTTCAAGTTCTTCAATTATTTCGCATGCACGGATCTTTGGCGCACCGGACAATGTCCCCGCTGGCAGCAGCGCTTCTATTGCATCCAGTGCATCCATACCTTCTTTGATGCATCCCTCTACTTCAGAGGTGATATGCATGATCTTTGAATACCGCTGTATCATTTTATAATTCACTAAATGAACACTGGAATACTTTGATATCCTTCCAATATCATTTCTTGCCAGATCAACAAGCATATTATGCTCAGCCAATTCTTTCTCGTCTTCCAGCAGTCCTTTTCCCAAAGCTTTATCCTCCTCGGGATTTTTACCGCGAGGCCTCGATCCTGCTATCGGGAAGGTTGAAAGAATATCGTTTTGCAGTCGTATCAGCGTTTCAGGAGATGTACTGATCAACTGTACATCGTCATTTTGTATGAACACCATATATGGAGATGGGTTAGTTGTTCTTAAAACACGGTAAGCATTAAGAAGGCTGTCTTTGTATTCTGTTTCAAACCGTCTGGAAATCACAGCCTGAAATATATCACCATTTTTAATATACTCCTTTGTCTTTTCAACCACACTGCAGTATTCTTCCTTCGATACATTACAAGTAAAGGAAGGTTCACCTTTCATTGTGGATTTAGGCATAAGCGTCTGTTCAGTAATCATCCGGCGTATATCTTCAATATCCGCAAGCGCTTTACTATAATTTTCTTCTGTTTTATCAACCCTCATGTTTACAACTATACTGATCTTTTGCTTTAGATGATCATATGCAATTACCTTGTCAAACAACATAAGGTGAAAATCATTGAATTCACTGCATCTAAGCTTTAAAACCGGTTCTGTATATCCAACCATGCCATATGAAAAATATCCGACAAAACCTCCTGCAAATGGTGGTATTCCCGGCAGCCTCGGGGCTTTATACTCTTCGAGGTAAGACCTCAATACCTCAAAAGGTTTAAGAGAATGTACCTTCTTCTTCTCATTACCCTCGATAATTATCTCCCCGTTTTTGCATGCAACGTGCGCGATAGGGTTAAAGCCGATAAATGAGTATCTGCCCCACTTCTCCCCTCCCTCAATGCTCTCTAGAAGATAGTACCTGTTACTTATCCGTGAAATCTTTCGCAAAAGTGCAATTGGAGTTGTAATGTCTGCGTAGATTTCCCTGCAGACTGGAATAATATTGTATTCCTTTGCCAATTGCTGAACCTCGTTGTAATCAGGAGTTACCATAATAATCACCTCGTTTTTTGATAAAATAAAAAGCCTTCATCCCCAAGAAAGGGACAAAAGGCTTTAACTTCTGCGGTACCACCCAAATTGACGTATTTCTACGTCCACTCATTTTGCATACTATCATATGCACTCTTCTGATAACGGACAGAATCCCCGTAAGCGTCTACTCTCTTTCGATTTCAAGCTTCCCTCACAAGTCCATTCAAAATAACCTTGCAACCGCATTCACATCACCGGCGGCTCTCTGAGTACAAGCAATCATTTTTACTTCTCTTGTTCTTCGGTTTACTGCTATATAAATTATATGTATTATAACTATTTCTGTAATTTTTGTCAAACAAATATTTTTCTATTATTATTCTATAAACAAATCTCTTTTGCGCCCATTAAGTAATAGCCCCAGAATCCTCTTGTGCGCCATCGATCCATCTACAAAGATATTTCGTAAATACAAGATTTCCCGTCCCTTATAATGGATCGTCTTACAGTCGACTTTACGTCCTTTCCACACACTTTTGCAAACATTTTCTCAGCGAATTTCTCGGAGCAATTGCATATAGCAGGTGAGATTCTCCCTGGCATAAATGACACTACAGGGCAAACGCAAACATCCTTATTTTCATCCACCAAAAGTGTTTTTCTGTCTTCACTTATTGTCACAATCCATCCCCACTCTCTCTCCAGAAACTTAATAAACTCCTCCAATTTTCCCACATAATTATCAAGAATCACATCCATATTATTAGTTCGGTAATGAAGTGACGCACAGGCCTCGAAGGCACACTGTTTACACTCATCATTTCGCGCTGCCATATCTAGTAATTGATTCAGCCATTCTGTTGTAAACTCCATAATCATTTTCTCCCCTAGTACAATATAGTTGTAGTCAAACAGCAGACATCCATCTACTGTAGTTAC
>CAZBEQ010000030.1:23622-42158 GCA_964490975.1 uncultured Oscillospiraceae bacterium | reverse complement strand
CAAAAGTGGGGATTTTCTACTTGCAACTTTGGGTACTTTTATCTTACAACAAACATTGCAGAAAAGGGCAAAGTTGAACTGGATGTCCCCGTCAGCAAGGATGTAATCGGACGGGCTTTAAAAAAAACAAACTTCGGCCTCACAAAAACGACTACTGGTGTATCCCTCCGAAAGAAGACGCCGAATTCGTAGCCTGTATTGCGTATTTCGGACGCATCCGGACACTGATTCCGGCAACATCCGGACAGCATTTCGGAATTATCCGGACAGCATAACGGCACATCCGGACACCTTGTCGAGACAATAAAAATACTGGTACTCTTTTAATCAGACTGATTAAAGGGGGCCTATCGATGAGGAGGCTGGACATGCTAAAAGCAAGAGAAATTTTAAGGTTAAAGCACGAACTGGGGCTATCCCTGAGGGAAATAGGGAAAGCTTGTAACTGCGGAAAGTCGACGGTATCAGAGGTCCTAGAGCGGGCTTCGAAAGCTCAAATTGAATGGCCCGTGGAACTGAGCGACAAACAATTGATATCCCTACTGTACCCTCCGGCAGAAGATACATCATCTCCACCCGAACCAGATATCGAAATGATTTACCGTGAAATGAAAAAGAAGAATGTCACCCTCATGCTTCTCTGGGAAGAGTATAAGGCAAAGCATCCTGAGGGCATCATGTATACCCAGTTTTGTGAGCGATATCGGAAATTCAAAAAGGACAACCAAATCTCTCTTCACAAAGAACATAAGGGCGGTCAGGAGATGGAGGTGGATTGGGCAGGTGACACCATTTCCTATGTTGATCCTTCTACTGGGGAGATTGTTCCAACCTACCTTTTTGTCGCTGTGTTGCCTGCAAGTTCGTACCCCTTTGCTTATGCATATGAGGATATGAAAACTCCAAACTGGATTGATGCCCATGTAAAGGCCTACGAATACTTTGGCGGAGTATCCAGAATCACCATCCCGGATAACACCAAGACGGCGGTGATAAAGCCGGATTTGGTAGAGCCGGTATTAAATCGCAGCTACAGTGAAATGGCAAAGCATTATGGAACCACAATCCTCCCCGCCAGAGCGGGAAGGCCCAAGGATAAGGCATCCGGGGAAAATATGGTGGGCATTCTCTCTCGGAGAATCCTCGCTGCACTCAGAAATCGGCAATTCTTCAGTATCCACGAAATCAATCAAGCAATAGTAGAATGTCTTGAAAAATTTATTGACAGGCCTTTTCAAAAGTTGGAGGGAAACAGACGAACCGCCTTTGAAACAATAGATAAGCCATGCCTCCTGCCTTTACCGGAGACAAGGTATGAATACTCCGATTGGAACCAAACAAGAGTCGGGTTCAACTATCATGTCGAATGCGAGGGGGGCTTCTTCTACAGCATTCATTATTCGCACGCAGGCCAATTGTGTTGGGTACGATCAAGCGCCCGAACCGTAGAAATATACATAGGGAACGAGAGAATTGCCGCCTATCCTAGAAACTACAATACCTTTAAACGATATACCACCCTTGAGGAACATAAGGCAGTATATGCATGGAATCCAGATAGATTCCTTTCCTGGGCAGAAAAAACCGGCCCCTTTACGCAGCAGTTGATAAAAAATATGCTTGAGAGCAGAGAGTTTCCTGTGCAGAGCTACCGAGCATGCATGGGAATCATGAGGCTTTGCAAAAACTATTCCGCCGAGATCATGGAAGCAGCAAGCAGAGAAGCACTTGAAAGAAACACCTGCTCTTTCAAGTATTTTAATATCCTCCTCAAACAGATCGCCGCCAGCGGCTCCACGGAACGAAGTGAAAAGATCATCCGGAATGAAAACGTCAGGGGTTGCAGCGCCTATACAGGAGGTGGAATTCGTGCTTGATAATCCAACCATAGAAAAATTGAAAGAAATGAAACTGAAGGTGATGGCACAAATGCTCCGCGAACCGGACACACATCTGATGGGAATGTCTTTTGAGGAAAGGCTGGGAATCATGGTGGAAAACGAATGGATGTCAAGAAAGAATTCCAGAATCAAGAGACTGCTCTATTCAGCATCCCTTGTTATCAACGCTTGTATGGAGGACATTGATTACACTGCCGATAGGAATTTGGACAAAAAGATGATTCAGACACTTTCCACGTGCTCTTTTATCGTTCAGAAGCTCAATATCATCCTCTGTGGCAAAACCGGTTCCGGGAAGTCCTTCCTGGCCTGCGCCTTTGGAAACAACGCCTGCCGCAAAAACTACACAGCTAAATATTATCGGATTCCAGAGCTTCTTCTTGAGCTTCAGGACGCCAAAACGGAAAACCGGTATGGTAAATTCATAAAACAGCTGCAAGGGATTAAGCTGCTGATTCTGGATGATATCGGACTGAAATCCTACTCCCTGGAAGAAAGCAGGGACATCCTCGAAATTGCTGAAAGCCGTTATGGCAAAGCTTCCACAATACTCTCCAGCCAGCTTTCCCATACCCAATGGTATGAATTGTTTCCAGATCCAACCCTCGCGGATGCAATTTTGGATAGATTGAAATACAATGCCTACATTTTGGCACTGGATTCTAAGAAGTCCATGCGGGAAGTGATGGCGGAGAGGCTGATTCAAGGGGCGCAGATGTGAAAATGTGCCGCATGGAAAGGCTTGATTACCACCATTCTTTCTGGTACGATATTGGTACGAAAATATTACGAAAAGTACGAAATGGGTACAGGAAAAGGGGACACTCATGGAGTTTATGTCTTATCCCACGACGGTTAAAATGCTTGCAGCAGAATTGATATCGGCCTGTGATGCCTACTTGGCGCGCAAAATCGCGGAGGAAGAACTTAGAAAGCTGGTCGTCCACTATGCCGGCAATTACCCAGAAATGCTTTTTGCTGCAAGTGCATTAAACCCCACAATTCTGAACAGGCTGGGGAAAAAGAGAACTCTGCTGGTGAACAAAATGCTTGAGGGCTACCAGATATCTTTTTGATAAAACCGCCTGCGAGATTGAAAACCATTGAAAGATTGAAGGTACTATTGTACAATCAGATTACTCGACAAGGTGTCCGGATGTTTCCGGTTTACTGTCCGGATGCCTCCGAAATCGCTGTCCGGATACGCCGGAATATGCACCTGTATGGAAGATATACTTGATGTTTATGAGCTACCATACAATTCGCAGATTCCGGTGGTCTACATGGATGAAAAACCATATCAACTTCTGGGCGAAGCAAGAGAACCGTTGCCGATGCGTCCCGGTAATAACAGCAAGATAGATTCTGAGTATGTGCGAAATGGTACCTGCAGTATATTTGTATTTAACGAGCCACTTGGTGGTATTTGGCATGTCAGTGTAAGAAAGCATCGAACTGCTACAGACTGGGCATAGGAGATCAAGTATCTTGCGGATGTCATGTATCCAAAGGCTGAAAAGATTATTCTGGTCATGGACAATCTGAATACCCACAAGTCGGCTTCACTCTACAAAAAGTATCCACCGGCAGAGGCCAGGAGAATTATCAAGCGTCTAGAGATCCACTATACACCAAAACACGGAAGCTGGCTGGATATGGCGGAAATAGAGCTCAACGTCATGACTCGCCAATGTCTTTCAAGAAGGATTGAAGAAATTGACACCTTACGGCGTGAGCTTTCGGCATGGGAATATGATCGCAATTCTGATAACGCGAAAATCTCGTGGCACTTCAAGACTGGTACTGCGAGAGAAAAACTGATATCTCTCTATCCAACAATTGTTTCCATCAAGCCATAGCTAGGGTAATGATATTATATCAATTATCAATGATACATTACACTACTTTATGACTACATCAAACAGTAGCAGCATAGCCTTAAATGTGATTCTTAGCATTTTAAGTCCTTTTAACTGTCCTTGTCTTTCTTATTATCCTTGCCCTTCTTATTGCTCTTATCCTTGCCCTCCTTATCACCCTTGTCCCTAATTTTCTTATCAGTTTCACTTCTGCTGTTGTCTTCATAGCTGCCGTTTTCTATCTGCCTGAGAAATTCATCCTTCAGCTTCTCCCTTTCCTTTTTCAGATCATCTCCTGATTTTTTAAGTTTCTCTTTAACATTGAGATCATTATTCTTTTTGCCGATTTTATCCTTACTCCGGACATTATCATTAATAATGCCTTTATTGCCGATAGCGGCACCGACACTGGTTTTATCGCTGTTGCCCGCAATCTCCCTGTTTCCATTTCCATCATAGGTATTCGGTATATTTTCTGCGCTACTCTTAGCTTTAGCTTTTTCATCGGGTACATTTATATCTCCATTATCGGTACTATTTCTGCCAGTTTTCTTGCTACTACTGTTATTCTTGTCCCTATCGATGCTGTTACTATTGTCTTTGCTGTTCTGGTCACTACCCTTGCTGTTGTCATTACCATTCCCGTCGTTTATGTTTTCCTTGATGCCGGCGTCCTTGTCATTCTTGCCGACGTCCTTGACATCCTTACCGTCCTTGTCATTCTTGCCGACGTCCTTGTCATCCTTACTGATATTTTCTTTGCCGCTGAGTTCCTTACGTATATCCTCTTTCTCTGCCTTCTTAACTGCATTATTATGGGCAATTTCTACCAGATCCTTTACTGGTGCATTCTTGATATCATTAAACTTCCTCTCCGGCTCCTGCTCCAGGGCATCCTCTATAAGTGCCAGCTTACCGGGAGTTACTCCTATTTTTCTGGCAGCATCCCTTTGTTCAACACTGGCCTCTCCAACTAAGATTTCGGAATCCACCCTGTCCTTACTCAGTTCCTTTGAAGCAGTGTTTTCGATTTTCTTCTTAAGCGCATTTGATTTTTTAGGATTACTGCTTGATACGGTAAACATGACCGCATTTTTTATTACTGCTTTTCCGTGCCCGGCTTCAATTTCTGTTAAGCTACCGTCGTCAACAGGCTCTGCTGCGACATTTGACAGATCCTTGGCGATTCCCGGCAGTTGGCTTTCCGGAGGCTGGTTCTCCGACAGCAGGTCTCCCGGCAGTTGGCTTTCCAAAGACTGGTTCTCCGACGGCAGGTCTCCCGGCAGTTGGCTCTCAGACGGCTGATCTCCCGACAGTCCTTCAGAAGGCTGAGTTGCATTGTCCACAGGCTGAAGGCCGTTTTCTTTTTCAAGATAACCCTGCTCTAAGGCGCTGTTCAACAGTTCCGTAACTCCATAGTCAAGCTTCTTATGCTTCAGCTCCTTATCCAGCAGCAGCTTTTCTCCGTCCTCATTCAAAGCCTCTATACCAATTATCCTGTCATATATGTTTACCGTAATCTCAATACTGGGATTAATATCAAGATCAATATAACTGTACGGTACAGTATTCGTGAAAATGTGAAGAAATTACCCTTAGAGCTGTCAAAGGAAGCTATGGCCTCAACGAACGCAATCATTTCAGAAAAAAACGAAATATGGGGGAGACACAAAAACAGCAGATTTGTTCTTTTCTGCTGTTTTTATAACACTTCCGTTCAGAAGGAAATTTTTTGTTACGCGATAATTCGCTTTGCAAATTACGCTTACGCGATGATTCGCTTTGCAAATTACGCTTACGCGATAATTCGCTTTGCAAATTACGCTTAGCAGAAAAATTTCCTAACCTCTGCGGCATTTCAATGAGGCGCTGCGTCGCCTCGTTATACAAATATTCATTTGTCATTTACGCTTACTGCTCCATCTGTTTTCCAAGAAAACCTGCTGCCGACTGTGCGAGCTTTGCTTCAACTTCGCCCATCTTACTGTTCGGATCTGTAGATAAAAGCATTACAGCGCCTATTGGATCACCCTCTGAAATAATAGGAGACACAACCTGCGCGACATATTTCCTTTCAGAACCTTCATCAGCCAATATGGATATGCTTTTGTCATCCGATGACTTTACAACAAGAGTTGTTTTCTCTTCAATGACCCTTTCAACCTCCGAGCTCAGGGATTTTTCCAGAAACTCCTTCTTGGACGCACCTGACACTGCAATGATCGTATCACGGTCTGCTATGCAAGTTATATGTCCGCTGGTTTTATGGATGGATTCAGCATACTGTGTTGCAAAATCGCCCAACTCACCTATTGGAGAATATTTTTTCAGAATCACTTCACCTTCCTTATCGGTGAATATTTCCAGAGGATCGCCTTCCCTGATCCTCAAGGTCCTTCGGATCTCTTTTGGTATGACTACTCTACCAAGATCATCTATTCTCCGTACAATACCGGTTGCCTTCAATGTCGTTACCTCCTTAACTGAATTGTTTCATATTGCCTTTTTATTATTCATTGTTTATTGGAGTTTTATACATATGAGGCTAATTGTGAAAAAGTTAAACACAAAAATAAAGGACCGCCATTTAAGGCAGTCCTCAGCAATAATGTCTATATTCTTACAATATAAATTATTTTACAGCATTATAATTTTTTGTATTCAATTCGAATTTCGCGTTATCTACCAAATCTTTGACTTTCTGCTCATATAACTTCATTTTAACAAAGGTCGTTCCATACTCATAGTACTCCTGAGCGCATCTAAGGCTCACGGGCTGACCTTCATCATACTTTTCCTCAAGCTTTATTATGTGATAACCAAACTTAGTTTTGACGGGTGTAGTTGTTATTTTCCCCGGAGTCAGTGAAAATGCCGCATTTTCAAATTCTGTTACCATTGCACCTTTGCCGAAAAGATAATCTCCGCCCCAGTCCTTTGATCCATCCTCAGAGTTCTCCTTGGCAAGAGTTGCAAAATCTTCCCCTGCATTGAGCCTTACGATCAGATCCTCAGCCTTTTTCCTGGCTGCTTCATCATCTTCCTTTGAAGCGTCCTGAGCAACAGTAAGGAGTATATGTTTCGCCCATACTGCCTCACCAACATTGTATCTATACTGAGTATCGGCCTTGTACCATTCAGGATTCTTCTCATAATTAGTTTTGATATCTGCATCGGCATCGGACATATTCTTTATCGCATCCATCTGATACTTCTGCACGATAAATGACTGGATCTGCGCATTTCTCAGGTCATTGATGGATAAGCCGTACTGTTCCTGGAATGCCTTGTTTGCCTTTATTTCGTTGCCATTGCCCATACTGTCGATAATACTCTCCTGGATCGTGCTCTCGATCTGTTCCTTCTCTTCGTCAGTCAAAGTGATTTTTGCTACTTTAGCTTCTTTATATTGAACCTTTGTGTCCTTGAGTTCGTCGATAGCTTTCTTTTTTGCGACCTCCACAGCATCCTCTCCTCCTATTTTAGTGGCCCAGAAGGTCTCTTCCGAGATGTTGGGGTCTTCCTGTGAAGCGCTGTTATACATCATCTGCTTCTGAACCTCAAGGAAGTACTTGAATTCACCTGAAGTGATCTTTTCCCCGTCGATGGTTGCAACTGTGGTTCCGGCCGTACTGAAGTATAATACCAGGCCTATGGCAATCGCTGCGATAACTGCCAGAGCTATCAGGCCATACTTCACAAACAGCGGTAGCCTGACCTTTTGATCATCAGCTGGTCTGTCGCCGTTTTTTAAATTTGATTTGTTATTTTCCAAAGCTATCTCTCCTCATAAAGAAAATATAAAAAATTGTATTTACTTAAGATTGTTAAGTTATACATAGGTACATTATAATCAATTATCAGCTCACTTCAAAGCTTTTTAAATCCTGTAATAAAATCTTAATATTATCCAGTCTGCCATCGCCCCGACCGGCAGGAGCCCTGTAAACAAGGTAAGGCATGGCTCCGGCATTAAACAGCAGTTGTCTTTTGTATTTATCCGCAGCCTTTGCTATCGTCTGGAAACTAATTTTTTTAGCGTCAGGCATACTGAATATGATAGTATCATTCTTTTCTGATACTGATGAGAAGCCCATGGAACGGGCCAATGCCTTTATAAGTGCTATCTTTATCAAATTCCTGACAGGATCGGGCATGTCGCCGTACCTATCCGTCATTTCGTCCTCTATATCAATGGCATCGTTCTCATCCTGTATTGCGGCAATTTTTTTATACATCTCTATCTTTTTGCTTTCAACGCCTATGTATGAGTCGTCTATATAAGCATTTACATTTATGTCAATTGCCGTTTCCGCCTCTTCCCTTCTGAGTGGTTCACCCTTGAGCTCCCTGACCGCCTCGTCCAGAAGCCGGCAGTACATGTCATAGCCAACTGATTCCATATGTCCGTGCTGCTCGGGTCCAAGCAGGTTTCCGGCACCGCGTATCTCCATGTCACGCATTGCTATCTTGAAGCCTGAACCAAGCTCTGTAAATTCCTTGATTGCCTGAAGCCTTTTATCTGCAACCTCGGATACAATTTTATCCTTTTTGTACGTTATATATGCATAAGCAAGCCTGTTTGACCGACCTACTCTTCCTCTTAGCTGGTATAGCTGGGCAAGGCCCATCCTGTCCGCATCCTCAACTATGATCGTATTAACGTTGGGCATATCCAGTCCGGATTCAATTATAGTAGTGCATACCAATACATCGAATTCACCCTTTATAAAGCTGAACATTATATCTTCGAGCTGTCTTTCATCCATCTGTCCATGAGCTACGGCCACCCTGGCATCAGGGACCATGGCTTGTATCTCGGCCGCTCTTATATCTATTGTCCTTACCCGGTTGTACAGATAGAATACCTGCCCGTTCCTGCCTATTTCCCGTATTATCGCATCCTTTATAACATCTCTGTTATATTCCATGACATAGGTCTGTACGGGATACCTCTCCTCCGGAGGATCCTCAATGATACTGATATCCCTGATTCCTGACAAAGACATGTGGAGCGTCCTTGGTATGGGGGTAGCGGTAAGTGTAAGCACATCCACTCCGGGCGCCATGTTTTTGAGTCTCTCCTTGTGTTGTACCCCGAAGCGCTGTTCTTCATCTATCACTAGAAGCCCGAGATCCTTGAAATGTATGTCTTTCTGGAGAAGCCGGTGGGTACCTACAAGAACATCGATATTTCCCGCCTTGACTTCCTTCAATATCTTCTTCTGCTCGGATTGTGATCTGAAACGGCTGACTACTTCAACTGTCACGGGATAATCCTTGAGCCGTAAAGCAAAGCTGTTGTACTGCTGCTGTGCCAGAACAGTCGTAGGGACCAGGTACGCCACCTGCCTGCCATCCATTGCCGCCTTGAATATAGCCCGTATAGCCACTTCTGTCTTTCCATAGCCTACATCTCCGCAAAGAAGCCTATCCATTACCTTTTCAGATTCCATATCTCCCTTGATCTCTTCTATGCATTTGAGCTGGTCTTCGGTCTCCTCATAGGGAAACTGCTCTTCAAACTGCTTTTGCCACACTGTGTCCTTTGAATACTTGAAACCTTTTACAGCCGACCTCTGCGCATAAAGCTTTATCAGCTCAGCCGCCAGTTCCTTCAGTGATTCCTTGATCCTGCTCTTTGTCTTGGCCCATTCCGTTCCGCCAAGTTTGCTGACCTTCGGCTGCTTGCCTTCCGAACCAATGTATTTCTGTATAAGGTCCATCTGATTCGTTGGGATGTACAGGAATGCACCTTCCTGGTACCTTATCTTAAGATAGTCCTTTTTGACGCCTTCCACAGCAAGCTTCTCCATACCGATATACTGGCCTATGCCATGAGATTGGTGCACCACAAAATCGCCAATATCCAGCTCCGAAAAAAAGCTGATCGGACGGCCTTTATACTTGCCGGAGCTCTTTGGAGACTTTTTCCGGTCCTGGCCAAAGACCTCTTTGTCACTGATCACAACAAACCCTATAGACGGGTACTCAAATCCCTTATGTAGGCTGCCATGGGTTATAATAAGCTGTCCCGGCAGTAAGGGCCCATTGATCTGATCCATGTAAACTGCTTCTATCCCTTTATCCGCCAGTGATTCTCTAAGCCTCTCACCGCGCCCCTTTGTCCCGGAAAGCAGCAGCACCCTGTTCTTGCTCTGTTTCCATGCTGCAAGGCTCTCGACAAGCAGCTCCATGCTGCCCTGGAACGAGCCAATAAGCCTGCATGGGATGCTGTACATCATGGACTCCCTTGAAGCTATGCTGTCAGGATTGACAGTATTGAGATAAACCGTTTTCTTCTTCGTGATACCATTGAAAACTGATACATAATCAAAAAACATCCCGGTGCCCTGAGGCAGCAGCATCCCCTTGTCTATCAGAGCTTTGCATATCTCGGTGTGCTCAAGGAGCAGATTGTCAAGACGCTGCTGCTGTCTGACCGGCTCATCCATGAATACAATTGTATCATCGTCGGCATAGTCCGTCAGCAATGCGGGCTCATCTGCAATATATGATATATACCTGTCAATACCCGGGAAATACCATGCTTCCCTCAGGCGCTCCATATCCCCTTCAATTTTCTGCGCAAGGCCGTGGTTTTTCTTCCCTGCGACAGAAAGATCATTTTTTACGGCTTTTATAATTTTTTCTTTTTTTGCCTTATTGAATATCATTTCCCGGGCAGGCAGTATCCTGATCTGCTCCAGACGGCCGGTAGAACGCTGTGTACTGATATCGAACCATCTCAGCGAGTCGATCTCGTCTCCGAAAAATTCGATTCTAACTGCGTTTTCGGAATCTACAGGGAATATATCAACGATCCCGCCCCTGACTGCGAACTGTCCCTTTCCTTCCACAGATCCGACTCTTTCATATGCCGAAATGACCAGCCTGCGCACAAGTTCTTCCAAATCTATCCGAGTGCTTAGGTCTAATTTTATAACGCATTGTCTGAAAACTTCCGGTTGTATCAGCTTATGAGAAAGCGCTTCCACCGAAGTTACCACAAAGCTGTACTCTCCCCTGCTGATCCTGTCGAGTGCCGCCAGCCTCTGATATACGGTATCATAGCTTTTTGCCTCGACATCGTAGAGCATTATTTCTTTTGTAGGAAAGAAAACAGCTTCTTCACCCATGAAAAATGTGAGATCTTCGAACAGCTTTCTTGCCTGTATTTCGTTAAATGCAACAAAAATACCCTTCCGGCCGCAGTGGCTGCTAAGGGCATATGAAATGTGTGCCTTCTGTGATTCAGAGGGCCCTGTTATGCTGACTGGCCTCGTATAACTCCGGGCTGACGATAATATGTCCCGATACTCTTCCAGCTCTAATAGCGAGTCGATAAAATTTATCATAAAACCTTCCAAGTCCTGATTACTCTAGTCCTTCTGATCTCCGTTACACTTGTTCATAGCTGCCGCTGTGCCCTCGGTGACTATGAGCGCAGCTGCTTCGGCTGCTCTTTCGATACATTTTCCCACTGCCGGTGCCTCCTCGACACTGAACCTGCCAAGGACATAATCAGCAAGATCCCAGCCTTCCGGAGCTTTTCCGATACCGATCCTGATCCTCGGGAATTCATCCGACTGCAGCTGGTAAATGACAGACTTCATGCCATTATGCGTCCCGGAGCTGCCCCTGGAGCGTATCCTCAGTGTTCCGGCCGGCAAATCTACATCATCATATATCACTATAAGATTTTCAATCGGTACCTTGTACCATTGCATTATATCCCGCACACTTTCACCGCTGAGGTTCATAAAGGTCTGCGGCTTTACAAGCAGCACTCTTTCCCCGTTTATTGAGCCGTCTCCGATCAATGCTTTATGCTTAAGACGATCAACCCTTATACCATGCTTTTTTGAAAGCAGGTCAACAGTTATAAAGCCTGCATTATGCCTCGTATTTTCATACTTGCTTCCCGGATTGCCCAGGCCGGCGATAACAGTCAGTTTTTCCAATAAAGCACCCCCGGACTGCTCATTCCTTCTGCGTAAATATCGAGCTGATGGAAATATCTCCATAGATTCGCTCAATTGCTTCGGCGAAAATTGCCGCTATAGAAAGGGATGTTATTTTACTTGTAGGCTTTTCTTCAGGCAGTGGTATGGTATTGAGAGTAACAAGCTCTTTGATACAGGATTCCTCTATCCTTTTGCAAGCCGGACCGGAGAGCACGCCATGGGTGCAGCATGCATAAACTTCCTTTGCGCCCATTTCCATCAGCGCATTCGCTCCATTTACAATAGTCCCCGCCGTATCGATAAGATCGTCTATAAGTACGACCCTCCTATTGTTAACATCACCGACCACGTTCATTATTTCGCTTACATTTGCCTTGGGTCTTCTCTTATCTATTATGGCTATTGGTATATCAAGCCATTCAGCAAACTTTCTGGTACGTGTAACACTGCCCACATCAGGAGACACCGCTATAACATCGCTGGTATCAGTGAATTTCTCCTGAAAATATCCTGCCATGACCGGCACACCCAGCAGGTGATCCACAGGTATGTCAAAAAAGCCCTGCAGCTGTGGAGTATGAAGGTCCATCGTCAATACTCTGTCCGCTCCCGCTGTAGTTATAAGATTTGCCACAAGCTTAGCCGAAATCGGATCTCTGGCCTTCGCTTTCCTGTCCTGGCGTGCATAGCCAAAATAAGGAATAACAGCTGTTATTCTGCCTGCGGAAGCCCTTTTGATAGCATCTATCATAATAAGCAATTCCATTAGGTTGTCATTTACCGGTGTGCAGGTTGACTGAACCACAAAAACGTCGGAACCCCTGACGACCTCCCCGATATTTATAGCAGATTCGCCATCACTGAATTTTCCAACAGTAGCCATGCCAAGCGGCAGGCCAATTTTTTCAGCGATCTCTTCAGCAAGCTTTCTGTTGGAATTACCGGAAAAAATCTTTATGTCCTTGCCGTGCAGATTCATATTGATGCTCCTTTAACAATTTATGATATTAAATATAATATTATTTATTCTGTTACCATTATTGCACAAGCTTTATGTATTTATCCTTCTTTGAAGTATTGAGGCTATCTGTTCCAACTGGTCAGGGTCGTTTGCTCCAAGTACCTCGTCGCTGTCCACTGCTTTAAATATTCCTACTTTATATCCCTTTGAAAGAATAATTTCCAAAGTATCCGTCAGATAGTATTCTCCCTGGTCGTTATCATTCCTAAGCAGATCCAGCGCTTGAGCCAATTCACCTGCAGAGAAGATGTACATCCCGGAGTTTATTTCCGTTATTGCTCTTTCAGCCTCACTTGCATCCCGATGCTCAACGATCCTTTGGAAACGGCCCTCGCTGTCCCTTACTATCCTCCCGTATCCCGAAGGATCCTTTACTTCAGCGGATATCACAACAGCATGCAGTTTTTCACTTGTCAAATAATCAATTGCATCTTTTATGGTTTTTGTTGAGATCAGCGGTGTATCACCATATAGTATGAGAATATATCCTCCATTTTCTATATAGCTGCGTGCCTGTTGTACGGCATGTCCTGTCCCAAGGCGCTGCTCCTGCAGCACATATTCGAACCTGTCACCCATGTACTTCTTGACCTGCTCAGCCTTATAGCCTACAATGGCAACACATTTTTCGACACCCGCCTTAAGCGTTGCTTCATACACCCACTCGATCATAGCTTTTCCGCAGACCTGGTGCAGCACCTTGGCCTTGTCCGATTTCATCCTTTTGCCTTCACCGGCAGCAAGAATAAGAGCAGTAACATTAATCATATCATGCGATTCCTTTCGGAGTTTCGCATATATTATTACACTTTTTAAGATTTATTTCAACTTATAACATTTCGGTTCATAGAAAATTTTTCGTTTCGCGATAATTTGCTTCGCAAATTATGCTTAGTCGAAAAATTTTCTTACCCAAGCATAAAACTTTCAAAGGAAACTCTTATGCTGTCAGCAGTGTTTCAACGAGGCGGGAGATATGCTGTCATCGTTTTCTTTCGGCTAACCGAAAGAAAATATCTGAAAGGCAAATCAGCACCCGCCACCTATAGGGGTGTAGGGAACCTTTCGCCTCATCATATCGACCTGAAAAACAAAAAAGACACTTCTGTTAAAAGTGCCTTTAGAGTTTTATTCTTCAGATGATGTTGTAGAAACATATTTGTCAAGAATAGCTTTCTGAATTTTATCTCGTGTGACAGCATTTATCGGGTGGGCGATATCCTTGAATTCCCCGTCTGGAGTCTTTCTGCTCGGCATCGCTATAAAAAGTCCGCTCTGGCTTTCTATAACCTTGATATCATGTACAACGAACTCATTATCGAAGGTTACTGAAACAACCGCTTTCATTTTGCCCTCAACATCGATTTTTCTTATGCGGACATCTGTGATTTCCATTTCTGCTACCACCTTTCATAAATTATGTATTTTTATATATTCTATATAAATTAACAATTTCCTTCTTATTTTTTAGCTTTTTTATAATAAATCACCATTAGATGGAAATATATCTTTACACAATATTATGCACCCTACTGTCAGGGTTTATAATGGTAGTACTTAAGGCCTCATTGACCTCATGCAGCGTCAGCAGCGAGAAGCAGTCATTTACAAGTTTTTTACGTGGTTCTTCGGTCTGTACAAGGACACCCGTACCGACAACCTCACAGTCAAATTCCCTGGCAAGGTCAAGTATACCCTTGGCCGTCCCTCCACCCTTCATAAAATCGTCAATAAAAAGAAGTCTCGAATTATGCTTGAGTGACCTCATTGACAGCACCATGGTCTGTATCTTTTTAGACGAACCCGATACGTAGTTGATATTGACCGAGGCGCCATCCGTTGCTTCATTATAGTGACGTACTATCACAAGGGGCTTGTTCAGGTATCTGGCAGTCATAAACGCTAAAGGTATACCTTTTGTCTCTACAGTGATCACGTAATCTATACCCCTGTTGTAGAATAGTCCCGCAAAAAACCTACCGATTTCCGATACTATGTCGGGATCATAGATTATGTCCAGCATATAAAGATATCCACCGGGCAATATCCTTTCCTTTTTCGAAAGCTCAGAGCAAAGGTTTTTTGCAAGATCCAGCGCCATTTTCGGATCAAGCAGCGGAATATAGCGGACACCTCCCGACGCTCCTGGTATTGTCTCTATCGTCCCTGCTCCCGATTTTTCAAGAGAACCCCTGATAATATCTATATCCTCACTCACCGAAGATTTTGCGCAGCCCAGCAGTTCCGTGAAAAAGCCAAGTGTAAAGGCCTTTCCGGGAGCTTCGCTAAATATTCTTTGCAATATGGACACTCTTTCATTCCTTTGCATTTTTTCCATATCATCACTCACCTCGGGGATATTTCTGTAAATATAATATATTAACCCGAACAATTTAACAATATGGTGCCAGGCACAACAGATAGACAGTTATTGGGAAACTGCATAACTGTCTATCTGTTGTGCCTGGCACCATATTTCCTAATTTACTATCTCAAAAACTTACTTGTTAGCATATTATATAAGACAATTGTCAAAGCTTATCGTATATGCAGTCCTATTTTACTTTTACAAATAATTATTGTATGATTTAAATATCAATATTCGGTCAAGGAGTGTTTAATTTTGCAGACAGACGGACTTTTGAGCTCTAAAATAATAAAGAAGGTTCATTTTACCGGTATCGGCGGCATAAGCATGAGCGGGCTGGCCGAAATACTTGCTGACCTTGGTTATTCAGTAACCGGTTCTGACATGAAGCCTTCTTCTTCAATAATACAAAGGCTTGACAGGTTGGGTATAAAAACTATTATCGGGCATCATGCCGAGAATGTCCTGGGCGCGGATCTGGTTGTATATACAGCCGCAGTCAAGGCAGACAATCCGGAGCTGCTTGCTGCTGTTAAAGCAGGCATACCTTGCGTTGACAGAGCGACGCTGCTTGGCGAAATAATGAAAAAATATCCCCGGAGCATTGCAGTATCCGGTACTCATGGCAAAACTACAACTACCTCGATGATATCTATGATAATGCTCGAGGATGGCCTCGACCCCACGATCCATATAGGCGGCGAGCTTACTGCAATAGGAGGAACAACAAGGATCGGCAGGAGCGATTATTTTATAGCTGAAGCCTGTGAATACACCGGCAGCTTTCTCAAATTTCATCCGAAGCTCGAGGTTATATTAAATATAGAGTTTGATCATGCCGACTATTTCAGGGATATAAACGATGTAAGGGAGACCTTCCGCAAGTTTGCTTCTCTTGTGCCTGAAGATGGCTGTATAGTCGTAAACGCGGATGATAGCTCTGCCATTGCTGTTATCAGTGATATCCCGTGCAACAAAGTGACCTATGGACTAAAGAGCAGTGACTGTATCTGGAGTGCAGCAGACATAGCATTTGATGAAATGGGCTGCGCATCATACACCCTTCTGTTTCACGGCGAACCGGTCATTGAGATCAGACTCAAAGTGCCAGGTATACATAACGTAAGCAATTCCCTTGCAGCAATTGCAGCATGCAGCTTCATGGGTTGTACTCCCGCGGCTGCGGCAAGAGCGTTCCAGAAGTTCGGCGGAACCTGCAGGAGATTTGAGATAAAAGGTGTCAGCGAAGGCGTCACAGTCATTGATGACTATGCTCACCACCCATCCGAAATAGCCGCCACCTTGAAGGCTGCCGGCAATGTGAATCACGGACGCATCTGGTGTGTATTCCAGCCCCATACCTATTCAAGGACCAAAAGCCTTATGGATGATTTTACTACATCATTTAATGAAGCTGACATAGTCATTCTTACAGATATCTATGCTGCCCGTGAAGCCGATAACGGTGAGGTTAGCTCTTCCATGCTTGCCGACAGGATTACACGAACAGGCAAAAAAGTAATGTATATAAAGGATTTTGGTAACATAGTTGAATGCCTTGATAAAAGCGTCCAATCCGGAGATATCGTAATCACTATGGGTGCCGGAGATATATATAAGGTTGGGGAAATGTTCCTGGAGGTAAGAAAAAAACTAGCAGCCGGCTGAGCTGAGGCCTTGATAGAAGGATGTATACTCAGCAGGCTACATTGTATCGTATTTCAACTTTAGTGCAGTTCTGTACAGACGACTGCATCGTATTTTAACTTTAGCGCATAATTACGTTACATAATATGGGTTATGCGCCATTATCACGCAAAATTATTTACCATTATCTGACTCCAGTTCAATTATCGATGAATCTCTGTACTATAATTGAAATTCTATGCACTGCAGTTTATCACCACAATTTTTACTTTTTGACAGAAGTCATGGCAAAGCGAATCTCTCCTTCAGCTGCAATTTTTTCATCAACTGTTGCTTTGACTTTTGCTTTTATTATACCCATCTTTGAAGACAGTATCTCCGCTTCAAGGCGGAGTGTATCCCCCGGCATCACCTGTTTTTTGAACTTCATTTCATCTATGCTGGCAAATACGCCTAGCTTTGCTTCACCACTGCCGTCATCTGCCTGAGCCGCTTCCGCGTTTTCAGCTATACCTGCTGTCTGTGCTAAAGCTTCCACTATAAGTACGCCAGGCATAATGGGATATTCCGGGAAATGGCCCTGAAAAAACGGTTCATTGGCTGTCACGTTTTTTATTCCAACCGCCCTTTTGCCCGGATCAAGCTCAATGACTTTATCCACCAGCAGGAACGGATACCTGTGCGGTATTATCTTTCTGATATCGATATTTGTCAGCATAAATGCACCTCTTTTTGTTTTAGTTCTAGCCGTGTTGTTTCGATGGCTTATACATCGGCCTGCTATACTTCATATTACCGCTTCCTGCCGCCCGCATACTATTCCAGGGCTTTACAGTCCTTTACCAGCTCCGGCAGGATCTTCTCCGTAAAATACCTTGCGCTTAACAGGTCAGATTCCACCAGTTTCCCGACTATTGAGTGATATTTGAGCACAAACGGCTCCATATTGTTCAGTCTGACCTCATTAACACACTCAACGATTGCATCGATATAGTCTGCACATTTAAGTATTTTCCCCTCCAGTGTATCATCCTTGCCATCAAAAAGTATCTCCCGGTAAATACTCTTGTAGGGCTCCTCCATGCTCACAAGCAGGTTCTCCTCTACGATCTCCCTTTCAAGCATGCTCAGCATGTCTCTGAGCTGTTCGTTTTTATGCTTGACAGTGCTGATTATATCGCCGGTCATGGCTTCGACAACGTCGTGATTGAGCAGCTTCTTGAATAGCTTGCTCCAATCCACAGTGTTGCCATTCTCTTCCTCTATCAGCGCCAGCATCTGTCCTATCTGCGATACGAAGAAGGAATGCTCGCTGACCGTGGCTCTCTGGTGCATGAAGTCCGTTGACCACCGTCCCATATTATTCAGCTTTCGAACAGTCATAAGATAATTGTGCAGCCCCATAAGCACCCCTCCGTTATTGCGCAGTTAGTGTAACCAATCTATCTATATTATACCAAAGTTAGGTATATAAACAAAGTATATTCGTGCAATGTCCTGCTTTCAAGCCTCGGCCTGCATCAACTCATAATTTTCAGCTCAGTTTAAACCTTTACCCCGCTTCGAATCCCTGTCCCGGTTTGGGCCCTGACGTTTGGCCTGACACTAGCCCCTGGTTCTGAAATATTCCGGTAGTAGAACTTAACTCAACTTTTCCAGTCCGAAATGATGGGTACTTGACTGATCCGGCGGGACGGCATTCCGGCGGGACGCCTTCTGGCGGGACGGCATTCCGGCGGGACGCCTTCTGGCGGGACGGCATTCCGGCGGGAC